>NZ_CALIBH010000051.1 GCF_938045775.1 uncultured Campylobacter sp.
TCGGCTCGTTTAGCGGCGCGGTGAGGCTGCCTGCAGGCTACAAAAAACCTGCGATCCTAGGCGCCACCGACGGCGTGGGCACAAAGCTGCGACTCGCGATCGACGCGCGCAAATTTGACGGCGTAGGCCAGGATCTCGTCGCGATGTGCGTAAATGATCTCATCTGCAACTTCGCCGAGCCGCTATTTTTCCTCGACTATTACGCGACGGCGAAACTCGAGATCAGCGATGCCAAAGAGGTCGTAAAAAGCATCGCCGAGGGCTGCAAGCTCGCCCGCTGTGCACTGATCGGCGGCGAGACGGCGGAGATGCCCTCGATGTATGAGAAAGGCGACTTCGACCTTGCAGGCTTTGCCGTGGGCATCGCCGAGGAGGACAAGATCGACCGCAGCAAGTTCGTGCGCGAGGGCGATGTGCTCATCGCGCTTCCTAGCAGCGGTCTGCACTCAAACGGCTTCTCGCTTGCGCGAAAAGTAGTTGCCGAGCTGGGGCTAAAATTTGACGACAAGGTAGGCAATCGCGCGCTAATCGACGTGCTTTTGGAGCCGACTAGGATTTACGTCGCCGACTTTTTAAATTTAAAAGATAAAATCCACGCGCTTGCGCATATCACGGGCGGCGGCATCGTGGAAAATCTGCCGCGCGTGTTTCCTGTGGGGCTGGGCGCGAAGATCGAGCGCGCTGCGATACGCACGCCTGAGATCTTTAAAATCATCGCGCAAAAAGTAGAATCCGCCGAAATGATGAGGACGTTTAATATGGGCGTTGGCATGATCGTAGTAGCGCCGAAACAAAATGCGGACTTTGTGCTCGCTAACACTGACGGCTACGTCATCGGCGAGGTCGTAAAAGGCGCGGGCGCACAGCTCGTGTAAATTTAAAGCGGTAAAATTTGCCCCTTTTTACCAAGGCGTAAGGTTGCGTTTAGGTTAAATTTTAAAGCTAGCATCGTGACCGCTTCCAAAAACAGCGCCGAGAATTATTATATGATAGGTCTTGCAGACGGCAAGTACGACTATAAGAACTATCTGCTTTTCCAAAGACCGATCAAGCTTGGGCAGTACGAGGACGCAGACGCACCGCACAACGGCTTATACGCCAAGTGTAGGCGACGTATGTTTAACGGCTGCAAAGCAGTGAAAATAACTAGCGAGCTTATCGTTTTTGAGGTCCAAGATAGCGTCATCACCGTGGATATCCGTGGCGTTAAAATTCCTAAACGCTTCATGCAGTATTACAAAGAAATTTTCGGCGATCTACTTAGCATCGAGGGATAAATTTAAATGCACCAGCGGCACGCAAAAGCAAATTTCGCAATCACAAATATAAAGCCGAGATTAAAATTTAACGAGCGAATTTTTTAGATAGCGCGGGATAAGAGCGTTTAAGCAAAGCCATTAAACGCGATAAAACTTTGCGCCGGAGTAAAATTTATTGCAAGATTTGCGCATCAAATTCAGCGCAAGTATTATGTGGCAAAATTTACCCTTCCAAACATAGCTAAATTTAACGCTCGATCCGCAGCCGCCTGCGCTTTAAATTTAGACGCGCCGCTTGTCGCCTCTGCCCTCTTACAGCGGGCCCCGCGGACTTAAGAGATGCAAGACGATCATTTCGCTATCTGCGCGCTTATTTTTTTAAAAAGAGTAATCACTAGCGCGCCCATACTGCCGCCTGCCTTTTCAGGAAAGGGCGATCGCTCGCCCCTTCTGTTTAAAATTTTATCTATGCGCTCGTGCCTTATTTTGCAAAATCTAAAATTTTAGCGATATTTTCGCGGCTGTAGAGCTCCGCCATATTCCACGCTTTAGCGTTTGTCGCGGCTACGTCTATGACCTCGTCAAGCACCTTGCCTTCGATGCCTAGCTGCGCGAGGCCAGTAGGCGTACCGATCTTATCAAACCATGCTTTAAGTGACAGGATACCTTCATCTGCGCTTTTAAGGCCGAAAATTTCACGAGCGAAACGCTCAAACGCGCTTAAATTCCTATCCTTATACCACCTCATCCACGCAGGCATTACCACGCTAAGACCGGCTCCGTGCGCGCAGTCCACGACCGCACTCATCGCATGCTCTATCATATGGTTCGGATAGCCGAAGCCGCCCACGCCCACGTAGGTTAACCCGTTTAGCGCCATCGTCGCGGCCCATGCAAACTCGGCGCGTGCATCGTAATCGCTCGGATCTGCGAGCAGGATTTCAGTCGTGCGGATGACGGTTTTGATGTTGGCTTCGATATAGGCTCGCACGATGTCCGGATGGACGCTAGCGGTAAAATACCCCTCGATGCTGTGCGCGATGATGTCGCTCGCGCTATATACGAGATACTCGCGGCTGACGGTTGCTTGCAGCTGCGGGTTTATGACCGAGACTTTCGGGTATAGACACGGCGCGCTGATCGGGTATTTTTGCTTGGTCTGCTCCTTGGTCACCACTCCGCCGCAGTTCATCTCCGAGCCCGTCGCGGCAAGGGTAATGATATCAAAAATTTTAAGCGCAACGCTCGGGCTTTTGCCAGTAAAAAAATCCCACACGTCGCCCTCGTAGCAAGCGCCCGCGGCTACGGCTTTCGCCGAGTCCAGCACGCTTCCGCCGCCCACAGCAAGCACGCTATCGGCGCCAAATTCTTTGGCGAGCTTGATCGCTTCATTTACTTTGCTTAACACGGGATTTGATTTTATGCCGCCAAGCTGCGTAAATTCTATACCGCTTGCCTTTAAGCTGCTCTCCACGACGCCCATCAGACCGCTCTTTTGTACGCGCTCGCTGCCGTATAGTACGAGAGCCTTTCTCGCGCCCGCTTCCTTCATATACTGCCCGATATGTTCCTCTTTACCCTTGCCAAATTCTATCCTCACGGGGTTGCAAAAACTAAAATCTTTCATCTTTTCTCCTTTAAATAAAGTTGCTAAATTATAGCCTTTTTTAAAATTTTGCGGTAGCACGATAGTCCAAATTCCTTGCCTAATCGTGCAAATTTAAATATAACCCGCGTAAATTTAAAGGAACTTAGATGAACAAAGCAGATAAAAATTTTAAAAGACGCCGCAAAGATCACCGGCGAGCTGTATCTCGCCTAGGGGCACGCTCAGAAGCCTATAGGGGCGTTTAGCTTCTATCGTCAAAGAAAGCCCCAGACTTCATCGCGACGATCTACGAACCTAGCGCGTGCTTGTGCCTGCGCGACGGCAAAATGGTGGAATTTAGCGGCAAGCAGTATCGCTACGATATGCAAAAATTCCTACTTTGCGCAAGCGACTTGCCGCTTTTGGGGCGGGTAGAGCACTGTCCGTTTCTATCGGTAAGCATTAAATTTCAAAGCGAGGACATTCTTGAAGCGCTTAAGGAGATAGGCTGGCAGGGCTGTGCGGGCAGACTTAGCAGCAGCCTATACTTCGGCGATATGGATTGCGAGATCGCGGACGCCGTTTCTAGGCTCATCTCTTTGCTGCACAGAGGGTCTATGAGTCTAAAGCATGTCGGACGACTGGCGGTAAAAGAAATTTTATACACGCTAATCTTAAGCGGCGCAGGAGAATTTCTCGGCCGCTTCGTCATGCAGGGCACGGCGGAAAACTATATCGCGCGCGCAATGAGGGAAATTAAAAGCCGCTTCAAAGAGCCGATCAACATGCGCGAGTTGGCGGCCGAGCTCGGCATCAGCCCGTCGTCGTTTTATCATAATTTCAAAAAAATTACCACGCTAAGCCCGCTTGATTTTCAAAAGCGCATTAGACTACAGGAAGCTAGATATATCTTGCAAAACAGCAATAGCACGGCGTCTCAAGCAGCTTTTGATGTCGGATACGAAAGTCCGTCGCAATTCAGCAGGGAGTATGCGAGGATGTTTGGCATGCCGCCTAAAGCCCATGCGCAGACGCTTCGAGGCTAAGAAGCGGGCAAAATCAGGCGATCATCGGTTTGGATGGGTTTTGTGAAATTTAAACCGCCTTTGCAGCTTAAATTTAATTGATTTAAACGCAAATTCCACATCTAAAATTATAAAATTTTGATTAAACATTGGCTTCTAAAAAAATACATTAGTGCCGCTAAATTCTAGCGTCATTATATATGGATTATAAGTGCTGTGAAATTTTAAAGCTGCGGACGCCCAATATCGGCACCGCGATACCCTCTTCTGTAACCGCGCCCCCGTGCTCGGTCTGCGTAAAATAGGAAGAACATCGCCGCTCGCAAGCCCGTGCTCATCCAGATAGCGCGCTAGCAGCGCGAGGACCCTTTATCACGAAGCCGCCCAGTTCGGAGAAAATTCGCCTTTTCATTTGCGCCCTTCTTTGATCGCCGTGCGCAGAAATTTTACCGCTCATTTGCCCTCTTTGTTTTTGTTTCGCAGCGCCGATGAAATTTTATCGCCGCGCCCGCAGCAGGCTAAATTTTATCTCTGCAGTCGCGCCGCAGATGAAATTTAAACTCCCATTTCGCGCTCAAATTTACAGCCCACGGCTTTTCCAGCCGCCGTCCATGCCTTGGCACTTATCTACGAGCCAGTGCCCGTCCTTGCGCACGAGCAGGAAGCGGCGCGCAAAGCCGTGTTCGTCCTTGGCGTAGATGTAAATTTTGTTTTTGCTCTCGCATTCGGCGTCCGTTAGCTCGTACCCGCCGTAGGTGCCGCCCTCTGCCATCGAAAACGAGATGCCCTCGGGACGGAAGCCGCTGCGCCTAACGAGCGTGCAGTAGCGCGCAAAGAGCTCCTCGCACCTGCGCTGCACCTCGCCGTCGTCTGCGTCATCGATTCGCGATGTGGCAAATTTCTCCCACTCGCTCATCGCCGCGAAAAATTCTAAAAGCGCACTCTGCGCCGCCGCAGCGTCCTGGGGATCAAGCTTCTTTTTGCTCTTTGCGGCGTCTCTTTGCGCCTGCTCGAACTCCGCAATTTGCTCCTTGCTAAAGCGCCCGCCGCCAAGATAAAACTGGATTTTCGTATCCGCCGCGGCTAGCAGCCCCGCAAAGCTCACGTGCGAATTGACCAGGCGCAGCGATTTTAGCTTCGGGATTTGCACGATCGCTTTTAGCCCCTCATCCGTGATGCTAACGTTTTCGATACCGACGTGTTCGAGCTTGGCGTGTGCCGCAAAGTATCTAAAGCCCTCGCCACTTATCTTATCGCTATCTTGCAAAAACAGATACGCAAGCTTCGGCAGCGTGGCTAGATGCTGCAGCGCCGCGTCCGTAATCGCCGTAGCTATAAAGCCCATATTTACGAGGCTTTTTACCTCGCAGATGCGGCGCACCATCTCATCGGTAAGTGCTACGTTTTCGTAGTGATGGCCTTTGCAGTAGCGCTCGCTAACTGCGTCCAAAGCCTCCTGCATCGTGATCTGCCTCATCATCTATCCTTTAAAATTTGATTTTAAAATTTTAGTGAAATTTTACGATTTACGCAAGCGCTTAAATTTACGCGCGAATTTGCGTGCGCAGCAAAATTAAATTTCGCAGCAATAGCGCGGTTGAAATATACTTTCATCGTTGAAATTTGGCACAGAATTTCGGCAACACTTTTTAAATTTAGCTCGCCACGCAAAGCGGGCGAGCGGAAAAGACGTCTTCGCGATTAAATTTTACGCATCATTTTTCGCGGTGACGCTTTTCTTCGATGCCGCTTTGCCCTTGCCTGCGCACTAGCTCGTCAAGCAGGGCGTCCGGGTGGATATTGTGCGCCGCAAGCGCGAGCAGAAGGTGAAATACAAGATCCGCTCCCTCGTAAATCACGTCATATCGCGGCTCGCCCGCTCTGTGCTCGCCGAAGCCCTCGCGCGCGACGTCTGCGTAAAGCTCGCTACGCGAGAGGTCCTTGCACGCCAGTGCGAACTCGCACGCCTCCTCGGCGATCTTTTTGAGATAGGCGTTTTCGCCCTTCGCGTAGAGCGAGGCGACGTAGGAGAGCGCGGACTCGCCGTTTAGCTTGCGATCCAAGCAGACGTGATAAATTTCGTCCAAAATACCGTACGGGCTTTTTTCTGCGGAGTTTTTAGGCGTAGAATTTTGCGCGGCGGCGTCTAAATTTTGCTCGCTGCGCTCTGCGGCGGAATTCGACGATGCTAAATTTGCTGCCGTAAAATTTTGTGTCGCAGAACTTTGCCGATCGCAAGAGGCAGTGGAATTTTGAGGCATAAAATTTTGCGAGCCGTCACGGGCAATAGAATTTTGAGGCGTGTAATCCGCCGAGCTGTCGCAGGAAGCGGAATTTTGCTCTGCACGGGAATTCGCGGAGTTTTTCTGCGCGAGAGAGGCTGCAGAGCCGTGCTCTGCAAAATTTATCGCGCCGCAAGCACTCGAGCTCCCCACATTTTCGCCGCGTTTTTGGAACGAAATCTCTTTGAAAAAGCAGCTTCGCGCGCCCGTGTGGCAGGCGGATCCGCCGCATTGCTCGACTTTAAGCAGCAGCGCGTCGTTGTCACAGTCCAAAAAGGCGGATTTTACGAGCTGAACGTGCCCGCTGCTCTCGCCCTTTTTCCAGATGCGTCCCTTGCTGCGCGAAAAGTAGTGCGCGTAGCCGGTTTGCAGCGTCAGGCTTAGCGCCTCTTCGTTCATATACGCGAGCATCAAAACCGCGCCGTCGCCCGCATCTTGCACGATCGCAGGGAGCAGTCCGCCTAATTTTTGCCAATCTACCTTCATCTTTGATCCTTAGTTTGCGAAGTCGCGCGCCCTGAATTTAGCCGCCGCGCGCGGAATTTGAGTTATGAATTTACGAAGCGGCGCGCCTCGTAAATTTAAAACAAGCCTAGCGGTTAAATTTAAGCGACCGCTAGGTTTAAGCTGCGACGGGCGCGAGTTCTGCTCGTCACGAGCTTTTACGCTCGCTGTTAAGTTTAGCTCGCAAAATCGAGAGTTAAGCTTATGCGCCCGGAGCAATTCGCTATTAAATTTATCTCGCGAAATCGGAGCGCACAGCCGCCTGAAATTTTAATTTTCCCGCTCGATGGCGCTTTGCTTCGCCTTATCTTTCGTATCGACCCAGATATTAGGCACCGCGCCGCCCGGCGTTAGGAAAATTTTCGCGTCGCTGTTTTCGCGTAACGCCTCGTTAAATTTGGCCTGCGTCTCGATCTGCTTGAGGCTTAAAAGATTTGCATCCAAGCTCTTTGCGACCTCTTTGTTGGCGTAGGCTTGCGCGTCGGCTTCGATCTTAGCGGCATCGGCGCGACCTTGAGCTTCGATTTTGACGGCGTCTGCGTTACCTTTGGCAAGAGCAGCCTTTTTAAGCGCCTCTTGATTTGCGCGCTCGACCTCGTATTTGGTGCGCTCAGCCTCCTGCTTGGCGATCTGTACGCTCTCGATCTGCTCCTTTACCTTTGCGGGCAGGATGATCTCGCGAAGCTGCACGGCTAGCAGATCTACGGGCGAATTCGGCAGTGCTTCGATATTCTTGCGGATGCCGTCGTCAATCGCTTTAGCGATCTCGTCGCGTTTAGTAGGCAGCTCCTCGGCGGCATAGTTACCGATGACGCTGCGCACGACGTCCTTTACGCGCGGATCGATGATCTTATCCTCCCACAAAAAGCCCCACTCGGCGATCGTGTTGGGCGCCGTGGCTTCATTGAGCCTGTATTGCACGGTGATGTCGATGCTGACGGGCAAATTTCGCGAGTCTAGCACCGAAAGCGAGTTTTTACTAATGATACCGCCCGCGGTGCCGCTTTTAGTGGCGATACCTGCGCTCATATCTTCGCTGCTGGTGTAGTTGATGATACGCGTGCGAGTATCTACGACGAATACGTCCTGTATGAACGGCACGAAAAAGTGAAGTCCCGCGCCAAGAGGCGTCGGATCGTATTTACCTAAATTTGACTTGATCCCCACTTCGCCCGATTGGATCGTGACGAAGGGCTTGGCGATCACAAGTAGCGCGATTAGCGCGATTATCACGTAAAGCACGCCGCTAAACTTGCCCATCCCTCCGAAATTAGGAATTTTAAAATTTAAATTCCCGCCTTTTTTGTCGCTGTTTTTCTTATTAAAATAATCATTCAAATCCGCTGGCATGCGCGTCCTTATTTAACGTATGTGAGCCAGTGCTCAAATTTAGGGTCTTTGCCCGTGACCACCGCGAAATACGCCTTTTGCAAGCGGCTCGTGATCTCGCCCATCTCGCCCTTGCCGATGATCCTGCCGTCGATGTTGCTAATCGGCGTGACCTCTGCGGCGGTGCCGGTGAAAAACGCCTCGTCCGCGGCATAGAGCTGATCGCGAGCGATGCGTTCTCTGCGGACTTCGTAGCCCAGGCTGCGCGCGATTTCGATGACCGAGTTTTGAGTGATGCTCTCTAAGCTGGTATCGTTCGGCGGAGTGATGATGAGCCCATCTTTTACGATAAATAGGCACTCTCCTGGCCCCTCTGCGACGAAGCCCTGAGGATCGAGCAGTATCGCCTCATCGTATCCCGCATCGACCGCCTCAAAATTTGCCATCTGCGAGTTGAAATAATTCGCGCTTGCTTTGGCTTTTGCCATCATCGAAAATTGCGCCGGCTTCATCCACGATGAAATTTTAGCTTTGATCCCTTTGCGTAGCGCCTCTTCGCCCATATACGCGCCCCATTGCCACGCTGCGACGACGACATTTACAGAGCAGTCCTTGGACGAAACGCCCATCGAGCCGTAGCCAAAATATGCTAACGGGCGGATATAGACGGTCTGATCGAAGCGGTTTTTCGCGACGACGTCGATCTGTGCCTGACGGAGCTGCTCGAAGCTAAACGGAAGCTTGATTAGGCAGAGTTTTGCCGAAATTTCAAGCCTGCGAGTGTGCTCGTCCAAGCGGAAAATCGCGTAGCCTTTGTCGGTTTTATAAGCGCGTACGCCCTCAAATACGGCGTTTCCGTAGTGCAAAGAGTGCGTCAAAACGTGAGTAGTGGCTTCCGCCCATGGGATTAGCTTGCCGTCTTTCCAGATGAGCTCGGCCTCTTGAATTTGTGCCATTTCTTGATCCTTTGATGAAATTTAATCCCTAATTCTAGCTAAAAGAATATTAATTTCTAAGAAATTCTACCTGCGGGGATTCGGTGCGGTAGGCGAAACTTCGTCCACAAAATTTAAGGCGATTTGCGCTGCTAAATTTTGCTTTTTAAAATTTAGCGGCGTAGAGCAAAAAGCTGCGAATTTTATATTTTGTGCGGATAAAATTTCGCCGCAGAATTTCAAGCCTTTTAATCCAAGCCCGCCTTTTAAAATTCTACGAAAGAAAGTCCGATGCCGATCTTATTGACGCTGCGTTTGTAGTCCGCGAGGCTCTCGCCATAGCCATTAAAGTAGCGCAGATAGCCATAAAATCCGCTGTTAAAGATCGGGAAGCTGTAGTTCAGCTCGATCGCGCCGCGGTTACTGCCGTCAAAATGTAGGTTGTTTCGCCACAGAGCGCTAAGTCGCTGCTTGCCGAAGGTGTATGACGCGCGCAGATCGCCGTAGCCCATATAATCCGCGATGTCCTCGTTCGTGCGGTCCAGCCAAAAGGCATACCAGGTTCTGGGGGTGATCGAAAATCCGTCCACGCTCCATGTGCTTTGCGCGTAGAGCCTATTCCATGAGCGCGATTCCTCGCCGCCCTTGCCGTTTGACTCGTGCATTGCGCCTATCTTTAGCTCGTCCGCAAACGGCACCGGCGCGCTAACGTAGAGCTCGGGACGATAGTTACTCTCGCGAAAAGGGGCGCTATCCTGCGTGATCTGCCACCAGGAATTTTGCGCGTAAGCGAATGAAATTTTCTCTCCAAGTCCCAGCGCGTCGTAGGTTATCGGCCGCTCAAAGCTAAACTCAAAATGCAGCTCATCCGCCTTGCGATCGGGTTTTTTGCTAAAATCGTGGGTAAAGAGCATATAGATCGGCTCATAGTATTTAAGCCCCAAAAATCCAAAATTTCGACCATTTTGCTCGCCTTGCGGCGTGGAATTTGACGCAGTGGAATTTTGCGAAAGCGAGGCGGAATTTGATGATGCTAAATTTGACGCGGAGCCTGACGCAGTCGAGCCTGCGTCTGCGAAATTTGACGAAATAGAATTTGGCGCGCTGGATTCCGCCATGACGGAATTTTGTGCGAAAGAATTTTGCGACTCAGCGGAGTTTAAAACGGCGGTATCATCGTGCGAAGCGTGGTTTTCTGCGGACGAGGTAGAATTTTCTGCGGTTTTTCGGCGCGGTTTATCGCCTTTATCCGCTAGACTTGCCGCGGCAATCTTTTTGTAATAGATCATCGCGTTTTTGTAATCGCCTTTGGCCTCGTATTCGCCAGCCTTTGCGTATAGTTCGGAGAGATCTTGCGCGGCTAGGCTCATGGCGCAAAGCGCGAATGCTAAAGCTTTAAATTTCATCTACGCCCTTTAAATCGTTTTGATAATTTATATTTAAAAACTGCTCTTTATTTTTGAAATTTAGCACTTTGGAATTTGCAGATCCGATGAGCGCGCCGATCTTATGCTCTTTCGCGCGGTAGAGCTCAAGCGCGCGCGGCGCGAGAGCTGCGTCAAAAAATCCGCACAAGCTATGTCTATGCGCTTCGTCGCCCGCCACGCAAATTTGCCCCTCCTGCTCGCTAAGCGCGCGAATGGTGGAAATTTCTACAAATGGCATATCGGCGGGGATGATAAAAATGCGCTCGCCGCTAAATGGCTTCAGCGCCGAATACAGCGCGCCCATCGGCGAAAATTCTTCAAATTCGTCGTAGATCATAGGAAGCGGCGGGTTAAATTTAGAGCTTTTGGCGCAGGCGAAAACCCGCTCAAACTCGCGGTTTAAGCGCGAAAAAAGAAAGTGCGTCATGCTGGGATGCCCGCGGAATGGAAACAGCGTTTTGTCGCTGCCGAAACGCGAGCTTTTGCCGCCGCAGAGAATGACGCAGGTTTTCATCAAAATTTCACCGGCTTTCATAGATCTTTATCGCGGCGAAATTTTAAATTTGAAAGTAAAATTTGAAAGAAGCGCGGGCATATCAGTCTTTTTGCATATATTTGGCTTTGCCAAGGGCGTTGTTTGCGATGAATTGATAAAGGCTCGGCGCCTGAAGCTTGGCTAACTCGGGGTATTTGGCTTTAAGCGTCTTCCAGATATCATAGACTCGCATACCGCTTGCGTAAAGCTTCATAATCTCGCTAAAATGCGGATCGTAAAGGCTCGGCTTTTTATACAGCGAGAGTTTGCGGTCGGTATCCAGCACTGCGTTTGCCTCGATAAAAGCTGCCAGATCGCGCTCGCTTACTTTTGCGAAATCTTTTTCGTATTGAGATTTCATATGCTTTAAAATTTCTTTATTGCTAACGCCTTGGAAGTGCATTTTCTTGATCTCAAAGCGATATGCGTATAAGAAATCTTCGCTTTTTTTTGCGGTTGCGCGAAGTCTTGTTTTTTCATCTTTGAACGTCACGGAGATGAAGTGCGTAAGCCCGGGTGCAGTAACGGCGTTTTTGAACGCTTCGTCCTCCTCGCCGATCTTTTTTAAGATCGCCTTGACGGTGTAGCCCTCGGCAATAAGATTTGAAATTTTATCTTTATACGGTTTGTAGTCGAATCGCACGCGCCTAAAGCCCGTCTCGACGCTGATTTTTTTGTAGATCCTCGCATGCTCTCTAGATGTAAAATACCTCGATTTCAGCCCTTTACGGAGTTGTTCGGCAACCGCGGTAAAATCGTCATAATCGGTGATAGACGCGATTAATTCCTTTTCGTTTACGACCCTCCCGTTAACGACCGCGATGGTAATGACCTTCATATTTTCTCCTTTGATTGGGCACAATTCTAACTTAAAACTATAAACTCAAATTTAATTATTTATTATCAAGGATTGCGGAGGATTTGTGTTTGCGAGGTAGAATTTTACGCGCTAAGATTTAGCATTTTGATTTATTTTTATATCTTTTTGTATTTGTTCTCACGCCACTTTTTTATACTTTTTTGTGTAGAGATGAAGCGGGTTTGCAGATATAAATTTTACCCGCAAACTCAAGCTAAATTGCCAGCGCAAGTTAGCTTTTTTTAAACGAAAAAAGCTTTTTTATCTTCGTAAGCCCAAGCTTCATGCCGCTATATTTCATCATTTTAGCCATATTTACCCACATTTCACGCTCGTAGCACGGATGCGGGCAGTGGTGACAGCGTGGCTTTTCGGTATGCGGGCAGGCACCAAGGCGCGCGTAGGCATAGCGTAGCATCCGCTCGCAGTCGCTACAGAGATGAAAGTGCGTTTGCACAAGCCCCTTATCGTCTTTGTAGTCATGAAGCACAGCACCATCTTTTTTAAGCGCGTCCGTATGCTTGCCATCGCAGTAAATTTGGATAAATTTCGTCACCGTATTTACTTCGTAAATAAATTTTTCGCTCGTCATATTTGATCCTTTGGGCGGATTTTATCTAAAAGAGACAAAAATACTCTTGAGCGCGCTCAAGTTAGAATTTATAGAATTTTAAAATTCCGCGGAATTTCGCTTTATCTTTCGACCTTGTTGCTTAATAGAGTCGCGATGAAGCGTGTTTTGTCGTTTGAGGCAAGCGCGATTTGCAAGCTCATCGTAAGCGGCACAGCCAAAAATAGCCCGCCGATACCAAGCACAAAGCCCCACAACAGTAGCCCTGCAAGCACGCTGATCGTTGAAAGCCCGAGCCCTTGTCCTAAAAATCGTGGCTCGATGATATTTCCGATCGCTACGTTTACGACCAAATAGATTGCGATAGTCCAGATGCTAGAGCTTATATCCATCGTAGCTAGCGTCACGAAAAGCGTCGGAAAGACCGCTACGATCGAGCCGATGGTAGGGATGAAATTTAGCACGAAAGCTAAAATCCCCCACAGCGCGACGTATGGAACACCAAGAGCCCACAGCCCAAGTCCGATGAGCGCGCCGGTGCAAGCTGAAGCGATAGTTTTAATTAGTAGATATTTTTTGAGGCTGGAGGCGAATTTCTTCACGAAAGTGTGCGTAGCGCGGCTACTTTGCGAAAAATAACGGATTTTCTCGTCGATCACGGAGCTTTCAAAGACCATAAATGAAACCATTATAAAAATGAAAAATCCCGTCGAGACTATAGAGCCTGTTTTGCGCAGTAGTGCAGATAGCTGCGCGGCGGCTTCGCTCGGATCAATGCCTAGGCTTGTGGCGTTAAGCTCTATGCCGAATCGAGAGAGCTTCGCACTCACGCCTCCTAGCACCTCTTCAAATTTTGCTTGCAGCTCGGGTAGGCGCGTTGAAAATTCCTTGATCGCATCGAAGATGACTGCGCCGAAAAACACTATAATTGCCACGAAGGCAAAGGTAATGATGAGGAAGCTAAAAACACGCCCAACGCGGATCTTTTGGACATAAAGCACCAGCGGCGATACGAGCACCGTGATGAAAATAGCTAGCAAAAATGGCACGACGATAGCCTGCGCGGCTTTAAGGCCAGCCAGGATGATTACGACGCAGGCAACCGACATCAAGGACATTTGAAGCTTCAAGGATTCTCCTAAATTTGACATTTTCGCAGAGCTTTTACGCGAAATTTTGATAAAAGGATTTTAACTAAAATTCCATAAATTTTAAGACGGAATTTTAAAATTTCATCGCAAAATTCTAAGATACGCGCAAATTCTTAGCGGGCGCAAGAAAAGTTAAAATTTTTTGCTAAAATTTTGCGAAATTTACACGAGCAGGATCGAAAATGAAACTTCCCAAACAGCTTTTAGACCGCTACGGCGCCGAGCGTCAAAGCGCGGGCGAGGCGCAGCGGACGGCGAATGAGATCGCCTTTGCGCCGGTGGTCTTTCAAGTCTCGCGGCTGATGAAAAAATTTGGAATTTTAAGCGCGCTTAATGAGGCACGTGACGGGCTAAGCATAAGTGAGATCGCGCAGAAGATCTCGCTTAGCGAATACGCCGTAAAGCTGCTTTTGGAAAGCTCGCTTAGCATCGGCACGGTGCTTCTGTGCGGCGAGAAATTTCGGCTTAGCAAGGCGGGATATTTTCTACTCACCGACGAGCTCGTCGGCGTGGATATGGACTTTATCCACAACGTGTGCTACGAGGGGCTATTTAGGCTCGAAGAGACGCTAAAATCAGGCAAACCAGAGGGACTAAAGGTTTTTGGGCAGTGGGCTACAATCTACGAGGCGCTTTCGCATCTGCCGCCGCACGTGCGCAAGAGCTGGCTCGCGTTTGATCATTTTTATTCGGATTTGGCGTTTGAGCCTGCGCTAAAGATCATTTTCTCGCGCAAGACGGATAAAATTTTAGACGTAGGCGGCAATACGGGGCGCTTTGCTAAGCGGTGCGTAGGTTACGACAGAAATGTGCGCGTCACGATAATGGATCTTGCAGGGCAGATCGCGCTGATGAAAGACGCCGTTGCAGGCGCGCAGGGCGCAGAGCGCATAGAGGGGCTTGCGGCCGATCTGCTGGATCCCGCCACGCGCTTTCCGCGCGGCTTTGATGCGATTTGGCTCAGCCAGTTTTTGGACTGCTTTGCGGAGGAGCAGATCGTAAGCATCCTCTCGCGTGCGGCGGAGTCGATGAGCGAGCAGGCGCGGCTTTATATTTTGGAGCCGTTTTGGGACAGGCAGCGCTACGAAACCGCCGCGTATAGTATGACGCAGATCAGCGTATATTTTGCCGCTATGGCAAACGGCAATAGCAAAATTTATCACTCGGACGATATGATTAAATTTGCACAGCGCGCGGGGCTTAAAATTTCGCAAATTCACGACGGACTAGGCGTCGGACACACGCTGCTGTGCTGCGAAAGGGCGCGATGATGGACGCGCGAAGCTTAAGCGCGCGGCTAAATAAGCCGATTAAAATTTTACTAATGCTTTTTGGAATCGGAATTTTGGCAAATGTGGCGATGGAATTTTATGCGGAGAAAAAACGCGGTGAGCTAGAGCGAAACTTCTGCGAAAGCAAACAGGTACGAGATGCGCTAGCGCGGATAAACGAGGGTGTGCCGCGCAGGATCGACGATGCTACGATCCTAAAGGGCGCCGCATGCGAAGGTGATAGCTTCATATACGATTACGCGCTAAATAGCTCGCCAAATTTAGATCTTAGCGCGCTGGATGGGAGTGATGCGGAAATTTTAAAAGAGATGCTGTTTGCTAAGACGAAAGCCGGCTTTTGCAGCGCGGAATTTTCGCGGCGTTTGCGGGAGCTAGGCAAAACGATGGTGTTAAATTACGAAATAAAGGGGTTGCCGCCAATACAGCTAAAGCTTGATAAAAATAGCTGCGCGCAGTGAATTTTAAAACCCAAGCGAGGCATTTGATTAGCCGCGTTTTGTGCGGCGGCGCGTTAGCGGCTGGCACCTCTGCAAGCTCGCAAGCAAGCTCATGGTTTGACGCAGAATTTTATTGCGAGCAGGTCGAGAACGAAATTTAGCAAAATTTCATCGCAGCAGGTGCAGCGTAGTAATAAATCCTAAAATTTTGACTCAAAATCTACGATGCTATTTCAAATAAAATTCCGCGCAAATTATAGAATTTCGCGTTAAAGCTTTACGTGGTGTTTGCGCTGCTACACAGATATAATCCCGCGTGAAATAGTCAAATTTTAATGAAAAACGCCACTGGCAGAATCTGACGCAAAATTAGATCGCGGCTTAAAAAAGACTCGGCGCGTTTAGCGCTTTGTGACGGCAAAATGCACGCTGATCCGCGCCATGCTATACGCGGCGGCGCTGTAAAAGCTAAGCAGAGATTTTAGCATGTTGCTTTTGCACAGGCGAAATCAAAAGCGAAGCGGATAAATTTTAAACGAATTCGGCGCGAGCAAGCAGGCAAAGACTCACGCCGCGCTAAATTTTAAATCTCGCGCAAGCCCTACTTGCAGTCGCTAGGCTTAAATTCTACCCTTATAAATTCTTCGCCACTTTTTATCTTATAGCTCCATATCGCGCTGTTTATTAGCGGATGCATTACCTTCATCTGGTTGCAAAAAATTTGCTTATTTTGGCTATCTATGACATTTTGTATCACGGTTTTTTGATCATTTCCGACACTGTCAAATTTCATCCCCATGCCGTCATTTAGCTCGTAGTTATAGATGAAGCTGCCATCCTTGCACTCAGCACCCGTTAAAGTGGTAATCTCGTCGACTCGCATCGGCGCACTCTTATTGATACCTTCCACAGCGGCTTTGAGTTGGACATTATCGCAGCTTGGTGCCGCAAAAAGCGCCGCGAAAGCAAACGGAAGTAATAAAAACTTTTTCATAATTCTCTCCTTAAAAAATTTAGTAATGATATAA
>NZ_CALIBH010000052.1 GCF_938045775.1 uncultured Campylobacter sp.
TTCGCTCGTCTTTTTAGCGCCCATTATCGCGGCAACGACGGCGGTTTGAAGCACGGGGCCTTTTTTGGCCGTGTTTTGCTTAACGGCGGCAAACGCCTCCGCACTCATTCGTATGATGCCGCTAGCGGTGGCTACGCGCTCGCTATCGTCCTTCGAGCCGACATCCACCATGCGGGGCATATTATTTTCGTCGATATGTGAAAGCATGAAATTTCCTTACGGTTTTTAGCGGGATTATAGCAGAATTTCGGGCATAAAAAAAGCCCGAGCTTTTATGCTCGGGCTTCATACAAAAAGGAGGTTTTATCTTGTCGGACAAGGGTGATTATACTACCTAAACAGTAAATAGAAATAAAATATATCCTTTTTAGACGAACTATTTAGCACTTAATTTATAGCCGTTTTTAAAATTTTGATGAAACTTTGACTATATGCTTTGACGCGCTGCGCGGGAATTTGAATGGGTAGCGAAATGAAACGGAGCCAAAGAGCGATTAAATTTAAAGCGTACGCTAAATGGCAAAGATGAAATTTAAAGCAGCGCTTGTGATTATTTCATCATTAAGTGCTGGATTAAAAAAGCGGAGCGGGGTGCTTCGTCAAGGCGCCATAAATAAAATCCTGCAAAGGCGAAACGGGCTTAAATTTTAAATAACTTTTGTTTTAAATTTGAGCCCTCCTTAATTAAGCGCGAGGTCTCGTACGCAATGCAGCGTAAATTTAACCCTTCACGCGAGCGCCGTATTGCGCAGGCGTGGATTAAAATAGCGCGCGCGAATTTAAATATCGTCGCGCAAAATCCCGCCTGCGTTTGAAATTTAGCTGCGTTTAAATTTTAAACGTTTTTAGCAGGCTGCCTAAATTTAACCCCTTGTCTTCGCCGTTTGCGCCGCATCCTAAAAGATCGCCCAAAAAGCTACTTGCGTCGTTGATATCGATTTTGCCGTCGCCGTTGAGGTCGAGCTTGGCGCTTGCGATTTTGCCGATCAGCGCGCTAAAATCCACGCCTTTGCTATCGACGGCGTTTGCTTGCACGTCCTCGCCGCCGCCCAAAAGTCCGCCCAGCATCGAGCCTAGCGAGCTAGATCCGCCGCTTTCGTTTTTGCTTAAAAAATTTGAGCTGATGCCCGCAATTATCGCATTTATCTGATCGTCAGGCAGGTCCACGCCTAGAAATTTTTCTATAAAAGCGACCGGACCGCTTTGAAATTCTCTTAAATTTTTATCGTCGCTTTTGAGCGCAGAGACCATATTTACAAGTCCGTTTATGTCCATTATTTACGCCTCCTTGATCTTGGCTTTCGGAGCCTGTTTTACGATAAGCTCTATTACTTTTAGAGCGTCCGCCTTAGCCTCAAAATCCTTGCTAACGGCGATGATCTGTCCGTTGCTGGCCGTTAGGCGGAAGCGAACCTTGCCTGCTTTATCGGCGTAAAGCTCAAATTTCGGATTGTTTAGCTTTTCTCCGCCCGCGATTTGATCTTCGATCTTATTTAGTGCGGCGTTTTTTGCGACGCTTTCGATGCCGTTTTTGCAAGCGACCTTGCTCGTGTAAACCTCGGAGGTGCACAGTACGTGCCCGTCATAAAGTAGATCGAATTTGCAGCCGTCCTTGGCATCTTTGATTAAAAACTCAGCCATTTTTCATCCTTTCGTAGAAGATATTCGCTATTTTAGCTAAAATTTTAATAAATATTTTTAATAGGTGCGGAATTTTCTGCTAAAATTGCGCACAAATTTCATTTATAAAGGATCATAATGATAAAGGCTCTACGTTTTAGCTTGATTTTCGCCGCCACTTTAGGATTTAGCGCGGATGAGAGCGATGCATTATTTAAGGACATAAGGACGCGTCTGGGCTGCAATCTAGCCGCACAGGATTGCGAGACTAACGCGGGCGGGCAGAAGGCGCTCTTTAGCGTGGCACGCCATCCGATCGAAGCGGGAGCAAACGAGCTAAAAATAAGCGGAATTTCGCGTGAGCTGAAAAATCCGAGCGTTAAAATTTCGGGCGTGAGTATGAATATGGGCAATGCGGAATTCCCGCTAAAGCGCAGCGCAGACGGCTATGAAGCGACGCTTGACGTTGCAGTGTGCACGCACGCCGTAATGCGCTACAAACTTGAAATTTACGAGGATGGCGAGCCTAGCGGGCTTTTTGTGTATTTTGATCTGCGAAAGCGTGCTACGGATCGAGACCGCGGCGAAGACATCCACTTGCATCACCACGAGCATTAGACGCGCCCCGTTTGTGCGCGGGGTAAAATTTGCGCTTTTTCAGATACGGCGCTTTAGAAGAACTCGCGCGTTGCTCGGAGAAAATTTTATAAATTTTATAAAGCGCCGCTCGCGATAAATTTTATGCGTCTTTTGGGCGACGTACGTCTCGAGCATATACGGGTGCCTAAACGAATACGCGAATAGCCGTAGTGATCTAGGCGCGCTTCATTAGGGCGTTTACAAAAACGCCTTTATAGGCGCGCGGCTATTTGCCGCGCATTCGCCGCATATGTTTCGTAACCACTACCGAGGCGCGTCAAATTTAGCCCTTCGCCGCCTTTAAATTTTAAAATTTTTAAAATTCGCTTGCGTTTCATACGCCTAAGCTACGCGGAATTTTGAAATTCCTTGTATAATCTGAAGCAAATTTTAAATCTAAGGAAAGCCATGCAAATATTAAGACAAAAGCACTTTAGCGGCGAGCGCGCGCTGTTCGGCGCAAAGGATCTGCGGATCGAAAATTCCGTCTTTGGCGAGGGCGAGTCGCCGTTAAAACACAGCGCAAATATCGTCGCGCAAAACTGTAAATTTGAGTGGAAATATCCGTTTTGGTACGCCGAAAATATCCGCGTGCAGGACTGCTTCTTTGACGAGGTCGCGCGCGCAGGGATCTGGTATAGCCGCGGCGTGGTGCTAAAAGACTGCCTTTACGGCGCGCCTAAAGGGCTTCGCCGCGTAAAAGACGCCGCGGTGCAAAACGTGGAATTTCACGATGCACAGGAGACCTTGTGGCACTGCAGCGACGTCACGCTAAAAAACGTCACCGCAAAGGGCGCGTATTTCGGGCTTGATTGCGAAAGCTTAAGCATCGAAAATCTATCGCTCTTCGGAGACTACTGCTTCGACGGCTGCAAAAACGTAACGATCAAAAACTCTAAACTCCTCTCCAAAGATGCGTTTTGGAACTGCGAAAATATCCTCATCGAGGACTGCTTCATCGCGGGCGAATACTTCGGCTGGAATTCCAAAAACGTAACGCTGCGAAACTGCAAGATCGAGAGCTTGCAGGGCTTTTGCTATATGCAAAACCTGCGCTTGCAAGACTGCGAGCTGATAAATACGACGCTGGCGTTTGAATACAGCGACGTCCGTGCCGAGGTAAAAGGCGCAATCGATAGCGTCAAAAATCCAAGCAGCGGGCTAATTCGCGCGGCAAGCATCGGCGAGCTGATCCTAGACGGCGCAACGGACGCGTCTAAAACTGAAATTATTACTGAATTAAGGGCGTAAGATGGGACTTTTTGATTTTATAAGTGGCAAGGAGAAATACGACTTCGACACTCTGCCAAACCGCCGCGGCACGAAGTCGCTTAAATGGGACGTAGGCGAGAACGAGCTTCCGATGTGGGTTGCAGATATGGACTTTGCCGTAGCGCCCGAGATCATCGAGGCTCTGCAAAAGCGGCTAAATGAGCGAGTTTTGGGCTATTCTCTGGTGGATGATGAGTGGCGTAGCGCGTATCAAGGCTGGTGGCTTGCGCGCCACGATTATGAAATCCAAAAGGAGTGGCTGATCTATGCCGGCGGCACGCTGCCTGCGATCGATTCGATCATCCGCAAGCTCACCTCGCCCGCCGAAAACGTGCTGCTGATGAGCCCGGTTTATAACTGCTTTTACTACTGCATCAAAAACGCCGCCCGCGTGCCGATAGAAAACGAGCTTACCTACGCTAGCGGCGATTATAGCATCGATTGGGAGGATCTACAGACCAAGCTAGCCGATCCGCAGACGACGCTTTTTATCCTTTGCAATCCGCACAATCCGGTCGGCCGCACTTTTAGCAGGGATGACCTTGCTCGTATCGGCGAACTGTGTGAGAAGTACGGCGTTACGGTGCTTAGCGATGAGGTGCATTGCGATCTGACCGAGCCCGGCGTGCGTTACACGCCTTTTGCTGCCGCGAGCGAGACGTGCGAGAAAATTTCAGCTTCCATAATCGCTCCCACGAAGGCGTTTAATATCGCGGGGCTGCAAAGTGCGGCGGTCTTTGCCGCAGATAAGCGCTTGCGTCATAAAATTTCAAAGGCGCTAAATTCCGACGACATCGCCGAGCCGAATTTTTTCGGCGTCCAGGGCGCGATCGCCGCATTTACGAAGGGCGCGGCGTGGCTAGATGCCCTGCGCGAATACCTCAGCGAAAATCGCAAGTTCGCGACGGAATTTATCGCCCGCGAGCTTCCGCAGGTGCGTGTCGTGCCGCAAGACGCGACCTATCTGATGTGGCTTGATGCGGGCGCTTACACGCAGGATAGCGCGGAGCTTGCGCGCTTCATCCGCGAAAAAACGGGGCTGTATCTCTCCTGCGGCGCGCAATACGGCAAGGGCGGCGAGAGATTTTTGCGCCTAAATATCGCGACCTCTAGGGCGCTGCTAAAAGACGGGCTAGGACGGCTGAAAGAGGCGCTAAAGATTTGCCCGCACTAAACGAGCTGTGCTGCGATAAAGACGAAATTTAAAATTTTATGGTGGCTAAATTTAAAGCGGCGGAGCAAATTTTAAAATTTTGCAGCAGGGCGCGAGCTTGCGCTAAATTTAGCGGCGATCAGGCGGTAGGGCGCGAACGTTTAAATTTAGCGTGCGGCAAATAAACCGGCGCTTAAATGCGTTACAAAAGGCGGAGTATGGATAGAAACGGCGATTTAGAGGAGCTTTACCTGCTTGAAAAACGGCGCGAAAAGTTCGCGCGCATTAGCAAGCTCGTCTCATTTTTGATAACCCTGCTGCTGCTCGGGCTTTATGTGTTTTTGAATACCAGGGCGGAGCCCGTCTCGTTTGATACGAACTGGCTTATAATCGCGCTTTTCATCATCTTCCCGGTTTTAAACGGACTGCTTTACCGTCTATTTTGCAGCTTAAACTTTGGCAAAAACGGCGGCACGCAGCGCGCAAATTTCGATAAATTTAGCGGCTCCGATACGGCGCAAGACAGGGGCGTGCTAGGGCAGGGCGCGGCGCAAGATGGGCAAATTTTTAGCGCCGATGCGAAAGAGGGACAGGTATTAAAAGCTGAAGCGGGCGAGGGTAGCGGCTTTAAAGACAGCGATAGCCGCACATCCTCTACCTACGGAAGGTTTGAGCCCAAAGTCGCCGAAGGTGAGGGCGAGAGCGAAAAAGACGGCGCAACCCAGTCAAAATTTAACTTTCTAGCCGATCTGCAGAGCCTGGAGGATGAGCGCGCGGCGCTGCAAAAAGCGGTGAAAAAGGCCAACATCATCGCCGCTGCCGTAGGGACCGGCGTGGGCGCACTGGTGGCGCGCTTTTGGGGCGAAGTGCCGCCCGGCGTATTTTTCGGCGTGGCTGTTTACGGCGTCGTGAGCGCTCTTTTGACGGCGAGCAAAAGACGGAATTTCAGATCAAATTTTAAAAGCAGGGTCGTCGCGAGCATCGCAAAAAGCTTTGGGCTTAGCTACAATGAAAGTGACGGGCTTGGGACGGATGAGTTTTTTGAAATTTACGACTGCTACATAAACGAACAATCGAGCGAGGATATGATGAGCGGGGAGGTGCAGGGCGTGCGCGTTAGATTTAGCGACTTTTACGCCGCCGAAAAGGTGCGCACCAAAAACGGCACTCGCACCGACGTAAAATTTCAAGGAGTGCTTTTTATCGCGGACTTTCATAAAAGGCTTAACTGCGAGGTGCGGGTGTGTCACAAAAACTCGCGAAATCTGCGCAAATACGGGCAGCGAGCGAATATGGACGACGTGAAATTTGAGGAGTTTTTCGACGTCTATACGACCGATCAGGTGGGTGCCAGATACGCGCTGACGCCGCTTTTGATGCAGCGACTGACGGAGATCTATCTAAGGCTGGGCTCGCAGATAAACGCGGTGCTAAAGGAGGATAAAATTTACGTGGCAATCGAGACCTGGCGCGATAATTTCGAGCCTAGAATCGACTGCTCGCTAAAGCAGGACGCCACGATAGAGCTTTACGTAGATGAGATCGGCGCGCTTGTAGACATCGTGAGTGAGCTAAATTTGAACCGTAAAATTTGGAGCGAATGAGGCAGGCGGCGGCGCGGTAGAGTATGACAGAGGTGGCGGACCGCATACGGCTCTGGCGACATACAGATATGCAGACAAAGCGCGCGGGATCGTAGGTTTAGCGATACAGATGCGCTGTGTAACTGGGCGTGGAAATGGATGCGTTGCGTAGATTGTGCGTTTGGGCAGATGTGCGATCGCTCTTTTGTACGAGCCAATCGAAAGATGGAACGCACGCGGAAAGCGTTCGTATAAGACTTTACAAGCTGCATGAGCCGATAAAATTTTATAAATTCCCGCTCTGTTTAACAAGCGAGCGCTTGCGATTTATCATCCCTCGTACGACATAAATTTTACCACACGAGCAGTTTGCATTAGGATTTTACTATCGCTTGAAATTTTATGTCGCCGCGCGCGACTTAAATTTTGCCGCGACGACGGGCGCTAGGCTGCATTCCATCTCGGTTAAAATTTACTCGGTGGCTAAATCTGTCGTGCGAGAGCAAAACTTTGCCGCTAGATCGATAAATTTAGCTAGCTTATAAAAGTACTCGCCGCCTCTTATGGGCGTTTATGGACGCCGTTTCTGTAAAGCTACGGCGCCAGCGTCGCTGCGAGCTTGCGGGGCTTAGTAAGATAGATCGCCCGCTAAACTAGACAGCAAATCTAAATTTATAGCTTCCCGCCCTCGATTACGACGTCGTCAGCTTTGATGTCGTCGCCGTATACCGGCGCTAGCGTCGCATCGTAGTCGGCGTGGAAAAATTTCTCGTCCGCGAGCTTTACGATTAGATCGTCAAGCCATTTGCGAAGCTCGTCGTTGCCCTTTTTGACCGCAGGTGCGATGACGTCCTGATCGCCGAGCGAGCGGATACCTACCTTAAAGCCCGGGTTTGACTTCGTCCACGCGAACAAAAGCGTATTATCGTGCGCGATCGCATCGCCCCTGCCATCCAGCATCGCACCGAAAGTCTCGGTATTTTGGTCAAATTTTAAAAGCTTAATCTCGGGGTGATTTTTCGTAAAATACAGATCCGCGGTCGTGCCTTTGTTGATTAAAAGCGTTTTGTCTTTAAGCTGCGAAACGTCGGTGATATCGCCGTCCTTGCTCGCGACGCCGAGGGCTACCTTCATATACGGCAGCGCGAAATCCACGACCTCCTTACGCTCCGGCGTGACGGTAAAATTTGCAAGCGTGATATCGACCTTATCAGACGCCAAAAATTCCGCGCGATTGGCGGCCTCTACGAGTACGAACTGTACCTTGCTCTCATCGCCCAAAAGCTCCTTTGCGATGCGTTTTGCAAAATACACGTCATATCCCGCGTTTTTACCCGTCTCGTCGATATAACCAAACGGCGGCTTGTCGCCGAAAACCGCGATCCTTACTACGCCGCGCTTTTTAATCCCGTCGATATAACTTTGCGAAGCGACGGAGCCTTGCGCGGAATTTGAGGAGCCTTTGCCCTCGTCGTTGCAACCTGCGAAAAATAACGCACCTAAGATAAAAAGCGTGCTTAGCGTTTTTTTCATCTTTTCTCCTTTATTAAAATTTATTTTTTAAATTCGAACATATTTAGAAATTTCTTCGCACGCTCGCTCTTCGGAGCGGTAAAGAATCCCTCCGGCTCATTAATCTCCACGATGCTTCCCTCATCCATAAAAACTATGCGATCGGCTACGGCGCGCGCAAAGCCCATCTCGTGCGTTACGATTAGCATCGTCTGTCCCTCTTTGGCGAGATTTAGCATTACGTCTAGCACCTCGCGCACGATCTCGGGATCAAGAGCTGCGGTAACCTCGTCAAAAAGCATGATCTTGGGCTTCATCACAAGGCTTCGCACGATCGCTATGCGCTGTTTCTGCCCGCCGCTAAGCTCTTTGGGGTAGGCTCGCTCTTTATTTTCTAGTCCTACGATTTTGAGCCAATGCCTGGCTAGCTCTACAGCTTGTTCGCGCGGTACACCTTGGACTTTCACGGGGCCTAGGATTATATTATGTAGCACATTTAAGTGATCGAAAAGCTCGTAGCTTTGAAAGACCATACCGATCTTTTGACGAATTCTGCGCCAGTCTTTGAAATTTTGATCGATCCGCTCGCCTTCGATTATAAAATTCCCGCTTTGTACCGGCTCTAGCCCGTTTATCGTGCGAAGTAGGGTGCTTTTGCCGCAGCCGCTAGGGCCTAGGATTACCACGACTTCGCCCTGCGCGACGCTAAGGCTGACGTCCTTTAGCGCGTGCAGCTCGCCGTAAAATTTATTGACTTTATCGATTTTTAAAATTTCCATCAGCTCCACCTGTTTTCTAGTTTTTTCGAAAGCGCCGAGATCGGATAGCAGATCAAAAAATATACGAAAAATATCGCTCCGTAGATGATTAGCGGCGCGTAATTATCTCGGAAGACATTCACTTCGATGATCTGCTGTCCGACCTTGACGAGCTCGATGACGCCGATTAGCACGGCGATCGAGGTTGTTTTTATCATCCTGCTGAATAAATTTATCGTTGCGGGCACTAGGCGCCTCATAGCAAGCGGCAGGATGACGTAGAGATAAATTTGCGATCTGCTAAATGCGAGCGCTTCGGCGCTTTCGAACTGATGCTTAGGGATGCTAAGCACGGC
>NZ_CALIBH010000053.1 GCF_938045775.1 uncultured Campylobacter sp.
GAATTTGCAGCGCTTATGCTCCCTCCATTTTTTTCGATTATCATCTTGCTCATATATAGCCCGAGCCCACTGCCCTGCTGTTTTGTCGTAAAGTGCGGCTCAAAAATTTTATCTAGCTGCGCTTCGTCGATGCGGCTTGCGTTATTTTCGATCGTAATCACTCGCTCGCCCTGTTTTAAAAACGAGCGAATTTTAATCTCGCGCCGTTTAAGCGGCACGTCCAAAAACGCCTCCTTTGCGTTATTTATGATGTTTATGAGCACCTGAATTAGCTCGTTTACGTTGCCGTAAAGGGTGAAATTTTCCTCTATCCGCACGCTTATGTCGATGACATGCTTTTTAAGCGAGGCGTTTAAAATTTTACGCGCCTGCTCGATCGCTTCGCCGGCGCTAAATTCTTTCTTTGGCATGTTCGGATTGAAGAAATTTTTAAAATCCTCGATCGTATCGCTCATAAATTTCACCTGCTCGCCCGCGTCCTTGATGCCGCCTTCGAGCCTTTCTTTTGAAAGCTTGCCCCGCTCGTTGTAAAGCTCTAAATTTATGAGCGTGGAGCTGATCTGCGATAGCGGCTGACGCCACTGGTGCGAGATATTGCCGATCATCTCGCCCATTAGCGCGAGGCGGCTTTGATTTATCAGTAAAAGCTGAGTTTGCATCTTTAAAGTCGCGTTTTTTTTGTGAATTTTATAGATACAAAATATACAGATCAAAAACACCACAAGCAAGCTTAGGCCGCTAACGACAAACTCTTTGGTGTGATAGAGCAGAATGCTTTTTATCGGAATTTTAAAGCTTATCATCGCGATCGTATCGCCTAGGCCGCCTTTGAAATTTCCCACATCGCCGTAGAGCTCTTGCATCTTTTTAGGTGCTGCGTTGATGCTATGGCACTCGGTGCACGAAGGCTGAGAGTTTGTTATCGGCAGGCTCAAAAGATACGAGGCGCCACCTTTATCATAGACGATTCTGGAGTATTCTTTATATTTGTTTTCTTTAAAGCCCTCTAAAATTTCATTCTCAAACTCGCTTCCCTCGTGCTCGGGATTGAGCGGATCGGTGGCGACGAGCTTGTAGTCGTAGTTGATGTTTTCTTTGGCGAGCTGAATTTTATAAATTTCGCGCGTTATGTAGGTCGAGGACATCAGCCTCGGATCGAAAAAATCCTCACTCAGAAGCTTTTTTTCCTTAAGTTCGTTTATTAGCGGGCGCTGCACGGTCGAGACGTAATCGCGCACCGCATTCATCGTATCTAAGATATAAAACGCCTCGCGCCTCGTGTCTTTTAGCGCAAGCTCGCGGTAGAAGTTAAAAACCAAAGCCGTAATTACGATATATAGCAGCACGAAAAGCGCTACGATAAATTTAAATTTATACTTCAAAGAGATACCCCACCGCATATAAATTTTTGATCACGTCCTTGCCGATCTTGCGGCGTAGCTCTTTGACGATCGCCTTGATCGCTTCCTTGCTGGGCTGCTCGAACTCCCACATATAGTCGAATAGCTGCTCGTAGGTTACGGTTTGATTTTTGCGCGCTAAGAAGTACTCCAAAAGCTTGCTCTCGCTTTTGGAAAGATGACAGGCGCTGTCTTTGACGTAGATGATCTTTTTGGCAAAATCATACTTCAGCTCGTCGTTTATATTCAATATCGGCGCGTGATTTATCAGTTCCGCCGCGACGTCTTGCAGCGCCTTTATAAAGGCGTTTTTGTCGTACGGCTTAGGCAGATATCTAGTGATCTTAAGCTCCACCGCCCGCCACAGATACTCCTGCTCGGTGTGGCTCGAAAGTATCACGATCGGCACCGAGATGCCGGCAGCTCGGATCTTTTTAACAACCTCGAGCCCGTCCATATGCGGCACACCGATATCAAAAACCAGCGCGTCGTACGAGCCGCTCATCGCCTCATCAAGCGCCTCCAGTCCGTCCTTAACCCCCACTACTTCGCCGAAAAACAGCTGCAGCGATTCGGTTATATTTTTTAAAATTCCGGGCTCATCCTCTAGGCAAAGCACCCTTTTATTGGACAAAACGTCCAATAATTCGTAATCTTGCATACTCTATTCCGCCTCCAAGCTTAGCACTTTTTACTCTTAATTGTCTCTTAAAATATAACTCGCTTAAATTATATAAATTTAGCATTAAACTAACGTTAAAAAATATACCAAAGCGGTTTGCGCGCAAATTTAAACCTCAAACCGCCTATGTGCGAGCTTTGCGCCTACATAAGTTGGATAAAAATATCACAAGAACGTAAAAAGGCGGGGTGATAAGCTTGATATTAAATTTTAGAGGTGCTTGCATATGCATTTTATAGACGAAAGGCAATCAAATCATAAAGATCTATCAGCTCCACAGCTCGGCGGGATAGAATTTTAAAATTTAGCCCAAGCCGGGCATACTAAAGTTAATGTGAATGCTCCATCTTTGAGTGATCCATGTTCTCCATCGAGCCATGATTCATATGCGAATGATCCATCCCCTCCATCGAACCCATATCGTGGCTCATCCCGCTCATCGAGCCATGATCCATCATAGAATGATTCATGCCGCTCATACCTGGATCGGTCATTCCAAAAATCATCGCGATGTGTCCTAGCACCAAAAATACAATCAGCGCCAAGAAATGAAATTTAAGCCTAGCTCTAAATTCCGCTCCTTTTGCGATAACTCCTAGCTCCAAAAGTAGCAGCACCAGCGCAGGCAGCGCCGCTGCTGCGTATGCAGCCAAAGCTAAGGCGTCCGCAGCGCCACGTAAATGAATGACGGGCAAAATTTTAACCGCTACGTAAATAATTAATATCGTAAAATAAGCGCCGAGAATGATGCTAAGGCATTTATTGATTTTTAGAGCCAAAGAGCCCTCCTTTGCGCGGTACAAGCTAAAAAATTCGCTCGCTACTATCGCTTCTGCTAAGCCCATCGGCACCGCCATAAATAAAATCAAATTCCACGGCTGATTTGCCATCAAAAGTTCCATGTAATTCGTCATTGCCATGTTTTCTCCTTATTTTGGTTTAAAGGGCGCAATTCTAGCGGCTTTCGGTAAAAAATTTTAAAACAATAGATAAGATTAGTGCGCCTTTAATCTTATCTTTCCGTAAAACGATTTGGGCTGCGTCTTAAAACTCGCTCACAAATATTAAATTTTAATCTCGCCTCGCACGCCGCCTCTTCGTATCTAACGTGAAATTTAGAAAATTTATATTTGCAAAAGCAGATGCCTTAAATTTATCTGAAACACTTTAAATTCCGTAAAATTTCAGTTTTACAAAGATAAAATTATGAAATTTTTTTAAAAGGATTTAAAATGAAAAATGCTCTTTTATTCGCCTGCGCAGCGCTATTTATATGCGCTTGCTCCAATTCTGAGCATCCAAAGCCAGGCGTTTCGCATTGCAGCGAGCCCAAAATGGACGAGGCGTCGCATCAGATGATCCAAATTTGCGGCGAAAGCGAGGATCCGCAAATCGAAAATATGCAGTGCAACGAAAACGGACTTTGCTTCGGCACCGCAAAAATCAGGTAGCCGAAGCGTCTTGCG
>NZ_CALIBH010000054.1 GCF_938045775.1 uncultured Campylobacter sp.
CGAGCTGAGCCGAACGCTACGATAATCTCGGGCCGAAACGCCGAAGTGAATGCGATAAATAGCGCTAGACTAGCCAAGCTTAATGCGCCGCAAAGCAGCTTTGAGGGCGTTTATGAAGCGCTACAAAGCGGAGTGAGCGAGCAGAAAATTCAAAAATGGATCGCCTCGCTAAATACGCCGCAAAGTCTGACGCTGAAAGAGGGCGCAAAGGTGCTGTTTACCGCAAACAAAAGCGGCGAGTTTTTCAACGGCGAGCAAGGCGTCGTCGAAAAGATCGAAAAAAGCTCCGGCGACGAGATCGAAAGCGTGGTCGTAAAAAAGCCCTCGGGTATGCTAAGCCGCGTGGGGCTGCACACATACGAACTAAGTGAGATCGCCGCAAGCGGCGCGGATGCCGAGCAGATCGTGCTGGCGCGGTATTATCAGTTCCCGCTCAAGCTCGCATACGCCATCACGATCCACAAATCCCAAGGCATGAGCATCCCGCAGCTCATCTGCGACATCGACAGGATCTTTGCCAAGGGGCAGCTCTACGTAGCGCTTTCGCGAGCGACGAGCCTTGCGGGGCTCGGGGTGATATATACGCGCGCAGAGCCCTTGCTGCAGTATTTGCAGCGCAACGCAAGCGCGGATGAAGCCGTGGTGAAATTTTATCAAGAGAATGAATTTTATAAAATTTCGGATCAAAAGGTGGAATAAATTTAAAAAATTGCGGTTGTGATTTTGCATAGAATTTTGAAATTTTGCGGCATTTTAAATTTAACGATATTTGCGGTATAAATTGCGGCAACGCATAACTATGCTTAAATTTTAGTCTATTTTAGAATTCGTGCGACTTTAAAATCTAAAATGTCTATAAGTCAGCCTGTTCTATTTCGACGTCATCAAGCTTTTTAGACTCATAAAATTCCCGTACCGCCGGGTTTTTAAAAACCATTCTTGCATTAAGATTTCTATCAGAATAGAATGTTATAATAGACTTACCGGGGGAGGATAGAGGCGTACTCGAGTGACCCTCTCCCTCGTTTTTTTGCACATCTTTTATTTTAATTTTATCAATCACTACTCTAAATCTCACCTCGTTATTATCTTGCCATTCATATATGATAGAGCCATTACTTTCCATTAAAGGTTCTTTAAATACTTCTGTATATTTTCTTAGGTTTATTCCCAAATTCAAAAGTTCTTCTAGGCTTATTTCTCCATTTGAGCCATTTTTTAAATGATATTTTAAATGTTCTGCCCTTTCCCCTTATCCATTTTTATATTGTGCCAGCCTTTTACATACATAACGACTTCATTAATGATCGCATTCTCAACCAAGGCAATATCTGGGTTGATAGTTACGGGCGTAGCCCTTTTATCGTTAAAGATAACGTTATAAATCCCCAGTTCTTCTCCATCTTTCTTAAAATTCTCACAAAATCAAATTTTTGTTCGTTTGACGCCTCTGTTCTGCGCAAAACTTTTTAAATTTAGGTCCTTATCAGAACAAAATGTTATAATAGCTCTTAAGGAAGAGGTACGTGGCGGTTGTGCCCTCTCTTCCTTTTTAAAATTTCCTCGCAAAACCAACTGATTTTCAATACTTTGCAAATTCTATTTTAGCTGCTGTTTCTATTCTTTCTCTTGAAATTTTTTATTCGTATAAGCTCTACCCTCTTTTTTGAAGCTCTTTGGCGGCGGAGTAGTCTTCACTCATATTCTTTAAAACATCTTCAAGCCACGATACCTTGCCAAGCGTTATAATCTGGCCGTTTTCTTTCTTGGCTATCAGGCGTAAATTCGAAAATTTCTGATCTTCCTCGTTTAAAATTTCTTTGCTATTGTCATAAAAATATATCTCCTCGCAAAACGGAATCACTTTAGCGAGGTTATCGAAGCTCTGCGAATATCTACGCTCCAATACTGCCTCCTCTATGCTATGGCCGTTCTTTTGTGCCCTAATGGCTACTCTTTGCTTTGACAGATCAACGCTTTCAAGACCCACATAAAAGAGCGTTATCCTATAACCGGACGCTTTTGCAGCGCCTATAAATCTAACTATGCCGCGACCGCTTAGCGTAGTTTCTACGTTAAAATCTATCCCTCGGCGCAGGTAAGACTCTCTAAGCTTGAGCGCTATTTTGCCGGCTCTATTTTGATCCTTTTTATTTTTCCAGTCTCCAAATTCCTTAACGATTTCGTCAGAATTGATTCTAGTGCCGTAAAAATAGTCGCTCTCTAGTTGATTTATATAAAATGTCGATTTGCCTGCACCGTTTACGCCTGCGAAAATATATAAATTTTTCATAGCCCCTGTCCTTTAAACGCGAAGTTTAGCGCTTTTCGCAAGTTAAAAAATTCATCAAAAGTCGCTTTATAATTATCCATAAAGTCTTGCAAAACTGCATCGCTTTTAGCTCTTATGTCCTTTTCCTCTATCATCTCTTTGGGAAAGCTTTTAATCCTAGCGCATATCGTCTCCGGCTCGCTCGCACTCTTTTTGCTTAAATTATTCATACTCTTTAGCAGATCCACATCACTATTTTTTATAATTGTGTATATATCAAAAATATCTCTGCTCTGCTCCCTTGATAATGCAAAATCGTATTTATTTACTAAAATGTTTTCGATATTATCCACTAAAAAGCCGTGTTTGCGGTCAAAATCCCCTATATGTTCCGTAACGTCATAAACCATATCGATCTTTAAATCTACGCCCGCATCCTTGACGATTAGACGCTTAAAATTTGAAGAATCTACCGCAATGTCGAATACGACGCCACTTTGTTTTAAAAATCTTACGAGCTTAGCTATTTCGTCTTTGGCGGATACATCTTTAGCGCCGGTAAATAGATCTATGTCATCCGAATATCTAATGCCCTCTAAAACAAATCTATGAAGTGCCGTTTCGCCTGCCAGATAAAGATAGCAAGAGCTTTCGGCGAGTAAATTTAAAATTTTATCTTGCGCTAGGTATAGCTTATCGTAGTATTTTTTTAGTTCCATCTCATATCCCTTAGCTGATACGAGCTGTCGATATAGGCGTTTATTAAAGCATCTAGCCTCAATCTCGTTCTTTCTTTATTAAAATTTATAGGCTTATTTTGCCAATCTTTTAAAAATTCCACCACAAAGCGTTCATCCATAATGGCTAAATCCATCGTCATAAATTTAGAATTTTCCAAAATCGCGGAGAAAATTTTTCTAGCAAAAAATTTATTATGAATATTTTCTACTATATACTCGGGCGTATAATTTGTATTGCCCCAATAGCAAGTCTTTAGAATATTTTTTGCTATCGCGATTTGTTCATCTTTGCTTAATTGCATGCTTATCTCCTTTACTCATCAGGCGTTAGGGCGCTTTTATTTGACGTATCTTTTTATCCTAATATAATCTAAATCCTCTTTCTTTGGTATTTCTTTCACGACGAAACCGCTAAAAAGCTGTTTAAATTCTTTGATCCTTTCATTATTTTCTATATCATCACTTAGCACTTCCTCATTATTGTTTGTAACGTTTATATTGTCTAACCTTTTAAAATCCTTAACTTTTTCAAACAACAACTTAGCTACATCTATTAGATCCTGACGCTCTTTTGGTATATTGAGCTCGAATTTTACAAATTCTTGTGTCTGCATAATACGCCTTTATTTTAGATTCTTAATCTAGTCAAGGCTCTGACTTCTTTGATTTCCTCATCTGTCGCGGTAATATGATCCGCCACGCCGATAAATTTTTTAGCATTTTTTACTTTGCTTTTAGCTTCATCATCAGATACCTCGCTGGTTTCGACTATACTCGCTCCTAAATTTAAAGCTTCGTTTAAGTCCTCAAGTATTTTTTTTGACGGCTTGTGATTGCTCTATCGGTATGCTTATCATAGATAAATTTGTCGTTAGCTTTTTCATCGCCTCTCCTTAGAAAATATCTAAAATTCCTTTTAGCCTTTGCGTCGCCTAACGCCTAGACAGCTTTTGCCGCACTCGCCCTATGATGAGCCTTTGAATTTTTGCCTCTTTGATAGCAAGATCAAAATTTATGGCTTTGCGGACAGGTTTCATTTAAAGACCCCTTTCTTTTTTAGCCTATTGTAACCAGCTATTAGATCTCCGTCTCCTTCCTCACTATCGAGCCAAATCCATTCGATCAAATTTTCCATGAACCATTTTTGATCCATTAGCCCAAAATGCGTAAATTTACTTAAATGCGGAAAGTCCTGCTCATCATCTTCCTTACAAAGATAGGTAAATTTATCCTTTTTTACTAGGTTACACTCCTGCGCAAAGCGATCGATTATTTGATACACTTTAGCTAGATCACACCTGCCTTCGCGTATAATTTTAGCCTCATCCATTACTATTTTGGTGCCAAGCATCTTTTATCCTCTCCTTTGATGTAACATCTTACTAATACATCCGATTTCTATTTTTATTTCTCGGCTTATTGCCATCATTTTTATCAGTATCAACGTTAGAATTCTCAGACTTATATTTTGCTTTAATTTTATCCATAGCAGTAGTATCGTTTGGGTCAATACTATCCATTTTAATCCCAAAAGTCTCTTCAATATCGTATCGTTTCACAATTCCTCTAATTTTTTCAAAATCTTCGTGTTCGTAATTATTTTTTAACATTTTCAAATTATCGCTATTTATTCCATTTTTTTTAGCTATTTTTTCAAATTCGTCTCTTGCAATTAACATATCTGATAAAATTTCTTCAAACTCTTTCTCATTTATATCGAAAAAGTCTTTTATTTCATCAAATAGTTCAACGGAAGGCAAATTTACAAAATCTATAAAATTTAGTGCGTGATTTTGTTTTGAATAGCTTATGGTTTCTGGCGTTATATCGAAAGCGGGGCTCAAATTCCAAGTCTTTGTGTTTTCGTCGTACAAAACGCCATGGTTTCTCAAATGATCGTCCGTATTACCGAATAAACCATTGAAGACCATTCTACGAAATAGCTCTTTTTTGTTCTTGCTATCTAACATGAAAGCTAAATCTATATAGCTCTTTTCATTGTTTGTTTCTCCGTCTTTAACACCCAAAAGCGTCATTGCTGATTTATACGGTATTCTTTTATCGCTCGCTCTATCAAATCTTTTAACAAGCAATGCCGTTCCTTTCATTGTTTCATAAAGTTCTGCTTCACAAACATTTATTTTTGCTACTTTTGCCACTTCCAACATAGTTTGTTCGCACTTTGAAATTTGTCTATATTCGTCTTTTATTGACGGAAATTTAGCAATATACAGTTCGTTATTTTTAATAATACTAGCCTTAGGTCTAGCTCCGCCCAAACTACCGCTCGGTGCCAATAAGTTTTTTATATCACTATCCAAGCTTTCGCCTTGCTCTATTCTATATGCCGATGTACAAAGTTCATTTATACTTGTAAGTTTTGGAACATTAGTTTTGGACGATACAAATTCATCTCCTTTTTTTATCCTTATAGAACCTATTCTAAAATAATCGCTTACGCCAATTAGATATTCGCTATTTGTAAGTTCACTTCCTGCTTTTCTTTTTTGAATAAGCCGCCCCCACCTATCGGGGCTTATATCGCAAAATACGCCCCAAAGGTCTTTTGAAATAAATTCAGTATCTTTTAAAGGTAAATTCGGATCTATTTCAAATCCATTTTTAATCCAATTTTCATCGTATGAAAAATAATATGTTTCGTTTTTTCCTATTGCATATACTTTCATTTTGCCTATTTTAGTTTCATTATGATAAATTTCAAACGAATTATCCATTTTTTATACCTTTATCATTATTATATTATTAAGTTATGAAAATATGCATAACTTAGCTATCGTTATACATATTTTCATAACCGTCTTTGAATTTTCGTTTGTGAAACTTTGGCTTCATCGTTAAAGCCAAAGCTTTTAAATATATCCGCTTACCGATCGCTTTCATCAAGAGTGTTGCGTATCCGGGATAAAACACCGCTATCGCCCTGAGTATCTTGTATAGGCGGTTCGGCTGCTTCAAATGTATCCTCGCGCGCGGATATATCTTTTAATCGTATCGACCATATCGTCGTTACGTCAAACCTATTCGCACATTTACTTAGCCAAGGAAATTGATGCACCATTCTTAAAATAATCTTATTGATCTGGCTTTCCTTCATCGGTTTTATCGATATGTATCCACTCGATTGTTTATGCTCAAAACCGTTGTTTTCCATAAAAACTTTAATTTTGCTATAAGCTGCACGATAATCTTTGCCCGGATAGAATTCTTTCAGAGCTTTGGTATCTAAATCAAAATTTATAAATTTACGAGCATTCATTTAAAAATTCCTTCTTCTTTTAACTCTATATAATCTGCAATTAAATTGCTGTCGCCTTCCTCGCTATCGAGCCAAGTCCATTCGATCAAATTTTCCATAAACCACTTTTGATCCATTAATCCAAAATGCGTGAATTTACCTAAATGCGGAAAGTCCAGTTCATCGTCTTCCTTGCAAAGATAAGTAAATTTATCCTTTTTTACTAGGTTACACTCCCGCGCAAGACGATCGATCGCTTGATACACTTTGGCTAGATTATACTTGCCTTCGCGTAGAATTTTGTCCTCGTCTAGGACTATTTTAGATCCTTTCATAACTACTCCTTTAAAGATTTGGTATCTAAATCAAAATTTATGGCTTTTCGGACGCGAATGCTCATTTAAAATATCCTTCGCGTTCAAATTCCCGTATACGATCTATAAGATTTTTCTCACCATCTTCACCATCAAGCCACTTCCATTCTTTAACATTATCGCGAAAGAATTTTTGATCCATTAGCTTAAAATGAGTAAATTTACCAAGGTGTGGAAGATCCTGCTCGTCATCGTCTTTACAAAGATAAGTAAATTTATCCTTTTTTACTAGGTTACACTCCTGCGCAAATTTATCGATTATTTGATACACTCTAGCTAGATCACATCTGCCTTCGCGTATAATTTTAGCTTCATCCATTACTATTTTGGTGCCTAACATCTTGTTCTCCTATAATCTTTTTTATTTCCTTTAATATTGATAATCCCATCTAAATTTCCTTTGCTAGAAAATATTACTAATAATCTCACAATTTTTAAATTAACTTTGACCGCCCTATTACAGTCCCGCTTCGGCTCTTAGCCGCGCGGCATACATCTCGCGCAGGCGAGGTACGTATTTGCCGACCGCACCGCCGCCGATCTGCTTGCCGTCTGCCTTTACGATCGGCAGCACCATCAGCGTCGCCGCGCTGATAAAGGCCTCATCGGCTTCATAAACCTCGCTCATTCCAAACGCCCGCTGCTGCACGCTAAGCCCTGCCTGCTCGGCAAGGCCTAGGATCACCTTGCGGCGGATGCCAGGCAGTATGTCGTTTGAAAGCGGCCGCGTGATGAGGACGTCATCTTTGATGATAAATGCGCTGGAGCTCGAACACTCGGTAACTAGCCCGTCCTCGATCAAAAAGCACTCAT
>NZ_CALIBH010000055.1 GCF_938045775.1 uncultured Campylobacter sp.
GCCTCGAATGGGCGCGCGCGGCGCTATGCAAAGTATCTATCTGCGCGATCCTGACGGCAATCTCGTGGAGCTCGGTGTATATGAAAGCAGCGAGGATTAGTGCGTAAATTTTAAAAGCAAAATTCCAAGCGGAGCTTTAAAATTTAAATTTTCTAAATTCTATCTTTCATTAAAGATCGATATTCTGCGGATTAAATTGCTTATCCCGCGGTACGCTAATTATGTATCGTTTATATATTTTTGAAACCTTATCTTTTGTTTTTAGAATTTCATAAATTTGTTCATTTTATTCACTATTATTTTTGCAATATCATAAGGCGGTTTCCAAAATAAATATCCCTCTGTAATATCTATATTTAGCGTATCCAAGAAATATTTTTGCAGCTCGCCAAGCTCATTTTTACTATTGATCGTAAATACTTCTGAATCGAAACCGTTGCATATCAGCAATTTATCACAAAGTAAGAACCTAGCCGTTTTCTCAAACAGAATATAGTAGACAAATTTAATAATAGGCATCAATAATAAGCCCATAATTATAAAAATAACTACATAAAATCCGGAGCTGTATAATGACACGACGATCATTATGAATAAAACCAAAATACAAAATTTGATTCTTACATCAAATGGCGCAAAATTGGGAATCATATAAGCATATCTGTAAACGGAGATATTTTTTAATGCCATCTCTTTTTCGCATCTGGTTTTATTTTTAAATTCTATTTTGTCCTTCATAAAAGTTATCGTTTTTTTGCTATTTATAAAACTCGCCGCGTATATAAAGAAAAAGGCAGTGCCATAACCTAGCAATATTTTCATATAAAACCTAAATTTATATTCGCCGCCAAAATTCTGTATCAAAGAACAAATTAATAAAATTCCAAGAGCTATCAGCCAAAACAGATCATCTAGCTTTTTTATAACTATCGGATATTTGTCGTAATCTCTGGCTTTTTGTTTATTATAATTTTCCATTATTTCAAGCCCCTCTTTAAAAATAGATATAAATTTGTAATAGCTTAATCGACAAAAGACTTTTATATACGTTGTCTGACTTCTTTCTTAGCAACCTCTTCCCTCGTCATTTTATCCTCCTATTAAATAAATAAGTAATCTTTCTTAACGTTATTTATATTTACGCTTTTCCGTAAAAAATATTCTTTAATTTCATCATAAATTCTTTGATTATAGAGATAAACGAGATAATATCTTGGATAAACGGGTTTGTTCCTAAACCATCTGCCATACGAGGGGCGTGCGATCCTAATAAACGGCAGAGCCCTAAACCCTTTTAAATTCCTATTTATAAACAGATAAAGTATAAAATTTAATAAAAACCCGAATAAATATGTAAAGAATACCGCTATAAAAAATATATTCCACCATGTTACGCACATAAAAATAGCGATAAAGTACAAAAATATCTTTTCAGATTTTCCTATCTCATATGAACTTGCCAAAATTCCGATAGAGAAATTTAAAGATAAGGCGTTTTCGTCAATTTCACAGCGTTTTTCAACCAAGCCGTCGCTAATGAATTGTATATATTTGTTTGTGAATTTTATCTCTTGTATAGGGCGGATTACGGTAAATATGGATATTATAACTGTAGATAGTAAAATAATGAATAAAATAGCAAAATACTGAACTATGTCAATATCCTCATGATTTATAAAATCTATAATTAAAAATGCATGTAGCGTAGAAATCGGCAATAATAAGACTAAAAACGAATATACAAAAAATTTTTCATAATTTTTGATTGCTATCGGATCTTTGTCGTAATCTCTAGCCTTGAAATTCTGCTGCAAAGAGCCGTTGTCATCCGATATAAAATTTTGCGGCTCCGCGTTGTTCTCAAAGGCAGAATTCTGAGCCGCTTTGGCCTCTAAATTTAAAGCATCAGTAGCGGAATTCGGTGCTTTGGAATTCAAAGATTCGAAATTCAGAGGTTCAGAATTCAAGATTTCGGAATTCGGGGATTCAAAATTCAGGGATTCAGAATTTAAAACTTCGGAATTCGAAACTTCGGAATTTTTGGTTTCAGAATTCTGGGCTTTAAAATTTTCGCCGTCAGAATTCTGTTCCAAGCCCCGCTTCAGCTTCTGATGTCGCTTTTGTAGTAGCCTTTTTAATTCCTCAAGCCTGCTTTGATCCATTTGCCGCCTTTAAATTTTATGGATGCGCCATTTTATAGCGCCGCCGCTTAAAGCTCATTAAATTTTACCGCTCGCCCGCTGCGCGCCGTTTGATCAAAATTTAGCCCTCATATCTTTGCAGCGATTTTTTATATGTTTTCGCCGCCGCGCAGCCCGCGCTCAGATATGCCTCAAACTCCTCGCTAGTAAGCCTGCGCGGCTCATTCGCAAGCTTCGCCGCGCCGCTTGGCGTATTTGCGTCCAGAATCGCTTCATTTATGATCTCGCCTCGTCGGATTCGGTTGCTAAAGCCCGCTGCACGCGCTATTTTCGGCACGCGCTTTAAAGAAAAGCTTAAATTTCGCGTTTGCAGATTTAAAATTTTACCCATGCATTTGCGCGGACCCGCAATAAAATCGCCATTTTGTATGAGCGGGGCGGCGGAGCCGAGCAGGTCGCTGTCCGCCAAGCTGTGCAAGTCGCCTGCTAAGCCGGGTAAGCAGCCCGTTGAATCCGGTAAGCTGCCCGCTAAAAGTTCTGCGCCGCTTAGGATACGTAGGCTTCGCACCAAAATCCCGCCGCCGCTTTGCGGGACGCTGCGAAAAGAAATGTCAAAGCCAAAATTGTGAAAAAATATCTCGCCCGCCCGCGACGTGCGCTTGTAGGTGTTTCGATCCGCGCCCGTGAAATACGCCTCGATCTCCGCGAAGGCGAATTCCGCGCCGCTTACGCAAAGCACATAGTTTTGCAGCAGATCGCGCATGAAATTTTCTATCTTTGCCTGCGCTCGTTCGGCATCAAACGGCGGCTTGGCATTAAATTTTAAAATTTCATCTTGCTGCGCGTCGCTAAAATATGACTGTCCGCCGCAAAATTCCACGCCGCCTTGTAATTTTAAGGGCTTGTCGCCGCTCAAGTCTCTCGCGCTTCCTGCAAGTTTATGATTTTTTGAAGCGAGCTTTGAGCCCGCCGAAATTCCAAACTCCGCCGCGTCGATTTTTGAGAAAAATTTTTCTAAATTTTCATCGCCCAGCATTTTGCTCTTCCGTAGAATTTCCTTCGCGCTTCGTCATGTCCGCTTTGCTGCCCGCGGTGTCAGATTTGCCGTTGTTTGCCTCGGCGCGCATTAAATTTCTCTCGCCGTCCGTCGCGTTCGTATCGCCTCGTGCTAAATTACCGCCGCCGCTCGTCGTATTTGCTTCGTTATCTTTAAAATTTAAAGCTTCGCAACGATCTACGCCTAAACGCTCGAAATAATATCTCTCTCGCTCACTTAAGTTTTCCACTCCCCTTTCGCATACGCGCTTGATATACGCCTTGCTAGGGTATCTAAGCCGATTGAGCGCTAATTCACTACCCTCATCTGCGCGCTTTATCAGCTTGGCGATGCAGGCGTCATCCTCTTCACTATTTGCGATATAATCCCATATGCCGCAGTATCTATCACCGCCCAGCGTCGTAATCAAAAAATAAACCCAAAGCAGGATTATGACAATCGATATGCTTCCTTTTATTTTTAAAGATCTCTTTTTTACCATGTTTTTCCTTGAGTAATAAATTTTAACTCATTTTTTCACAAATTTGACCAACGACATAAAATTTACAATATTGTCCTCAAGGCTAATCTTATCGCCTAGCATTTTGCTCTTCCGTAGAATTTCCTTCGCGCTTCGCGATGTCCGCTTTGCTGTCCGCGGTGCTAAATTCGCCGTTGTTTGCCTCGGCGCGCGTTAAATTTCCCTCGCCGTTCGTCGTACCTGCTTCGCCGTCTTTTGACTTGGGCGTTTTAAAACCCCAAATCTCGCAGCGATCTCCACTAAAACCTTGGAAATAATATCTCTCCCGCTCTCCTAAGTTTTCCACTCCCTTTTCGCACACGCGCTTGATATACGCCCTGCTTGGGTATCTTAGTCTGCTTTCCGCAAAGCCGTTTCCGTCGTCCGCTCGTTTTATCAGCTTGGCGATGCAGGCGTCATCCTCTTCGTCGTGCCTGCCTGAAAAAAATTCTCTCGCGCTACAATACCCGCCGCTACCGCTTACAAACGCGGCATAAATAATAATAAGCGCCACAGCTAGCACAAAAACATGACTTTTACCGATTTTCAAGCTCGCCCCCTTCGCGATTAAATTTTGATTTTTTCCGCAGATTTACGATTTGCGGGCGGATCGTAAACTCGCTTACGTTGGACTTCGTGCGCAGAATTTGCAGCGTGAAATTTGCGATCTCCCCCGCATCCACGAAGCTTGCTTCATCATCTGCAGGCTCGAAGCCCAAATCCTCGTAAAACGGCGTTTTGGTGATGTCAGGGTTGATGCAGCTTACTCTGATCTGCTTGCGCGCCTCCTCAAAAAGGCAGAGCAGAAACGCCCGCAACCCCGCCTTGCTCGCGCTATAAACCGCGCTAAAGCGGCTAGATCGCAGCGCCTCGATCGAGCTAATGCCGATGATATGGGCGCAGTTGCGCTTTAAATTCGGCAAAAGCGTGCGCGTGATGATGATGTTTGCGGTAAGATTTACGTTTAAAATTTTTAAAATTTCGCTCTCACTCATCGCCTCAAGCGGCGCAAATTTCGCCGTACCCGCGCATAAAATCAGCGCGTCAATCTCACACGCCGCAGCCAGCGCGCGGCACTCCTTCGCTAGCGCGTACGTATCCTCAAAGCGCGAGCTTAGCGTTAAAATTTCATAGCCGTTTTGCCGCAAAAGCTCCGCAACCGCGCTGCCGATACCGCCGCTTGCGCCCGTGATCAATGCTTTCATCTTTTCTCCTTTAAATTTTAATGCCGCTTCGGCGCGTTAAATTTAGAGCGTCATGTAAATTTTGCTGCGCTAAATTTTCTTTGCTCGCCGCGTTTGCCGCTAAATTTACGCGGATTATTTAAACTGCGCCGCGACTTTGCCGGGTAAAATTTTAAATTTAGCCCGCGGACGTTTGCTGCGCGAGCGTTTTGTAAAATTTCATCGCCGCTCGCTGTGCCAGCCCCGCGCGATTTATAAAATTTAATTTTATAAAGCCGGGTGTGGCGCTAAATTTTAACCGCTCATTCGCCGCAAATTTCGCGCCGTATTCTCGGCACCGCATGCGAGCCGGCACAGGCTGCGGCGTCTGCGGTAAACAGCGCGCGTCTAAGGCTGCCGTATCTTTGCGAAATACGCCGCCTTCATCGCCTCCTCAAAGGCGTCGTTGCTTTCGTACTCGTGCCCCAAAACCTCTCGCCACAGGCTCGCATCCTCCATGCAGAGGTAGAAAAACACTCGCTCCCGCCACGGCGAAAGCGCGTCCGCGGCAAATTTAAAAAGCTCGCGCTTGATCTGCAGCGGGTAGGACAGCTTACCGTTCGCGTCCACAAGGGGCATCTGCAGAATTTTGCTCCGCAGCCCGCGCGAGCGCAGCTTTTTTACGACGGGCTTGATGAAGGTAAGCGTGCCGAGCGAGACCATCGCGACGCCGCTTGGATCAAAGCTGCGCAGCAGCCGCTCAAAAAGTGCGCCGTAATCGCTTTGCCAGCCCTCGTACCAAACCATCGGGTGGAAGTGAAAGCCCACCAAAATGCCGCGCGCCGCGAGCGCTTCGGCTGCCGCGAGCCGCGCATCCAGGCTCGCGCTTAGATGCTCCTCGTTCGCAATGATCGCGGGCGTATTTAGCGAAAATGTAACGATGAGGTTGCGCGGGATCTCGCGCTGCAGGAAAAACCGGATATTGTTCGACTTGCTTTTAAGCTCCAAAATCACGTTTTGATGCCGCGCCGCAAAATCGCATAGCGCGCTTAAAATGCCGAAGCGATCGCCCCACATGAGCGAGTCGGAGCTCTGACCCGTGCCGATGTGGTAGCTGCGCGCGGGATCAAGCCGCAGCCGCGCTAAATTTGCCGCAAAATTCTCGTCAAAGCCGATTTTCCCGTGCTTGTAAAATGAGCCGATCGCGCAATAGGAGCAGTCAAAGCCGCACGAATTGACCGCATCGAGCGTCAGCAGATTGCAGCAGCGCGTGTTTTCGCTCGCCACCGGGCAGCGCCCCAAAGCGATGCGGTCCGCGCGAAAGGAGGAAATTTCAAATTTTCTCGGCGCGTAATCGCTTTTGAAGCTCGCGTACGAGTGCGGGCGCGACTTGAGATCCAGCCAAACCTCGCGCACGAAATTAAAAATTTGCTCGCCGTTTGGGATTTTCCCTGCTTTATTAAATTTGGCTTTATTAAAATTTAGCCCGCACAGCTCGCTTGTAAGCAGCTCATAAACGGGCGTCTCGTCCCACGCCTCAAAATCGCTCGCAAACTCCGCTAGCTGCTTTCGTTGCTGAAATGAAAAGTGAAATTTCTCAAATAGCGCGCCCAAAAACGCGCTCGATCGCTCACTCATATTCACGCCAAACTGCGCGCCTAGCTCCTTTTTTGCCTCCGTCATCTTGCTCCGCTTCGTTTAAATTTTGCAAATTATACTTAAATTTCGCGCGCCGTCACTGAAAATCGTTGAAATTTCAGATCGCGCCGCAGAATAGTCGCTCGAAATAGAAGGCGTAAGCTAGCGTAATAGCGACGTTTAGGATCACAATTCCGCCGAGTATGAGCTTTTGCGGGATTTTTTTGACGCCCGTTCGGTAGTAATACGGTAGGGCGCAGAAAAACGCGGGCAGCACGAGCAGAGCGATACCTAGCGGTATGCCCGCACCGCCCACGCCTATCTCGGCACTGCGCACAAACTGCGCCATGGCGGGAAATTTATGAACGGCGAATATGGCCGCTGCAAAAAGTAGCTGCACGCAGACGCAGTAAAATAGGTAGCGCGCGCCTATTAGAGCGTCTTTTAGCCATAGCCCGATACAGAAAAATACTAGCAAAAGAGCTAAAAAGATCAACAAGGGCGGATCCGCGAGCAAATCCGCCACGGCATACGCGCAAGCCGCGACGCAC
>NZ_CALIBH010000056.1 GCF_938045775.1 uncultured Campylobacter sp.
TTTATCTAAAATTTTGTTTTTGTCGCTATAATGCGGCTTCTTGACCTTTTCGTCTAGTGGCTCAGGACGTTGCATTCTCAGTGCGAAAACGCGTGGTTCAAATCCCGCAAGGGTCGCCATTATGGATTTATACAAGCCTCTTGATTTTAAACGATAAATTTATCATGGACTTTCATATAAGCCGTCCGATTTTAAATAATAGATTTTATCCGCGATTTTATCGATGAAGTTTTTATCGTGCGAGACGATGATCTCGCTTACGTCAAGCTCCGCCAAAATCCCCGCCACGCGCTCCTGCATCGCCTCATCAAGCGCCGTCGTAGGCTCGTCCAGCAGTAGTATCCTAGGCTCGCACACCAACGCGCCCGCAAGCGCCACTAGCTTTTTCTCGCCGCCACTTAGATGAAAGGGCACCCGCTCGCGTAGATGCTCGATTCCCAAGCGTCGCAGCGTCTCCAGCGCCTTGCGCTCGATCTGCTCTTCGCTTAAAATTTCAAGCTTTTTTAGATGGTCGTTTTCGCTGCCCTGCCTTAAAATTTGCGCCTTACGGCCAAAAAATTTAGAAAAAATTCCACGCTTTTGCTCCGCATTTTGTGCTCGTTTTAGCCGCTCATTTTGCGCACGTAGGCTAAATGCGACGTCCTCAAACACGCTCGCGCACAAAAATTGATCGTCGCTGTTTTGAAATAAAAACCCGATCTCGTGGCGAAATTTTATAAAATCCTCCACACACTCAAGCTTCTCGCCGAAAAGCTCGATTTCGCCCTCGCCCCATTGCCTTAGGCCGCCTAAAATTTGAAGCAGACTCGTCTTGCCCTGCCCGTTCGCGCCCAAGATCGCCACTTTTTCCTTATGCCCTACGCTCAAATTTACGCCGCGAAAAATTTCTCGCTCGCCGTTTTTAGCGCTTATCCCATACGCCTTAAGCGAGCAGCTCATAAGATCGCTCCGATTTTAACAGATACGCACGCCAGCAAGAACGCCAAAAACGAGGTCTCCAAGACGCTCAAGCCCTCGCGACGCTCGTAAAATAGCCTACCGCAAAACCCTCGCGCACTCATCACCAGGCTTAAATTTCTTGCCTGCTCAAGTGCCGAAATCGCTAAAATTCCAACTAAATTTGCATAAATTTTATAAGTGAAAATTCCGCTCGTCCCCACAAATCCGCGCATTCGCAAAAGTGCTTGCAGTCTCGCCAGATCCGAGCGTAAAAAATTTACGAATCGCCCGCAGCAATACACCAAAGCGCTTAGCTTTTCGCCGAGCCCGAGCCCGTCAAATCCGCGCGCGAAAAAATATTCGTCCTTGCCGTAAAATAGCAAAATTGCAAATACCATTATCAAATTTGCGCGCAAAAATATTACGCCCGCAAGCTCGTAGTTGCCGACTATAGCGGGGCTTAACGCGCTTAAAATCGCAAAGATATTTAATACCGCAAGCCTTGTGCAGACTGCGCGCGCAATCGAAATTTTAAGCGCAAAAAGAAGTAACGGCGGGGCAAAAAACGCTGCGTAAAGCTGCCCACTAAGTCCGACGCCGAAGCTGAAGATAAAAAACGCGAGCAGTGATACGGCGGGGCTCATTTGCGCGCTCTTTTCGCTAGCCACACCAAAGCAAAAAAGCCGAAAATCAAGGCCAAACAAAGCGCGATTTTAGGCGCCTCAGCGGACTGGCTTTGAAATGCCAGGCTCCTAATATCGCCCTTAGGGCTTTCTTTTGGCAAGATGCTTCGCGAGGCGGAATTTTCCAAAGGCTCGGAAGTGCTTAAAATTTTATTTTCAGGCGTACTAGCTTTCGGCACGATATTTTCGAGTGCGCTGCCTTCGGACGCAGAATTTTTAGCGACGTTCAAATTTTGCGGCACAGGATTTTCAGAAACGTCAGAATTTTGTGGCGTGGAATTTTCAGGATCACCGGAATTCTGCGGTGTAAAGTCCTCGGCGCTAAATTCCATCTGTGCACCGTGCCCTGCACCTCCGTAAATTTGAATAGTAAAATTTTTAGCGGGTATTCGTATGCTCGCAAGTCCCTCTTTATCGGTCTTAGTGCGCAAAATTTCGCGCCCGTCCGCACTGATTAAAACTTCGCACTCCATGCAGGGAGAATTTTTATAAAAATAGCTATAAATCGCCACTCTATCGCCCTCTTGCGTCGCGAAAAGATGAAGCGCATGCGAAAATGCAAAAGAGCTCAAAACCGCTAAGAAAAATAGTGCTCTCATCGCCTTTGTCCGCCGTAAAATTTCGCAATAAAGCTAAGCGCAAAAAGGGTGATGATTCCTTCCAAAACAGCTAGAATTGCGCCTTCGAGCGAGATGAGCGTCGCGATAGCAAAAAACTCCCGCCCGCTGATGAAAAGCACAAGATCAAGAAGCAGCATCGAGCAGACGATCGGCACGAAACCCGCCAAAAATAGATAAATTTTTTGCGTGCGCACTTTTAGCTCTTGCGCTTTTGCGGCGGCGGCAAAGAGCCCGCCCAAAACCGCTGGAAAGCCAATGACTGCGGTATTTACGCCGAGCACGCTAAGCCCTCCGAAGCCGAAAAACACCCCTTGCAAAAAAAGCGCAACGAAAATCGCCAAGATCGCGCGCGAGCCCAAAAACGCGCCCACGAGCCCGCTTAGCATCAAATGCATGGAGCTGACGCCCACGGGCAGGTGCACAAAAGATGCTACGAAAAACAGCGCGCTAAAACATGCGATCCTAGGGATCTCAGACTGCCTTACGCGCCATAAAATCGCCGCTACCGCAGGCGCCGTAACCGCCCAGCCGGCAAGCAGCACGGGTGCGCTCAAAACTCCTTCGCTAATGTGCACGGCTCGCCCCCTTTAAATCGTTCCAGTTTTTTAGACGCGCAAAAACGCGGGAGCTAGTTAAATTTAAGGCATTTGCGACCTTTGCGATAACCGCTTTGATTACTACAGGCCTTGCTTTTACGGCTTTAGTCGCGGCAAAATTTGCGGCTGTAAAACTCGCAGCTTGCGTCCTATTTGCGGCGGCTGTCAGCGCAAAACTCAGAGCGGTCTCAAAACTGCTTGTGGAACCAGTAAATTTGATAAATTTTACGGCTTGCATGGCGCAAGAATTTTCGCTTGCTACAATTGCAGGAGCAGCAAATGGATTTTGCAACGCAAAATTTGAGGCTCCGAGCGATCTCGGCGCGACGCTCGCGCAGTAAAACAGAGCTTGCGAAATTTTAAAAGCCGGGGTTTTAAAAATTTCAAAAAACGAAATTTTACGCGCCGATATTTTGCGCTCATAAATCCACGGATATGAAATTTTACGGCTCGAAGCTACTAAGAGCGAATTTCTGCCGAGCAAAATTTCACGTAGCAGAGCTTCGTTACTTAAAATTTTACTCGGCGGAATTTTGCCATCTAAAATTTTAACTACAGAATTCGCTTGAAATTTTACGTCGCCAAGCAAAACGCGCGAAAATAAAATTTCAAAGCTCCGCTCAAGCGTAAATTTAAATTTATCCGCAGCGACGCAAATTTCGCCCAAAAAAAGAGATCTCACCGAGCCGCTCCCCTATTTTTTCAGCTCGTCTGCTTTGATCCAAAGCACGGCGCCCAGCTCATTTACGGGCTGCTCGCTTCCTTTGGCGGCTTCCTCCTCGCTAAGAGCCGCGAAGCCCCACCAGCCGGCAACCGGCATCACGAAGCTAAACTCGCCCGCGCCGTTGGTTTTAACGACCTGCGTGACATGCGCCTCGCTAGGGGCTTTGTAGCCCTTATCGTTATATAGCTCGATCTCCACATCCGCGCCCGGGACGGGCCTTCCGTGCAATAAAAAAACTCCGCTAAATATCTCTCCCGCATACAGCGCATAAGGCCGCACTAGCGGTACGATCTCCGCCTCTAGCCCGAGCGGCTTATCCCAGCCTTCGCCCGCGCCGTAAGCATCGACGTAGGTTTTGGTGATATGGCGGATCATCTTGCGCTCAGCCGGCTCGGCATAGGGTTTCGGATCAAAATAAAACGCCAAAAGTGATGGCTTGTCAGCTTTAAATTCCGCCGCAAAATAGGAATTTTCGCCCTTTTTCTGCTCTTTTAGGCTGCCTAGGAGCGATTTTTTCTCGCCGTCAATAAAAACGCCGAATTCTGCGGGCTTTTGTAGATTCATAGACTCCTGTAAAAACGGATGGGAGAATTCCAAATTTAGCTTCACGATAGCGTTTTTTTGATCCTCTACGACATTTTTATCCGTCGTAAGAATGCCAAAATGTGCGAACGCAAGGCTCGCCGCGAAAATTCCCAAAAAAGCAAATTTTGCCTTCATGTAATACCTTTCATAATAAAATATTACGGAATTGTATCACTTTTTTTCATCCGTATTGCTTAAATGTGGGTTTATTTTGAGTATTTAAAGCAAACTTTGGTTAAAATGTCGCAATTTAAATTACCAAAAAGAGGCAGAAAATGATAAATTTAAAACTTATCGAGACGAATTTCGACGAATTTAATAAAAAACTTATCGCCAAAAAAGTCCCGCCGCAAACCCTGCAAACGCTACTGAATGCCTACAACGAGCTAAAATCTAAAAAGACGGAGCTGGAAAACCTCCAAGCCGTGCAAAATGCAAAGAGCAAGGAGCTCGGCCTCGCCGCGCGCGAAGGCAAAGACGTAGGCGCGCTAAAATCGCAGCTTGAGGAAAACAAGCAAAAGATCCAAAGCCTAAGCGGGCTCTTAAACGAGCGCGAACAAAGCTTAGAAGCGATCGCCGCGTGCGTGCCGAATATCATCGACGACGACGTGCCGATCGGCGCGGACGAGAACGAAAACGTCTGTATCAAAAAGGTGCTTGATCCGCGCACGTTCGACTTCGCGCCCAAGCAGCACTTCGAGCTCGGCGAGGCGCTGGGATGGCTTGATTTCGAGCGCGGCGTCAAACTCAGCGGCAGCCGCTTTACCGCGATCCGAGGGCTGGGCGCGAAACTGAATATGGCTCTCATCAACTACATGATCGAATTTAATAACTCGCGCGGCTTCGAGCTCGTAAATATGCCGTTTTTGGTGCGCGATCAGATCCTCTACGGCACGGGCCAGCTGCCTAAATTTAAAGACGATCTTTACCGCGTTGACGACGAGGAGCAAAACCTCTACCTCATCCCTACGAGCGAGGTTACGGCGACGAATCTCTTTAACGATGAAATTTTACGCAGCGAGGAGCTGCCGATCAAACTCACCAGCTACAGCCACTGCTTTCGCAAGGAAGCGGGCTCGGCGGGGCGCGATACGCGCGGCATGATCCGCCAGCACCAGTTTGAAAAGGTCGAGCTCGTCGCCATCACGCGCCCCGAAGATAGCGCAAAGATGCTTGGGGAGATGATTTCGTGCGCGAGCGATCTGCTAGCTAGCCTTGGCCTTCCGCACAGACACATGCTGCTTTGCAGCGGCGATCTGGGCTTTAGCGCTGCAAAGACCGTGGATTTGGAGGTTTGGCTACCGGGACAGAACCAATACAGAGAGATCAGCTCGATCAGCAACTGTCGCGATTTTCAGGCGCGCAGAGCCAAGATCCGCTTCAAAGACGGCAAGAAAAACAGCCTCGTTCACACGTTAAACGGCTCCTCGCTCGCGGTCGGCCGCACGCTGATTGCGGTGATGGAAAACTACCAGCGCAAGGACGGCAGCATCAAAATTCCGCGCGTTTTAGAAAAATATATGTAGGCGGCCCGTGCGAAAGCTTTGGAAAAACCCAAATTCTAACGCCCGCTTCGTAGCCACTGGATTTTGCGCGGCAAAATTTAAGAAACGCGGCGTTAAATTTTTCGCGCCGCAAAACGCAAGATTTTTTGCAACAAAATTTAGTAGCACGAAATTTTGCGGCACAGAGCCCGGAGCGCACAATGCCGCGCTTCGCGATTTTAAATTTTGCAATGAAACGCTTCGTCATACGCGGCAAATTCGGCAATCACGACACTCGCATTTTAAATTTCTTGGCGCGAAATTTACGACCTACGGAACAGAATTTTTAGGGGCGAACTTTCGCAGAGCGGAATTCTGCAAATCAAAATTTATGGCACGTGGCGTTAAATTTTACAAAGCAGAATTGCGCGAGACGGATTTTTTAGCTCGCATTGCGAAATTTTATGCGGCTAAATTTCACGGCGCGAAATTTCACGAGATGAAGTTCCAGACGCCAAATTTAGAGCTTAAAATGAAATTTAACGCAGCGAAATTCGGCGAGGTAAAATTCCGCGATGGCGCGCTTTTTAAATTTATCGCCGCAAAAGGGCTGCGACGCAGTCCTAGCCTTTACGCCGCCACGCCCTTTAAATTTATCGCGCTGCAAAACGCGGGATTTTTTGCAACAAAATTCAGCGAAACGGAATTTTGCGGCGTAAAATTTCATAAAACAAGATTACGTCGCGCAAAATTTTATACCGCGGAATTTGTGGCGAAGTGCGAGAAATTTCGCGGCGCGGAGCGGCACGGAGCGGGTGCGTGAAAATCGCACTTTTCGGCGGCAGTTTCGATCCGCCGCACGCAGGACACGACGCCGCGGTGAAGGCGATCTTATCAAGTCTAAAGCCCGATTTGCTGATCATAATGCCGTCGTTTCTAAACCCGTTTAAAAAGAGCTTTTCGGCGCCTCCGCAACTGCGGCTTAGATGGTGCCGCGCGCTGTGGAACGACGCCCCGGGCGTGGAGGTAAGCGATTATGAAATTTCGCAAAACCGCCCGGTACCCACGATACAAAGCGTGAAATTTCTGCTCGAAAAATACGGCGCGAACGGCAAAATCGCGGCGGAAATGGCAGCCTCGACGAGCGAAACCCCGACAGCCGTAACGGATAGGGCTTTACCTAACGGCGCAAATATTGCGAATAAAATTTCTGCCGGTGCCTATACTCCTGGCAGCGCGGGCGAAATTTTACCCGAGAAGACGAACGGGGCTTTGCCGTGCGATATAGGTAAAATTCTAAGCAGCGACGCCTGCTCCGCCGATATTACGGGCGGGACGAGCATCCCCGCTAACGCAAAAAACGAAGCTATGCAAGGCGGAATGGCGGATCAAATTTCGGTTGGTAGCAAAAGCGAAATG
>NZ_CALIBH010000057.1 GCF_938045775.1 uncultured Campylobacter sp.
CCAAATCCCATTGTTTAATATTTATCTGATTACATTTCTTTGATATAACAGTAAGTTTTTTACATTGAGAAAATGAAGCCGTTTTAAGACCTAAACCAAATTTACCAAGCGCGATATCATTTCTTCTCTCGTCTGGATTTTTCGATGATAGCCTCATAGCTTCTACTAGTTCATCTTTGTCCATTCCTGTACCATTATCTAGAAGACAAAAAAACGGTTCAGGATGTTGTATGGCATAGATTTTTATATCATTTGCACCGGCAGATATGCTGTTATCAATAATATCTGCAACAGCCACCTCAAAAGTATACCCTATGTCACGAAGCGATCTAACAAAATTTGCGACATTCGGATTAATTTCTATCGGATCCATCCAACACCGCTACAATCTCTTTTGCGATTTTTTCAACCATCGGCACAACAACAGAATTTCCAGCTTGTTTATACAGCTGTGCTCTTGATATGTTTGATGGAAGCATAAAATCTCGCGGAAATCCTTGCAAATTAAAGCATTCTTTTGGGGTTAATCTTCTTATTATACCATTATTTAATATTATTGGGATATTATGTCCGCCAACACCCATATTTGCAGTCAAGGTAGGGCAAACATTTGATTTATTGGAGCGAACATAATAACGCCTATATTGATAAACAATGTTTTCATCTGTCACACTTTCTACTACTCTACGATGAATTTTATTGCTTTTGTCATTATAAATATCAGATTGAATAACGCACGAATCATCTAGGAAGGATTTTATATTTCTGGGGGCCTTGCTTGTTTCTTTTGGTATTTGAAATCTAGCGGATAATAAATTCTCTTGTTTTGTTTCTAGTATATTTTCTTTTATAGGCTTTTCAAATGAATAATCGCTTTCATCTTTAAAGCCTACGATATATATTCTTTCCCTCCCTTGTGGTATGTCTGTATACTTTGCAACATTTAGCACAAATGGTATAAAAGAATATCCAGTCTTTTTTATTTCATCTTTAATGATTTTAAAAGTTTTTCCGTTATTATGTGTTGCAAGAGTTTTGACATTTTCTAAAAAATAGGCTTTTGGCCTCAACTCTTTTAATAGTCTCGATACTTCAAAAAAAAGCTTTCCTCGCCCATCTTCGAACCCTTTTCCGTGCCCAGCTTGCGAAAATGGTTGGCAAGGAAATCCTGCAGTAAGTATATCTATACTAGATAGAGTTTTATTATTTAATTTTTTAACGTCTCCTTCGATAAGATTTATGCTCTTATGATTTAATCTATAAGTCATACAGGCATTCTTGTCAATTTCATTTGCCCAAATAACATCACAATTTGAATTCTTAAATGCTTGGCATATACCACCAACGCCAGCAAACAAACTTCCTACTCTATAACTCACAGATACCTTCTTATTTTTTAAGATTTTATAATAACGCTCATTAAATTTTGCTGATTTTATTTTTAAATTTTAGATCGTTGCTTTATATAATTGCAAACAATTTAATTATATTTCAAAGTATGCTTAAAAAGCTATTCAAGTTAAGGTTTCAAATTTCATTCTTAAAATTTAAAGGTAAATCGCGTAAATCTTACCGCCGAACGCGACACATTTTTTTAAATTTAGCGCGCCGTCCTGTGCGTAGCGCGTTAAAGCTTTTGGCTTGAAATCGCTTTAAATTTATCGCAAGCAAGACGGCGCCGCTTGCTAAATTGAACAAAGCCTGCTCTTGCGGTCAAAGGGCTTATGTCTGCGGGCTCCGTGCAGTTTGAAATTAATATATTAAGACCGAATTAAATGGCGCACGTAAAATTTAATGATTGAATTCTGCCGAGCTTGCTACGTTAAGCGATAATTTTTGAAATTTAAAATTCCACTCGCGGAATTTTAAAAAATTTTCCCGCAGATCGCATATCCCCACAGCGCGGCGTTGAGAAATAGGCTCATCATCACGGCGGTGCTTGCGGTGTCTTTGGCGCCCTTGGCTAGCGGGTGGATTTCGCTCGTGGCAAGATCGACCGCGCGCTCAATAGCTGAGTTTATGCACTCGGTTGTGAGCGTAAAGATCGCGCCGAAGATCAAAAATAGATTTAGCACCGCGTCGAAATTCCAAAAAAATAGCGACAGCATAAGCGGCACGAACACGCAAAGCTCCAGTCTAAAGCTACGCTCGCTGCGCAGCATCTCGGCAAGACCCGCCATCGCGTAGCCCCAGTTGGCAAAAAATCGGTATTTGGGCTGATTGCGCATAATTTTCCTTTAAATTTAGTCAAAATTTCGTATAATCATACCAAAATTTTTGCGCCAAAGGCTAAATTTGAAACTGATTAGTTGGAATGTAAACGGGCTGCGCGCAGTTCTCAGCAAAGACGGCTTTGCGTGGCTCGCGGAGCAAAACCCCGATTTTTTGGGCTTACAAGAGATCAAGGTGAGCGAAAAGGACGCTCCGAAAGGGCTTTATGAGCTCGGATTTTCTCAGATCGATCTAAATTCCGCCGCTCGCGCGGGCTATTCCGGCGTGGCGAGCCTAGCTAAATTTAAAAGCGAGACGAGCAAGGCGCTGTTTTTCCCCGACGACGAGGGACGCGTGCTGCAGCACCGCTTCGGCGATGTCGTGCTTTTTAATATCTACTTTCCCAACGGCCAAAAGGACGAGGCGCGGCTAGCCTACAAGATGGAATTTTACGCAAAATTCCTAGCCTACGCGCGCAGTCTTGCGGAGCAGGGGCTCGGGGTGATATTCTGCGGCGACGTGAATACCGCGCACCGCGAGATCGATCTTGCAAACCCCAAAGCAAACTCCAAAACTTCGGGCTTTTTGCCGATCGAGCGGGCGTGGCTTGATGAGGTAGAGGCGGCGGGCTTCGTCGATACATTCCGTGCCGTGCACGGCGAGCTGCGGGACGCCTACTCGTGGTGGAGCTACCGCTTTAACGCGCGTGCCAAAAACGTAGGCTGGCGGATCGATTATTTTTTCATCTCGGCAAATTTGCGCTCGCGGCTAAAGGATGCTTTCATCCTAAGCGACGTGATGGGCAGCGACCACTGCCCCGTGGGCATCGAGATCGAAATTTAGCCGGGGCAAATTTCACGGCGCGAGCTTCGATTTGCGCGGCTTGCGGGCAAGGTGCGCGTCCGCAAGAGAGAGGATTGCGATATCTGCGCGGTATCCGGACAGCTTTCGGTTCGGTTCGCGGATTTGTCGCTCGCAGGCGGAGGGTTTTCGTAGAAATTTAGCGCTAGCCAGCCCGCGAGAGCTTAAGCAGGCAGCGTATAAACGCTGCGCGATAAAATTTTAAATTTAAGGAGAGAAAATGTTGAGCGATATCGAAATAGCAAATGCGGCGAGGCCGGATAAAATTTCAAACGTTGCGAAAAATTTGGGGCTTAGTGAGGATGAGATCGAGCTGTACGGCCACTACAAAGCCAAGCTAAATATCAAGCCGCGCCCGCGCGCTTCGAAGCTTATTTTGGTCACGGCGACCAATCCGACGCCGTTTGGCGAGGGCAAAACTACGACCTCCATCGGTCTAGCCGACGCGCTAAAGCGTCTAGGCAAAAGCGTCTGCCTTGCGCTGCGCGAGCCGTCGCTGGGGCCTGTTTTTGGTATCAAAGGCGGGGCTGCTGGCGGCGGATATTCGCAGCTGGTGCCGATGGATGATCTAAATTTGCATTTTAACGGCGATTTTCACGCGATCACCTCCGCAAATAATCTCATTTCGGCGGTCATCGACAACTCGCTGTATCAAGAAAACCCGCTAAAGATCGATAAAATTTTATGGAAGCGCTGCATGGATATGAACGACCGCGCGCTGCGCCACATCACCGTAGGACAGGGCGGACGCACCGACGGAGTAGAGCGTGAGGACGGCTTTAATATCACCGCAGCTAGCGAGATAATGGCGGTTTTGTGCCTCTCAAACGATCTTGCCGAGCTTAAGGAAAACATCGCAAACATCATGGTCGCCTACGATACGCAGGGAGAGCCGATATACGTGCGCGATCTGGGCTGCGCGGATGCCGTGGCGATCCTGCTAAAAGACGCGATGAAGCCTAATCTCATCCAAAGCCTAGAGCACACGCCCGCGCTCGTGCACGGAGGACCCTTTGCAAATATCGCGCACGGCTGCAACTCCATAATGGCGAGCAAGTTAGCTCTAAGTCTTGCCGATTACGCCGTGACGGAGGCGGGCTTCGGAAGCGAGCTCGGGGCTGAGAAATTTATCGACATCAAGTGTCGCCGCGCGGGCATCGCTCCGGATGCCGCGGTGTTAGTTAGCACGATCCGCTCGCTTAAATACAACGGCGGCGCGGATAAAGAAAGTATCGCGAGCCCTGATCTTGCCGCGCTTCAAAAAGGCATCGTAAATTTAGGCGGACATATTGAAATTTTACAAAACTTCGGGCTAAATCCGGTCGTGGCGCTTAATCGCTTTAGCTTCGATAGCGACGAGGAGATTGCCTTCGTGCGCGATTACTGCAAGCAGCGCGGCGTGCAGATGGCGATTTGCGAAAATTTCGCCAAAGGAGGCGAGGGCGCGCTTGAGCTAGCCCATCTCGTAGTAGATGAGTGCGAGCGCGCTAAGGAGCTGAAATTCGCCTACGAGCTTAGCGACGATACGGCGAGCAAGATGGAAAAGATCGCTACTAAAATTTACGGCGCGAGCGAAGTAGTTTTTGAGCCAGAAGCGCAAAAAGCGCTACAGCATATCAAGGCTTTGGGGCTTGAGCGGCTAAACGTCTGCATCGCAAAGACGCAGTATAGCTTCAGCGACGACGCCAAGGCGCTCGGGCGAGCGCGCGGCTTTAAGCTCAGCGTCAAGGACCTTCAGATCCGCACGGGAGCGGGCTTCATCGTCGCCGTCTGCGGCAAGATAATGCTGATGCCGGGGCTGCCGAAGGTTCCCAACGCGCTAAATATGAAGATTACGAGCGATGGCGTCATAAGCGGTCTGGCGTGATTTGAAATTTTATTTTCGGCGCGTCCATTTTTTTGCGCGCTCGCCTTGGGGTTTAAATTTAGCTCCGGCCTAGTCGTGATTTAAGCTTAGCATTCGTAGGCACTCAGATGAGAGCAGAGTAGAGTTACCGATTTGCAAAATTTGGCCGAATTTGCTCGCTTGCGGGTAAATTTTAAGCGCGGGATTTTGCGGATCGGCTTTTATTTTTAAAAACAGAGGCGAATTTGACGAGAATTTGACGTTAGGTTCGCCTTTTAGAATTTGACGAATTGCCCATAATTTCTCGCCAAAGTGGATAAAATTGCTTGCCTTTTTTGGCAAATCGCCGCTAATCGTAAATTTGAGATTTTTACGTCAAATTTAGGGGAAAATCGACGTAACGTATTTTGGCGTTTTTATTGATCAAATTTGCCTAGGCAAGCCAAAAATTCTGCGCGAAACAGAGCTAAATTTTAACCTTCTCCCACGGCTCAATCCCGCCTGCAACCTCTTTAAAAATGCTAGCGATTTCTATATTTTTTACGCTCAAATTTCGCTCGTATGCCTTGATGTCGCGCGATTTTAGCTTCTCTTGTAAAAAGGCGAATTCATACTCGATCTGACCGCGAGCGACGCTGATTTTAGCCAAATTTCGCGCGTCAAATTCGCCCACCTTCGCGGCGTCAAATTTATACCCGCGAGCGCAGCCCTC
>NZ_CALIBH010000058.1 GCF_938045775.1 uncultured Campylobacter sp.
AAAATTTTAAAGCTTTATCTTGCAAAAATTCTGCGGCACGATCATAGAATTTTAAGCGGTGTGTGTTCGGTGCGACGTCGCAAGGTTCGCAACCGCCAAAGCGAAATTTAAAGCTCCTGCGAGCGTAAAATTTTAAAGTATAGAAGCGAGGTTTTAAAATTTTATAAAGCCTTGATTTTGAAGCTTCGTTTCGAAATTCCGCGCGGTAAAATTTTACTTCACGATTGCGGCGATACCCAAGGCAGAATTTCGCCGCGATCCCAAAAGTGCGGCGCAAATAAAATTCCCGCGTAGCATCAAAAGCGCGGCACAAAACGCGAAAATTTAAAATCCCGCTTAGCATAGCAGATTGCCGATCTTTAGCCGTTTGCCGTTTAGATATGCGCTAGCGTCCACGGGCTTTTTGCCTGGCTCTTGCACCTTTGTCATCTTAACCGCGCCTTCGCCGCATGCGACGCAAAAACTAGGCTTATCAATGTGTAGAATTTCGCCAGCGCGTTCAAATTTATGCTCGCAAGATTCGCGCAAAAGCTCTAGTTCTAAAATTTTTAACCCGCTAGCTAGATAAATCCCGGGCCAGGGCGTTAGCGCGCGAAATTTATTATAAATTTGCCGTGCGCTTTCCTCAAAGCTAAAAAGTCCATCGGATTTGCTTATTTTTTTGCAGTGCGTAGCCTGCGCGCCCTCTTGCTTAAGCGGCGTTAAATTTGCAAAATTTCGCAACACTCGCACGATAAGCTCGCCCGCGAGATCCCCGAGCTCGTCAAACAGCTGCGCCGCCGTTTTATCCTCGCAAGGCGTGTAGGCAAAATCAAGCATATCGCCCGTGTCAAGCCCCGCGTCCATCAGCATCGCCGTCACGCCCGTCTGCTTCTCGCCCGCCAGTAGCGCGCTTTGAATGGGGCTTGCGCCGCGGTATTTAGGCAGGATCGAGGCGTGCAGATTTATGCAAGGCGCGATATCAAGCACGGCCTGCGGCAAAATTTTACCGTATGCTGCAACCACGATAAAATCAGGCTTTAGCTCTTTTATCTGCGCTGCGACCGCCTCGTCTTTTAAACTCGCAGGCTGAAATATCGGCACGGCGGGCAGGTGCTGCTGCGTGTAAATTTTAACCTCGCTCGGAGTTAAAATTTGCTTCCTGCCGACGGGTTTATCAGGCTGCGTAAATACGGCCGCGATCTCAAATTCCGCCTCCGCAAGCGCGCGTAAAATTTTAGCCGCATACTCGGGCGTTCCCATAAAAACTATATTCATTCTTTTCCTTTAAATTTAGCCAAATCGCATCGCTAGCGATCATGCTAGTGCCGGCAATGCGCGAAATAAAATTTTACTCAGATTGCGAAGCAAACCTGATCCGCACTCGCCCGCGCGAAGTAAAATTTATACGCGTCGCACAAACCAAACCCCGCGCAAAAGGCCGCATTATTGCCGTTTTTCGCGCTTATTTGACGGCAGATTGATTTTCATCTCCGTCTTGATCCTTCCACGGCCAAAAGGCGCACGGATCTTCGGACCAATAAATCTTTGCAGACGGTTTCGCTCCCAGCTCATCTAGGCTAATCTTGCTGTCGTGATTAGCGTCCAACCTCTTAAATTCAGAGCCTGAGCGCAGATTTAGCTCTATTCTCAGCCCAGACGGCACCTCGCTCGCCATCCGCTCCTGCAAGCTCAGCGCGCCGCCATGATCCTTGTCGTTAAAGTCCGTAAAATTCGGCGCCGAATCGGAAGGCTCGCAACAATACGCGCCGAAACATAAAAATACTAGAATAAAAATTTTATTCATTTCGCCTCCTTAAATTTTATCTTTTTGCGGCTTTTGCGAGCGATAAAAATAAAATTTAGCCGCGTATGTGGGCGCGCTTAAGACCTGCATTCGTCAAAACTCCTCTACGGCGCAGCTTTTAGCGCAGCCTACAGCTCCTTTTTAAGTAGCTTAAGCAGGTTAAATTTTAGCTCGTTTATATTTTGTCCCGTCGCCGAGGAGATCGGCATTACGAAAAACGGCTTAGCGGCGTCAAATTCATAAATATCTTGTTTAAATTTCATCTCGCCCGCCGTGCCCGCAAGCCCCAAATACGCCAAAAACGCGTCAAATTTTTCCTGCAAATTTTCAGCCGCGTCCGCGCGAGTTAGAGCGATCGCGTAGTCTCTTTGTGCAAGCTCGCCTGAAAATTTCGCCGTCTCGGCCCGCAGCGCGTCAAACTGCTCCTCAAGGCTGCGATAGTTCGCAAGATCGAGCATAAAAAGCAAAATTTTCGTGCGCTCGACGTGTTTTAAAAACTGCACGCCAAGCCCGCGCCCCTCGCTAGCCCCCTCTATGATGCCAGGGATATCGGCCATGACAAAGCCGCTGTATTCGTCAACCTCGACGAGACCGAGCTTTGGCGTGAGGGTCGTAAACTCGTAGTTTGCGATCTGCGGTTTGGCGTTTGAGACGGTCGAGATTAGCGTGCTTTTACCGACGTTTGGAAAGCCCACGAGCCCAATGTCAGCAATGAGTTTTAGCTCCAAGCGCACCTCGCGCGTTTCGCCCTCAAGGCCTTTTTGTGCGTATTCGGGAGCTTGATTGATCGAACTTTTAAAGTGCACGTTGCCAAGCCCGCCCTTGCCGCCTTTTAAAAACAGCTTCGTTTCGCCGTCGTTTAACATATCAAGCACCAGCTCGCCGCTATCCTCGTCGTAAACGCTGGTGCCGGGAGGGACGATGAGATAGAGATCCTCGCCGCTTTTGCCCGTCTTTTTGCGACCCTCGCCGGGCGCGCCGTTTTGCGCTTTAAACTCCCGCTTGCCCTTGTAGGATGAGAGAGTGTGGGAGTTTTTATCGACCCTAAAATACACGTCGCCGCCGTCGCCGCCGTCGCCGCCGTCGGGACCGCCTAAGATGACGAATTTTTCGCGGCGGAAACTGACGCAACCCGCGCCGCCATTACCAGATTTAACGCTAAATTTTACGCTGTCTATGAACATTTTCTACCTTAGTTTTTAAGGGCGATTATATCCAAAATTACTAAAACTACAGCAAGATCGCTTTTAAAGCCGTAGTTTAATCTTAATCTTAAAAATTTAAGTATTTCTTTCATAAAGATCTTTTCAAGACGAAAGGGCCTTAATCAACAGGACTTACCTTACGTCCATTCCTTTGTAAAAATTTACTATTTTAGCGTTGCTAGTATAGCCATCGTTGCCGCACTTTTCTTTAAATGCTTGAATGATATCTACAAGATTACAAAATTTTATCTACTTAACAATCTAGCAAAACAAAATTTAGATATGCGTCTTTTACCGACCGTTTAGTCTTTTGTTCCTCAAAACCTAAAGTTATTTTGTCCAGATTTTCAAACTTTGCGACAAGCAGCGTAAAATCACAGTCCTCGAAATGATACTCTTTCCTTAAATTTGTCTCCTCCCAAAGGAGGAGAATATCTATTTTTTTGGCGGATTATTCCCGCGACCTTTACCACTTGGATTACCCGTAGTGCTCGGACCATTTGGCGGCCTAACTCCAGATTTTGCCATCATTTCTCCTTTATAAGCCTAATCCGGCTTTTGACGCAAATTTGGCGACCTATATAAATTTAACCGGTCACAACTATAAAATCACTCATTCTCGTCGTCATCACCCAAATAATCATCGTTATTTGGATTATGCGCATCCGCCCAATCGTCCATATCGGCATCATTGTTTGGATTATTTATATTCGACCACAAATCAAGCTCGTCCTGGCTCATATCTGACGTATTCATTTTAATCACCTCCTTTCCGTAAGATTTTGATATAATTAGCGTAATTTTACAGAAAGGTTCGGCGACAAATGGCGACAGAAAATTATGATAGAAAATGCAAAGAGCTAGTGGACGATATACGAAATGGAGTTAGTCAGATAAGGCTTGGATTGACGAATTTTTTAATAGAATTTGTAGAATTCGACGAAAATTCAGATGACGAAAGCTATTTAAAAAAACGAGCAAAATCATACGAAAAGCTCATGCAAAGAGTTAAAAACGAAAATTTAAGCTCGCAAAAAATGGCGGATAAATTAAAAGCAATTTATAAATTCCTGCTTGATAGCGATGAATACAAAAAGCTTAAACGCTATAAGACGCTTATAGACGATAGCTTCGAGAGAAAAATTTTAGGCGATGAAATTTGCGAAAATATACAAGAGGGCTCAAAAATAGCTTTTGGTGATACGAACGAGCCAAGCGATACATAGCCCGTTGAATATGGATATGGCGTGATCACAAATCGATCGCCGCTTCTAGCGACCCAACAGTCCGCGAGAACATTCGCGAATCTTTTTATCGTCCTTTAAACACTTTTTTAGTTGCTTAACGCAATAGTCTTTTTTATACTCCTCACCCTGCTCGCCGACGCACTTAGAGATAAAAGAGTATTCTTCATCTATTGAATAACGCTCCAAAAATATATCGTATCCGCCATAAGCTATCGCTCCTGCTACGACAGCACCGAACCAAAATCCACCACCTGATTTGATGGATGCTTGGTTCTTTTTCGCGGCTTCACCTATCAAGCTTTTAAATTTATCGCTACTTTGTATATCTTTCACGATTTTTTCCGCGTCGCTCGGACTAATTTTATTACCGTCCATCTCGATTTTTAATGACTTAATACTTTCGTCGATAAGGGCGTTTATGCCTCTTAATAGGTCTTTGTCTATTATGTTGTTTACGAGATATTTTAGAATTTCGCTTTTGTCTATTTTTATCATAGCCAATCCCTTTAGAATTTAAATAATTCCCCATGCGCCATTATTTACACAAATAATATTCGGTAAAATTTCAAAATTAGAGCTAAACTTTAAAGTCTGAGGAACGGCGCGCCTATCATTTCTAACTCGTGATTTTTTGATAAATTTTAAATCTCGTCGTAGCGAGTTTTATAACGAAATTTTTGCGTGAGAAAAATCTTCCGATTTCACAGCAGTTTTTCGAATTTTTATTTAAAAGAGGGGCTTGCGCCCCCGAAGATTTTAGCGGTAATTACGCGGCTGGATAAACCGATACTTTTTTGCGGTTTTTATCTTTTCGCTCAAATTTTACGACGCCGTCGATCAGCGCAAAAATCGTGTGATCGCTGCCCATGCCTACGTTGCAGCCCGGGTGTGTCGCAGTGCCGCGCTGGCGGATGATGATGTTGCCCGCACGCACGAACTCGCCGCCGAATTTTTTGACGCCCAAGCGACGCCCGATACTATCTCTATTATTTTGGGTTGAGCCTTGACCTTTTTTGTGTGCCATTTCCTATCCTTTATGCGTTAATCGAAACGACTTTGACGCGGGTGTATTGGCGTCTGAAGCCGCGTTTTACTTTTGAATCTTTACGTCTGCGTTTTTTGAAGATAACGACTTTTTTATCCTTGCCTTCGCAAACGACCTCCAAAACCACCTTGGCACCCTTTACGAACGGTGCTCCTACCTTTAACTCGCCGTCGTTTAGCGCTAAAACTTCGCTAAGCTCGAGCTTTGCTTTCGGCTCAGCATTAAAATGGTCTAAATTTAGGTAGTTGCCCTCTTCGACCTTATACTGCTTGCCGCCGTGTTTGATGATAGCATACATCAAAAATCCTTTAAAATTTGGTAGCCAAAAAGGCATTTGCCGTGCAAAATTTAAAAGCCCGTTTGGTATGAAAGGTTGCAATATTATCTCAAATTTTATAAATTCCTACTGAAACGCCTCGCAAAATTCCTGCGAAATTTCAAATTTCAAGGGCTCGGATTTATTTTAAACTAAAGATAAATGTGCTACTATCGCAACGAAATTTTTGAAGGAGAATTTTATGAGAAATTTAATAGCTGCGCTCGTAGCAGCGGTATTTTTTATCGGTTGTTCCAACTGGAATATATCCAACGAACCAAGCGGAGTACGCAATCAAACAAAATCCCAAAGCAGCAAAACAAATATCGGCGGCGTAAATGATAAAGTCCAAGAGGTCTCCACCGCAGGCACTACCGATATGGTCGAAACGACCTTGCCCGATAGCACAGGTATGACTAATGCGCCGAAAGATCGCAGCGATGCATTTCATATCAATCAAGTAATTTCTGCATGGAATAAACAGCCAGACTCCATCAAAACAACCGAAGACAACGGCAACATCTACACCTGGAAAAACTATAAGCCGGGCTGCGACGTATCACTTACCAGCGACTCGGAAGGCTACGTATCAAAATCCGCTATCAAATCAGCACTCTCTCAGTGCCTATAACCAATTTATCCGCGATGCCGAAATTTTAAAATTTCGTAAAATTTCGGCTTACGAGCGGGTCTGCTTCGTCAAATTTAATCTTAGAGTTATATGGTTCGCTCTTAAAAATTTACTATACGTATTGTATAATCGAGGACTTTTAATCACTGGAGTAAAATATGAAGAAAATTTTATTTGTAGGTGCGCTTTTAGCGGCATTAAGTAGCTATGCGGCGGCGGACGAACACATTAAGGTCTATCACGGCGAGAGCTGCGGCTGTTGCCACAACTGGGCAAAATATATGGAGCAAAACGGATTTGAAGTCGAGATGATTTCGCTGGCTGACGAGCCGCTTATCCAGAAGAAGAATGAGCTCAAACTTCCGCTAGAGCTCGCCAGCTGCCACACCGCGATCGTAGACGGATATGTAGTCGAAGGACATATGCCAGCAGGTGAGATCCGCACGCTACTAAAAAATAAGCCTAAAGACATCATCGGCATAGCAGTACCTGGAATGCCGCTAGAAGCGCCAGGTATGGAGCAAGGCTCACAGCCCGAGGTCTATGACGTAGTGGCGTTTAAAAAGGATGGCTCGTATCAAAGCATCGCCACTTACAAAGGCAAAGAAAAAATCAAATAATCCGCCGCTTTAAAGCGGCAACTTACTTATTGACTCGATAAAATTTTGCCTATTTATGGCTTGGCGCAATTTACTTTAGCTGGCGAATACTTTGCCACTATCTGCAAAGGCGCCGCGTAAAATAATTTCAAACACTAACTATGATAAAGGGGATTAAAAATTTAAGTGGATGGGCTAATAGGGGTCGAACCTATATTCACAAATCCAGAGTTTGTTGTCCTGCCATTAGACGATAGCCCATTTCGGAAGCGGTATTTTATAGAATTTTGCTTTAAAAAAGCATAAGAGCGGACGGAATTTTAAAATTTTGCAAAATTTTAGATTAAATTTAAAGCCCTGCTGAGCCGAAACGATAAAATTAAAACGCAAAAGCTAACGCTGCTTTCATCGGCTCCGATAAAAGAATATGGCTACTCGCCGCGGAGCTAAATTTTAAAATTTGGCTAGTTTATCCTATATTTGCGCCTTTGCGAACTATTTGTCGCAGGATGAAATTTTATCATATAAGCCTGCCTTCAAAACATATATGTTTAGTGCTCGCTGGGCGCGGGCGCGGGCGCGGCCTTAAATGCTATAAATCGCACCGAAAATCCGCAGCGAACATAATTGCGACTAAACCCAAATACAGCGCCAAAATAAATGTCAAATAGGCTTGCGATAGGATCGCACAAAAGTCCTACCAAATACTCACCTCAAGCGGAGTGTAAAATTTATCGCGATTAAGTGGGTCTAAACTAAAATCAAAGCCATATAATTTGAGTGCGAAGCTTGCATAAAATTTCTTGCAAAGACCGTTCGCAGGCTCAAAAGATATTGCGAAATTGCGTAAAATTTGGCTACGGCAAGATTTTCCAGTACATTGTGTTAATACAAACCGAAAGTGAATAAAACACAATTACTCGAAGTAGCAAAATTTTCCCATACGCTGCTAATACCGAACATTAAACGAATCAGATCAAGTACTATGGACAAAGTGAAATATTCCCGTACATTGTTAGTTCAGCACAGGCTATTACTAGACTAGGGCAAAATATGTGGAATTCATCTCCGCGCATCGTTTGAATACTTAGAAAGCGCCTTGCTTTCCAGCTAAATAGCACGAGCAAATTCATATCGCGTGCTGTTTAAAACTCAAAAATTAATTGGAAATTTTAAATTTCGGGCGCGGGTTCACTTCTAAGTATTCGCAAAAATAACGTATCAAAGCTAGAAAAATTTCGCTCCGTCGCGCCTAAAATTTTGATGAAATTTCGCGTATCAGCTCAACCGCCTCTTTTGCGTCCGCGCATACGAACTCGAAATGCGCCCGTAGCTCCGAGGCACTGCCATAACCGCAGCTCACGCCCACGCTTCGCACTCCCGCTGCGCGCGCCGCCTCCGCATCGAGCTGCGTATCACCTATCATAAAGATGTTTCCAAAATACGGATTTTCGCTGCAGACTTCGGCGTCGCAATGGGCGAAATTTTGCACGGAGCCGCCATGCATTTCGCTACAGCACGCTTCGCTTTCATAGCCTCTGCCGTCTGGACCCTCGACGCCTCTCTCATTGCCGCTTACGTCGCTAGAATTTATAAACGAAATTCCAAAGGAATTCTTGCTCGAAAAACCGCTTAAATTTCGCTCGCAAATTTCGCTCGAATCAAGGTCGGAGGTCGGGGAGCCTAGCAAATCGGATGCTAAAATTTCACCTGGAATCACATCTCTACTACCGGCAACGCTTATTTTTTCATTCGCATTGTGAGTTTTGCCGTAGCTCCCATTTTGACTTTCGCCGGTGACCGCAGCGCAATTTTTGCTAGTCGCCCCGCGCCGATTTTTACCCATAGCGATGCTGGAAATTCCTAAATTTTCGAGCGCCTTTAAGATCGGTTCGGCGCTTGGTTTGGGATTTTTCACATCCTCTCGTCCGACGATGGTGCCGAAAAATTTCGCGATGCCAAGATGATGTAATAAAATTTTAGAAAATTTCGACGTTTTAGTGGTTACGACGCCTAAATTTGCAAACTCGCTCGCCGCGCGAACTCCCTCGAACGCACCGCTTAGCAGAACGGTCTGATCCAAAAAAGTCTGCGCGTATCGCTGTTTGTAGGTGAGCACGAAATTCTGCACATCGCGCGTCACACCTAGACATTCAAACATAACTTCTAACGGATGCCCGATAAGCTTTTTAATCGCTTCGTCGCTAGGCTCTGCAGCGCCCAAATGCGCAAACGCGTAGTGAAAGCCGTCCAGTATCGCGGGCGTGGAGTCTA
>NZ_CALIBH010000059.1 GCF_938045775.1 uncultured Campylobacter sp.
AGATCGCCGATGTAGGGCGAGATGAAAATTTGCCCGTCTTTGTAGATCGCAAACTCATTTTTAAGCTCCGCTCCGAGCGCTAGAAAAGTGCCTTTGGCGCGGAATTTGCTAGGGAAAATTTTTGGGTTCATTCCGCGAGATGTTCGCAAAAACAGCGCGCGATCTAAAATTCCGCTCGCTTGATCGTTCGCGCTTTTGAAATTTAACGCTGCGACGCCGTTTTTAAAATTTAATGTTGTGTCCTGGCTGCCTGGGATCGCGCCTCGCTTACTATTTGAAGTCGCAAAGCGCTCGCTATCCGGGACTGCGATATTATGCATGACTTCGCTTGACGCCGCTACGTCGCTTTTTAAATTTGAAGGTGCGGCGCCAAATTTATCGCTCAATGTTGCCGCGCCCTGCTCGCCTTTTGCTTTTTTAAAATTTTTCGCGTTCTCGGGGCTGCGGCGCTTCATATCAATCAATGCCACGCCGTTTTTAAAATTTAAAGATGCACCGTCGCGTTCATCGTTTGATGCCACGACGTTGTGCCCGTCATCCGAGAGCGCGTCACAACTATCTATCGCCGCAGCGGCGCTTTTATTGGCTGCCGCCGCATCGCAGATGCTACCTAGCGCGGCACTTTCTTGCTCGTTTTTTGCTTTTTTGGATAAATTCTGCGAATTTTTTAGCTCGCAAACGGCTACTTGCGAGCTTTGCAGACCTTCACTCGGATCACGCTTCGAGCCTTGCTTGGAATTTGCCCGTTTCAGATCATCGCTTTTCGAGTTTGACGTATTTTCATTCGCCTGCCGCTTTATAATCACGTTCAAATCGGACTTCGTATCGATCGAGGGAAGCGACATAGCATGTGGTGCTTCAAAATTTCGCGCCATATTCTCGCTGTGAGTCTGGGTCTCAAGCGTGTATATATCGTGCGTGCGATCGTTTGCCTTCGCGCTTGCAGCTTCTTTTTTAAATTCCTGCAAAAAGGCGATGCTATCGTCGCTCGGCGTTAAAATTTCGCGGTCATTGTCCAGGTAAAACGAGATGACGCCGCCCAGCTTCGCGCGCAACTCCTCGCTACTAAAAATAATGGGCTCGCCGCTGATATTGGCGCTAGTAGCGACGATCGGGCGATCAAAGTATTCAAAAAGCAGCAGATGCACGCCGGTATTTGCGAGAAAAATGCCGATTTTATTAAGGTTCGGCGCCACGCTTGGAGCGATAAAAATCGCGCCTGTTCTAAAAATCGCCGAAAAGCTTGCGGGCAAACGCACGAAATCGCCCTCGCTATCGGAATGGGCGCCGCACGCGTCCGCCGTGCACGCCTGTGCAGAGCACGAACCTTGCAAATTTATCGTCTGTTGCGGACTCGGCTCGCTCACCGAGCGCTGCAAGTCCACCCCATCCTCAGCATGTCGCAAGCCCTGCATATTCGCCGAATTTTGCGAAATATACTCGTCCGTTGCAAGCCAAGAATCAGGCTTCTTCGCCGCGCATTGCAAGTCTTGGCTATCCGCTGCGGACTGTAAATTTAACTCATTAGCTGTATGTCGCAGCTTTAGCTCGCCTTCTGCTTGCGGTAGGCTTAAATTTTTAGCCGCATACTGTGAACCAGACCTGTCCGATGCGTACTTTAGCTTGTTTGCCGCACACTGCGAGTCGTCTGCTGCTAGCGTATCGCAGGCGAAATTACGGTGCGTCGTCTTGCTAAGAATTTGCGCACTCTGCAACCTGCCCTGCTCCGCGCAAACTCCAATATTTTGCGTGCTAAAATTTTGTGCCGCAAAATTGCGTAAATTTTGTAGCTCAGAGTCCTGCTCTTGCGCCGATTCTTCTTGCTCGCCTGCAAATCTCGGCGATATAGAATTTTCGCCTCGCGTCTTTAAATTTTGCGTGCCGAAATTCGCCGCAAAGCTCGCCAGCGTGCGCCAAACAAACTCGCGCTTTTTTAAAATTACGATCGGCTTGACATTGCAATCTATCAGCGCCTCTTCCTCCGCGCTTAGGCTCGCTGAGCGGTATGCCTGCGCTGCGTCGCGACACATGATCGCAAAAGGCTTGCTCGGGCGTTTTTTTAGCGTTCGTAGCATGTGTACCGCGCGCTCGTTCGTCGCATCGCAGACGATGTGAAAGCCGCCCATCCCCTTGATCGCGCCGATCTGTCCACGCCGCAAAAGCTCCGCCGTGCGCGCTATCGCCTCCTCGCCGCTTGATAAAATTTCACCGCCCGCGCCGCATAAAAACAGCTGCGGACCGCAGTGCGGGCAGGAGATCGGCTCGGCGTGATAACGGCGTGTGAGCGGATCCGTGTATTCGCCGCGGCAGAACTCGCACATCTCAAACGCCCTCATCGTGGTGTTTGCGCGGTCGTACGGCAGCGCGGCGATGATGCTAAGGCGCGGACCGCAATCCGTACAGTTGATAAAAGGATAGTGGAAGCGTGGATTTTGCGGGTCGTAAAACTCTTTTTTGCACTGATCGCAGATCGCAAAATCGGGCAAAATCGGATTAAATTTACGCCCATCCTTGGATTGCGTGATCTTAAAATCAGTAAAATTCTGCATAAAATCTTGTGTATTTAGATCGGTGCGGATAATTTTATCGATACGACAAAGCGGCGGCGCTTCGCCGCGAAGGCGCTCTTCGAAAATTTTTAAAATTTCCTCTTCGCGCAGATCTTGCTCGGTGCTTTGCGGATCGTGTTTAAAGTCCTGTAAATCCCGCTTCGCGCCTTGCAAGTCGCGCTTAATATTTTGCAAGCCTTGCGACGATTCATTCTGCGACATACCGCGCTGCTGCGACGAATTTTGCACGATGAAATTTTGATCCGACGAAGCGGGCAAAATGGAGCCCTGTTCGTTTAGATCGGTCTTGAATAGGTTTGGTAAAAATTTCTCGCTCGCTGCGGCTTGTAAATCATCCGTCAAATCATGCGGCAAACTCGTCAAATCGGGCAGGTTTGCTAAATCGTTTGCTAGATCACGTAGCGAGCCGACCGAATTATTCGGCGAGCTCGGTGCGCTTTGCGGCGAAATGGAGTCCTGGCTTAAATTTGAGCCCGTAAAATTTAGTGACGAGCTCGCGGTCTCGCTAGAATCCGCCTCGGCAGAATTTAAAGACCGAGCAGCCGATGACGATACTTTCTGCGCTTGATTTTCATTAAAATTGAGTTGATCGAAATTTAAAGGGGCGAAATTTTTATCAATCGAGCCTTTTTGCGGCTCGGAAAGGTCCGCGCAAACGATGATTTTAACGCCCTCGCCGTCGTTATAAACCTCGCCTTTTAGCCCCAAATCCACGGCGAGTTTATAGACGAACGGGCGAAACCCGACCCCCTGCACTGCTCCGAAAACCTCAAATTTAGCCGCTTTCATGTATGTGCTTTCATAAATTGCGCGGTGCAGGAGCTGTTTTGCAAGCAAGTTGCGCTCGCAGCGGGCGGGTAAAACGTACCGGGCGCCTCAAAATATGCTCTAAATTTAATAAAATTTGATCCTTCACGCCCGCGCCCTTTGCCGCTTTTTTGAAATTTCGCGTGGTCTCGTTTGCACTAAGCTTAGCCCGTATGGCGCGGCTATCGGCGCCGCAATGTCCGCGCAACTCGCTATTTTGCGGATAAGGTTTTGAAGCTTTGCCGAAAATTCGCATATACACCCAATCTAGCGAGCTTGAAGTGCGAAGCTGTCGCTAAAGCTCGCGTCAAAATTTTTGCAAAGCTTAAGCATCAAATCCGCAAATTTGCGCCCACTAAACATCGCGCCGCCGAAGATCAAAACGTCAAAGTCCTCTTTGCGCTCATACGCCAGATCGCTTAAAAAATAGCCCAAACTATCGAAAAATCCGAACGCAAACAGCTTTTCATTGGCGCCTGCGAGCGCATAGCTCATCGCCGAACGCAAAATTTTATCCGCTTGCACGCAGCCGCGCTCGTCCGTGCAAAAATCGAGTCGCACCCCTTTGCCGCCCGCAAAATCCTCCGCGCTCGCAGTCAAAAACGCCGCATCGCGCCCCCAGATAAGCTGCGCGGCGACGCTAAAGATACCGTAAAATCCCGCATTTGTGCTTTTTAAAATTTCATCGATTTTCGCGGCGTTTACGTTAAATTTGGCGCTGAAATTTTCAAGCAGCTTCGCGCCCGTTTCGTCCGCGCAAATTTGAGCCTTAAGCTCGTCAAAACTGCGCGGCAGATTAAATTTAAGCAGAATTTTCTTAGAGCTTTCGCCGTAAATTGCGATCTCATCGTCCGCACCTACGCCCAAAAAGTAGCGCAAAACGCGTTTTTTGGAGTCGTTCAAAACCCCCTTCTCGCGGCACGTAAGCGCAAAAAGAACGGAGTTTTTGTCGTTTGAGTTTTTCAGATAAGAGCTTGCGCTGCCACTTAAAAAATCCTCGTTTTGCACGATCAAAAAGCCGTTTTGAAGCGGCGCGACCTTAAAAATTTTATCTTTCTGCGCCGCGCTTTCGCATTTTGCGCTTAAAAAATAGATCTCGTCGCTTGCCAAAGCGCGCCCCAGCGCAAAAACGAATATGTCGCCCGCAAGCTTTACGTCAAAAAACCTAGGCGCGTCCTCGTGATTTTTTCTAAAGATCGCATTGGTTTTTAGGCTTATGAGCGGCTTTTCGAAGGCTGCGAGCGCGATTTTACTCTTTTCGTCGCTCACAAAAATCCCATCCAGCGCCCCCACCCCTGCGGCTATCAGAAAATCGGCGCTAAAATCCACGTCCGCTTTGAGCGTGAAAGTTGCGCCGCCGCGCTTAATCTGCACCTGCTGAGCATGAAATAAGTTTATGCGGCAAAGCTCCAACAAGCGGGCAAAATTCTCCCTGTTTACCGCTTCAAATTTTCCCTCATGAAGCACGCTAGCGCCGCTTATTATTTCGAATTCGTTTTGAGAGGGCTCGGAGTGAGCGAGGTATTCCTTCATCACTCGCGGGGTAAAGTTATTAAATTTAGCCTGGTCGGCTGCATTTGAAATTTCATCCTCTAAAAATTTGCTTATATCGCCCGAGGAGGTATCTTTAAACGTGCCGTTAAATTTCAGCGCTTTTGCTTCGGCGCTGCTCTCGTCCACTACGCGCACGGAGGATTTTGCCAAAAATATGGAGTTTGGAATCAGCGGCATCGCCTCGTCGCTAAATTTTAAAATTTCATCCTCGCCGCCGCGCACGAAAAGGCTTATTAAGCTCGCCTCTTTTTTTAGGCAAAACTCAAGTGCGCTTTTGCGAGCATAAAACAGCAAGAAGTGCGCTATCATCGCGTTTTCATTAAGGTAGTTAAACTCATATGCTACTATCATCTCGCCCCCTTTTTGCAAATCGATCCGCGATATCTTGGGCGCTAAGATCGGCGATTTTTTCATGCGCGAAACCAAGATCCGATAGGTACTTAAGCGCCGTTTTTTCCATAGTTTTTGAGGACTCTAAAATTGCGGAGCTTAGCTTAAAGCTCGCCTCCTCGATGCGCCGCGGCACGACAGCTAGAATTTTAACGTGAGGCAGATCGCCGCAAAGATCCATCATCTGCAGGGTTTGAAGCATTTCGACCTCGTGTGCCGAACCGCTCCAGCTGATATGCTTAGGCATCGCGTCGTAGTCGAAAAAATACACCTCGCCGCCCTTTGCGCCGTCCGCGTCTATACAATCTACGAGCAAAATTTCATCAAATTCCGCTATCGTAGGCATCAAAAAGCTAGCCAGCGTCCCGCCGTCGATAAAGCAAATCTGATCCGCGCTACTGCTCGGCGTGGCTGAATTTACGGCGATGAAGTCCGTATTGATAGAGCTTTGCGCTGCGGAATTTATTGCGGAATTTTGTGAAGTAGAATTTGAAGCGGAATTATGCTTTGCGGAATGTTCTAAGGAGTCTCGCTCTATGGAATTTTGCGAGGTAGAATTTTGTATCGCAGATACTTGGACAGAATCTTGCATAAAATTCTGCGCCGCGATATCCTCGCCCGCCATAGAATTTCGTGTGGCGGCTTTAGGATAAAATTTATAGTTCTGCGCGAGCGCGCGGACGAAGTGCACGCCTATGCCCTCGTCCGCGTAGATGACGTTGCCGATACCCAGTACCAGCACTCTCAAGCGTGCTCTTCCTTTTTAAATTTATAGCCGCTTACGATCGCATCCATCGCGCCGTCCCTGCCCTTGACGGCGTTAAAGACCGCCATATAGACGTGGATAGGCACGAAGATTATGATGATATTCATACAAAGATGATGTATCATTCGCACTTCACTTAGACCGCCCATCGCAGCTTCCAGCGGGCGCAAGAGACCGTATAGCGCGCCGCCGAGCCCCTCATGATAGACGTGCACGTATAATATCATACCTGTTAGGCAGATTACGAATAGCACTAGATAAAAGCCTAGATAGGAGATGAACTGTAGCGGGTTATAAACGCCGCGAAGATGCGGGTGCTCGCCCAAAAAGATATAGTATTTGATCTGAGCGATCCAGACGCGCGGGCTAAAAAAATCCTTGATACTCAAAAGCTCTTTTCTGCTCTTTTTATCGAAGAAGAAAAGGTAGGTTTTAAAGATCGCCGCGCCAATCATCGCAAAGCCGAAGATCAGATGCACGAATCTAAATTTAGCCTGCATGAAAAGCACCGGCTCGGGACTCACCTCGGGCGCGGTGAAAACAAAGGCGATGTAATATCCGGTGATCACCAAAATCGTAATGCAAAGCGCACGCAGCCAGTGCGTGAGCCTAAGACCGATTGAGAACTCGTATTCCGCAAATCTTTTTTTCATCGTTTATCCTTTGCTGGGATCTACCCTATAGCAGCCGAGCTCCGCTCCTTTAGCGTCCATTACGTGCACGGCGCAAGCGATGCAAGGATCGTAAGAGTGGATGCGGCGGATAATCTCTAGCGGTTTGGAAAGATCGGCAAGTTTAAGCCCGATCAAGCAGGATTCGTAAGCGCCCATAGCGCCGTCTTTGTCCTTTGGCGTGGCGTTCCAAGTAGACGGCACGACCGCCTGCCAGTTTTTGATGACGCCCTTTTCGATCCTGCACCAGTGGCTAAGTGCGCCGCGCGGTACGTGACCGATATAGCGACCTTTGTACTCTTTGGAGTTATCGATTACATATTTTGCGCAGGTTTCAGTATCGCCGCTTTTGATATTTGCGATCAAATTTTCTAGCGCAATCAGTCCGTTGTCGGCTACGACTTTAGCCTCGATCATACGGCATGCCGTTCGTCCAAGCGTCGAAAATACCGCTTCAAGCGGCAAGCCGGCGTCTTTTAGGAATTGATCCACGACCTTTACTACGCGCTCGTTTTTCTTGGCGTAATTTACCACGATATTTGCAAGCGGTCCCACCTGAAGCGGCTTGCCGTCGTAGCGCGGAGCCTTGATCCAGGTGTATTTGCCCTGGGTATCGAGCACCTTCGTATGCGCTTCTTTGCCGTGCGCGTCGATGCTCTGTCCGTCCTTAAGGCCCGTATAATTCGGCTCTTGCTCGCCGTCGTAAGGATGAAGCGCCGCATCGTTTTTATACCACGCATGCGTTGCCTCCTCGGTAATCTTGTTCTCATCAAGCTCCAAAACCTTGCTAATATCGCCGTTCATAATCATGCCGCTTTGAAATAGCCATTCGTTCTTTGAAAGCTGAAATTCTTGATGAGTCCATAAATTTGCCACGCCGATATCATTTAGCACGCTAGGTTCATTACTGTAAGCTTTGGCAGCCATTACTAGATCAGGATAGTAGGCACGATTTACGAAGTCTGCGACCTCTTTAAATTTAGACATATATTCGCCAAGTCTCGCAGGACTTAGGATATCCATCACGCAGGTGACGCCGCCTACGGTGAGGCTTTGCGGATGAGGCTGCTTCGCACCAAATATCGCCATCATCTGAGCCGCCGTGCGCTGAATGCGCAAACACTCAAGATAATGTGAAAGAGCGATCAAATTTTGCTCCGGGCTAAGCTTATATGTAGGATGGCCGAAGTAGGCATTGGCAAAAGGCCCCAAAGCGCCTTTTTTAACGAAAGCGCCTACGCGATCTTGCACCTCTTTTAGTTTATCCGCACCGCACGCATAAGGGGTGTCGCAGTATTTAAACGCCTCCTCGCTCGCCTTTTTAGGATCGGCGCTAAGAGCGCTTACTACATCTACGAAATCAAGTCCGTGAAGTTGATAAAAATGCACCGGATGATCGTGCAAAAATAGCGCGTTAGCCATCAGCGTGCGCGTCAGCAAGGCATTTAACGGCGGAGTTATGCCGAGGGCGTTTTCTACCGCGACGATGCCCGCTTTGTAGTGCGAGAAGGTGCAGACGCCGCAAATTCTTTGCATAAAAAATCCTGCATCGCGCGGATCTCTGTTTTTTACTATGGTCTCAAGCCCGCGCCATAGCGTCGAGCTGCTATAAGCCTCGCGGACGACGTTTTCATCATCCACTACGACCTCTATTCTTAAATGTCCCTCTATTCTGGTTATCGGATCTATTACGATTCTTTGCGACATGATTATTCCCCTTTATCTTTCTTAAATGACGCAATCGCCGCGTGTGCCGCTACCGCAACACCCGTGATCGCTAAAATTCCGACACCTATCTTATCTGCGGTAGCATCAGCGCCGAGCCCGCCGAAAACGCTTTCGTAAAGACGATCCGCCAAAGGCTCCTCAAAAGGTCCCATATGATCCCAAAAATCAGGCTCCGAGCAGCCTATGCAGCCGTGACCGGCCTGTACCGGCCAGCTAGTGTGGGAGTTGAAGCGCTCGCGCGAGCAGTTATTAAATGTATAAGGGCCCTTGCAGCCTACTTTATAAAGGCAATATCCGTCTTTTGCGCCCGCATCGCCGAAGCTTTCTACAAATTCGCCCGCGTCGAAATGTCCGCGACGCTCGCACAGATCGTGGATGCGCAGCCCGTAAGCCCATTTCGGTCGGTTGTAAACGTCAAGGCTTGGAAGCGTGCCGAAAAGGATGAAATTTAGCACGTTGCCGACGATATTTTTTTCGCTAGGCGGACAGCCCGGGACGTTGATGACGGGTTTGTTTATGATTTTGTCCAAACCTACGGCGCCGGTCGGATTCGGAGCCGCGGCTTGGATACCGCCGAAGCTCGAACAGGTGCCGATCGCAAATATCGCCGCAGCGCCTTTGGCAGCATCTTTGCAGTGCTGAGCTCCGCTCTTGCCCTCAGGTCCGACGGTTAGGAAAAATTCATTTTTCCCGCTTGGAATTCCACCCTCTACCATCAAGATATAGCGCCCCTTGTATTTTTCGATCGCGCCCTCTAAATTTTCCTCGGCTTGCCAGCCTGCGGCAGCCATTATCGTCTCGTGGTATTCTAGGCTGATGTAATCAAATATAAGGCTGTCGATGCTAGGCGTGTCGGTGCGCAGCAAGCTCTCGCTACAGCCCGTGCACTCCGCCACATGAAGCCAGATCACAGGCAAGCGATCCGCAAGCTCCGCAGCTCGCGCCACGCTAGGCGCAAATGCGGCCGGAAGACCGAGCATCGCGGTCATCGCTCCGCTCCATTTCATAAAATCGCGGCGCGAAAAACCCTTGCTTTTAAGCCTTTCTTGTATGCTTTCCTCCGCTTTTATTCGCGGCAAACGCTCAACGGCATCAAGTCTAGCCGAAATTTGAGCTAAATCAACCATAATGTCCTCCTGAAATTTAGGATATTTTTAAATGGCATTCTATCAAAATTTAGAATTCGTGCACCTTAAATTTCGTTAGATTTAATTAAAATTTTATATTTATTCGCCGCTTAAAGTTAAAAATTTACTTAATAAATTCTTGCTTAAATTGGGCTTTTTAGACAGGCCCAGTACGGCTTGGTGCAATTAAATTTAAGTGCGTTTAAATTTATAAAATTTAAGGGGCAGATTGAAATTTAACGCTGCAAGCGAAGCATTAAATTTTATGAAGTGAGCATTAAATTTAATAAAGCGCCGAATTTTAAAGACACTCAAATTTTAATTAAAAGCGTCTTTATAATTCAGTAGGCGGTGTGTTTGATTTTATATCATTTATTGCTTAATTGTCCCGCGTTAAATTCCATCTCACGGAATTTATAGGCCGCTAGCCCGAGCTTGTTAAGACTTACCGGCTTTTTCATCTTCGGTTGAAGTAGCGGAAGTATCACTATTTGTATCATATTTAGATTTTATGACACCATCAGCCATATCTGCGATATTCTTTTTGACGCTTGAAGCGGTATCTACGATTTTTTTTGCTCGATGCATTGATAGCGTCTTTTAGCTTCAAACTATCATCTTTCTCAAAAAATTTATTATTTTCGCTAAAATTGTCGTCGCTAATATTAAAATACGGAACTATATCAAACGATAATTTTGATGCCACGAATATCTGTGGCACGGCGTTTCTATATGAATTATAGGCATTGACGGTGGAGTTATAACTTTCGCGTTTTTCTAGAATATCTTGTTCAATAGTTTCTAATTTGATGCATAAGGGTTTGATAGGTCTGATTGGCTTTAAGCTCAGGGTAGGCTTGCGATAGCGCGCCGACGCTTTGGGCGGCATTTAATGAATTGGATAAATTTATATGCGTAAAACGCTCGCTTTCATCGTATTGAGCGGCAATATCGATGACCTGCCTGGCTAGATCATTGCGTTTTTTGAGCCTGGCTTGGATATTTGAAAACTGCTCTCTAATATCTTGCATTTTGGCTTGCAAATTATTATAGATACGGACTACGAAAAATGCGATTAATCCTACGATTAAAAGCAAGAAAAATATGAAAGAACTCATCGTTTATCCTTTGAAATAAAATTTTGTAATTTTAGTAAAATTAATCTTAAATCAGCTTTTAAATTTAACGGAATTCCATTAGATGCGGCATTAAATTCTAAAATTTAATTTAGCATGCGCTTGCAATGCGAAATTTCTTAAAATTTTAACGCAAGGCCAATTTAAATCCGCGCCGTTATTTTTCATTTTTCGCTTCGCTTAGAATATCCAAATCCTTGTTATACACCTTGGTATCTACTTCAAAAATTCCAAGCAGC
>NZ_CALIBH010000060.1 GCF_938045775.1 uncultured Campylobacter sp.
AAAATTCCTAACGGACGTGCTTCTTAAACCCCTCCGTCGCAGACCGACACTTGATGCAAACAGCCCGCACGAGAAAAAACGAACTCAAAAGAACAAAACGTGCGCGAGGAGAGCAGGTAGCCGCAGAGATCGCGCCGAATGAAATATAACACGAAAAGCCTTCGTCATTGGCGCGTTAAAGCTTTAGCTCGAAGCAAAACGCTGCGAGCAGATTTAAAATTTTATCCCTAAGAGCTTCATCTATCGCATGCGCTCCGCCGCCTTTTATTCGTCGTTCGCCACCGCAGAAGCTGCGAAATCAACCCAGCTTCTGTTTTAAAAGCTCGTTTACTTTCGCAGGATTAAACGCACCCTTGCCCTCTTTCATCACTTGGCCTACGAAGAAGCCGAATAGCTTGTCCTTGCCGCCGCGATAGTCCGCGACCTTGTCCTCGTTTTGGCTCATCACGCGCGCTATGATCTGCAAAATCGCGCCGTCGTCGCTTACTTGCCTCAAGCCAAGCTTATCGATGACCGAGCTTACAGCCTCGTCGTGCTCCATTAGATAATCAAGCACCTCTTTGGCGGCCTTTTGCGACACTGCGCCGCCTTCGATCGCGCTTAAAAGCTCGCTCATCTTCGCGCTACCTACGGGCGAATCCTCGATCGTAACGCCGTTTTTGAGCCTGCCCGCAAGCTCGACGGTAAGCCAACTCACGCAGAGTTTCGGCTCGTGCCCCTCCGCGATTAGATCCTCGAAAAATCGCGCATTTTCATAGGTCGAGATTATGATCTCGGCATCCTTCTCTTTAACGCCCAGCTCGCGGACATAGCGGGCCTTTTTCTGATCGGGAAGCTCGGGGATCTGCCGCGCAGCAGCCAGCATCTCGTCATCCACGATCACGGTTAGCAGGTCGGGGTCTGGGAAGTAGCGGTACTCGGCGCTATCCTCCTTGCTACGCATCGGCTTGGTAATAAATTTAACGGTGTCAAAAAGGCGAGTTTCTTGTACGACCTCTTGCTCATATTTGCCGTCCTGCCACGCTTCGATCTGACGCTCAATCTCGAACTCGATCGCCTTTTGGATAAATTTAAAGGAGTTTAAATTTTTAATCTCCACGCGCGTGTAGAGCTTTTGCTCGCCTTGCGGACGGATGCTGACGTTTACGTCGCAGCGAAACGAACCCTCTTGCATGTTCGCGTCGCTGATATTTAAAAAGCGCAAAATGCTGTGGAGTTTTTTTAGATACGCGACCGCCTCGTCCGCAGAGCGCATATCCGGCTCGCTTACGATCTCCAAAAGCGGCGTACCGGCGCGATTTAGATCAACTAGGCTGCGCGAGCTTTCGTGATTATTTTTGCCCGCGTCCTCCTCCAGGTGCGCGCGCGTGATGCCGATGCGCTTGCTCTGTCCGTCCGCAGCTATAAAAAGCTCGCCGTGCTCGACGATCGGGATCGTCCACTGCGAAATTTGATATGCCTTGGGAAGGTCGGGGTAGAAGTAGTTTTTGCGGTCGAATACCGACTTGCGATTGATCGTCGCATTGACGGCGGTGCCGAAGCTGATGGCTTTTTTAACCGCCTCCTCGTTTAGGACGGGAAGAGCGCCCGGAAGCGCCAAGCAGGTCGGGCATACGTGTGAATTCGCCTCGTCGCCGAAGCTCGTGGGGCAGGAGCAGAAAATTTTAGTTTTGGTATTTAGCTGGCAGTGTACCTCCAGGCCGATCACGGTTTCAAACATAAACTTAACCTTTTAGAATAAAAATTTCGCGTAATTTTACAATTTTTTGCTTTAATACTCGCTTGTAGCGGCACACAGCGTGGCTAAATTTTAAAATTTAATCGAATAGATTCTACTCGCCGCCGCTAAGGAGCTTTTCTTTCAGATCGAAAACATCGACCATCAGGCAGGTGATGATGACGCATATCACGCCCGGAGCGGTGCAGATGAAGAGGAATTTTAACCCCAAAAAATAAAATGATGGATAGGCAAAAAAGACGAATGCGCCGACGAAGATCAATCCGAACGACGCACCCACGAGGAAGTATAAGAAATTTCGCTTAAAATTAATGCTCATCGACGATCACGGCGCCCGCTAAATAAACGTAGCTTAAAACCATGAAAATGAAAGTCTGCAAAATCGCCATAAAAGTAAGCAGCGCAAACGGCACCATCGGCACTAGCGCAGGAGCGAGAGTAAGCATAACGAGCAGGAAAGTATCGTCGCCTTTGATGTTTCCGAAAAGTCGGAAAGAAAGCGATACGACGCGCGAAAAATGCGAGACGATCTCTATGACGAACATAAACGGAGCTAGGATTTTCACCGGCCCCATAAAGTGCTTTAGATAGTTGATCACGCCATGCTCGCGAACGCCCTCAAAATGGTAGTACAACCAAACGCAAAGCGTAAGCGAAAGGGTTAAATTTAAACTCGCGCTAGGCGACTCAAAGCCCGGCACCAAGCCGATAACATTACTAAAAAATATCACAAATCCCAATGTTGCGATTAGCGGAAGATATTTTTTAGCTTGTTCCTCGCTACCCATCGCGTCCTTACCGATCGTTAGCACGCCGCTTAGGTAGGCTTCGGCGATATTTTGCATGCCATGTGGCACAAGCTGAAGCGAGCGAGTGGAGCAAAGCGCGACGGCTACGATGATAGCGACGACCAAAAAGAAGTAAAAAAGGTAGATAAAAGTGTGGTCGTAAGAAATTAAACCGCCGAAAAGGAAGATGTCTTTTAGCATAAAAACCCTTGATCGTTGAAATTTGAGGCGTATTTTACACTTCTATTCGTTAAAGTATATTTAAATTTGCGCCAGCGAGTAAAATTTTGAGCTTTGCGAGTTCTCACACCGCTTTGCTTGCCTAGCACTTTCGTCTAGCTTGCGCACCATTTATGCGGGAATTTTGCGTTTTTTTAGCATTTAACTTCACATTTCAGCATTTCAGCAAATGACAAAATTTTAGCTGGTAACTACGGAATTTGCAGCTATACTGTTAATACTATTTTTGCAAAATAGAATTTATCTGTCGCATACAGAGAAGCCCTAGCCGGCTGTGCGGTAAAATTTATGTTTACAGATACAAAAAATACAATAAAATTCTACCGCGACGGCACCGCGATAAATTCCAAGAATTCCAAGAATTCCAAGAATTCCAAGAATTCCAAGAATTCCAAGAATTACGCTCAGCTCAAAAAATCATAGTTAAAATTTAGCAAACTCAGGATCCGATTGCTAAAATTTTATAAAATTTATATAAAAACCTTGACATCCTACCACTCAATGTTGTATAATACTGGCAATCTTACCGAAAGAGTGCTAAAAGTGAAAACGAATAAACGCGATATGATCCTGGAATCCATCATTTCCGCCTATCTTGATAGCAACACCCCGATCGGATCTTCCGAGCTGGGTGAGCGTATGGGCGTAGCGATGTCAGCGTCTAGCATTCGAATTTATTTTAAGCGCTTAAGCGACGAGGGGGCTTTGACGCAGCTTCATGTAAGTGGTGGTAGAATTCCGACGGTTGCGACGATGCAGGATTACTGGCGCGCTAGACTTAGCTTCGACGATGAGTTGAAAATAGACGATGCTCGCGAGCTAGAAGCGGTGCTTGAGGATTTTGAAATTTACTGTATGATTTTCAACGCCGAAAATGAAGCCCTAAGCGAAGTCATCAATCACGATGATCGCTTCATAATCCTTGCATTTAGAAAAGACGAGATTATCTTAAAATACGATTTTAGAGTTTTTAAATTCCTATCAAATTTAATAGGAATTTCACTCGGAGATTTAGAGCTAGCTTCGATACAGATCGGTTTGCGCGAGCTTAGCACCAAAATTAAGGAGCTAAAAAATTCTAAAATCGAATTTCTTTGTAACGAGGTCGTAGCGTATAAAATTTTCAAAGACGAGCGGTTTAAAATTTTACTTAACCCCTCGATCGCCGTAAATTTTACTAAAAATTTGATCTTCGCGCCCTACTTTGAGCACGGATTTATGGGGATCAAACGCCCTGTAAAATTCGAAGGCGAGGACGCTACGATGATCTGCGCAGGCAGCGTTTACGAGAATTACGAGAAATTTTTTAACTACGCTAAAGGAGTAGCATGAGCCATAAATTTAAAGAGCACGGCGATAAAAATGCAGCGTGCGATAGTGAAGAAAAAGAGGTTTGCGAGCAGTGCGCGTCAGAGGCGAGCGAGCCGCAAGAGGCGCGGACATGCGACGATACCGACGCGCAGATACAAAAGCTTCAAAACGAGCTGAGTGAGATCACCGATAAATTTTACCGCGCTAATGCGGATTTTGAAAATCTCAAAAAACGTTTGGAAAAAGAAAAAGATAGCGCTGTTGCTTACGCTAGCGAGAGCTTTGCGAAGGATCTGCTGCCGATAATCGACGCGCTTGAGGAAGCCGCCAAAATTGATGTGGAAGGTAATGAGCTTGCAGATAAAATCGAAGTCGGCGTAAAACAATGTCTAAGCCTTTTTACAAAGACTTTTGAAAAATACGGTATCGTTCCGATAGCGACGGATGCGGGATTTGATCCTAGCGTGCATAACGCGATCTCGATGATTGAAGCCGAAGGCGCTAAAAAAGGCGATATAGTTCAGGTCTATCAAAAAGGCTATATGTATAAGCAGCGCGTTTTGCGCGCTGCTATGGTAGTAGTGGCGAAATAATCGTCCGAATTTTAAAATTTTAAATTCAACACAAAGGATAACAAATGGCAAAAGTCATAGGCATCGACCTAGGAACAACAAACTCGTGCGTAAGCATATTCGAGCGCGGCGAGAGCAAGATCATACCGAACAAAGAGGGTAAAAACACCACTCCGTCGGTAGTCGCTTTCACCGACAAAGGCGAGGTTTTAGTAGGCGACAGCGCCAAGCGCCAAGCAGTCACCAACCCTGAAAAGACGATCTATTCGATCAAACGCATCATGGGTCTTATGATGAATGAGAAAAACGCGCAGGAGGCTAAAAAGCGCCTACCGTATAAGATCATCGACCGAAATGGCGCGTGCGCGGTAGAGATCGCGGGCAAGGTCTATACGCCGCAAGAAATTTCAGCCAAGGTGCTAATCAAGCTAAAAGAGGACGCCGAGGCGTTTTTGGGCGAGCCCGTCGTAGATGCAGTCATAACCGTGCCTGCGTATTTCAACGACAGCCAAAGAAAGGCAACAAAAGAAGCAGGAACAATCGCGGGCCTAAACGTGCTTCGTATCATCAATGAGCCTACCGCGGCGGCGCTTGCGTATGGACTGGATAAAAAAGAATCCGAAAAGATCGTCGTTTACGATCTAGGCGGCGGTACATTCGACGTAACCGTGCTAGAAACCGGCGATAGCGTCGTAGAAGTTTTAGCTACCGGCGGTAATGCATTTTTGGGCGGCGATGATTTCGATAACAAACTGATCGACTTTTTAACCTCAGAATTTCAATCTGAAACAGGTATCGACTTGCGTGGCGATGTCATGGCTATGCAGCGCCTAAAAGAGGCTGCGGAAAACGCCAAAAAAGAGCTAAGCAGCGCGATGGAAACGACGGTAAATTTACCTTTCATCACTGCTGATGCCACCGGTCCAAAGCACCTGATGAAAACCATCACTAGAGCTAAATTTGAAAGTATGATCGATTCTTTGGTAGATGAGACCATAAGCACGCTTAAAAAGGTTGTAAGCGACGCGGGACTAAGCATGAACGACATAAAAGAGGTCGTCATGGTAGGCGGCTCGACGCGCGTGCCTTTAGTGCAAGAGGAGGTTAAAAAGGCTTTCGGTAAGGAGCTAAATAAGAGCGTAAACCCTGACGAAGTCGTAGCAATCGGCGCTGCAATCCAAGGCGCGGTCATCAAAGGCGACGTAAAAGACGTGCTACTGCTCGACGTCACTCCGCTAAGCCTAGGCATCGAAACCCTAGGTGGCGTGATGACCAAGATCATCGAAAAGGGAACTACGATACCTACGAAAAAATCTCAAACCTTCTCGACAGCAGAGGATAACCAAAGCGCCGTTACGATCAACGTCTTGCAGGGCGAGCGCGAGTTTGCGAAGGATAACAAATCGCTAGGAAATTTCAATCTTGAAGGCATCATGCCCGCTCCTCGCGGCGTGCCGCAGATCGAGGTGGAATTTAATATCGACGCGAACGGAATTTTAACCGTTTCGGCAAAAGACAAAGCCACCGGCAAAGCAACCGATATCCGCATCACCGGCTCAAGCGGCTTAAGCGACGCCGAGATCGATAAGATGGTAAAAGATGCCGAGCTTCACAAAGAGGAAGACAACAAGCGCAAAGAAACCGTCGAAGCGCGCAACCAAGCCGATAGCATCGCACATCAAACCGAAAAGAGCCTAAGCGAGATGGGCGAGAAGGTGCCGGGCGATCTACGCGCTAAGATCGAGAGCGCGCTAAACGATCTAAAAGCCGTGCTAAAGGATGAAAACGCGAGCAAGGAAGCGATAAACTCTAAAGTAGAAGCCCTAAGCAAGGTCGCCGAGGATCTATACAAGGCTGCCAGCGCAAATCAGGGCGCGCAAGGCGGATCGCAAAGCAGCGGTGCAAACGGCGGCAAAAAAGACGACGATGTCATCGACGCCGAAGTCGAATAGCTCGCTAACGCAAAGTGAAATTTTATAGCCGCGCGCTCTGTAGTTTTGCCTGCGCTTGAAAAGTAATTTTACCGGTGCGCGGCAGAAGCGACCCCATAAACCGCACATAAAATTTCATAGCTTCACACGCTCGGGCGTTTTTCATACGCCCGAGCTTAACCGCAACTTCAAAATTTAATTCCCAACAAACTAAAATTTGAGTCACACATAAATACTACTAAATTTTGCGCTGTATAAATATCGCTAGACATTAGAGCATATCCGAACGCGATCGAAATTTCTCCGCACCGATCTCAAATATAGCTGAAATTTTAAGCCTATCGCCTACAAACGAAGCTGCGATAAATTTAAACGTATGGCTAGAAAGTAAAAAATGTATCGTAAAAAGACGCGGTAAAAAACGCCCGCTAAATTTAGAAGCAAAAGAGCTAAATTTAAAAATTCAAGTCGGTTTTATAGAAAGATATAATCCTGCCGTCGTTGCTTTACAAAATGTAATAAATAATAGCAAAAACACTATTGCTATTGATTTTTCTAGGACAAATAAGGTTAGTAGTAGAATAACTGACGTTGATGTGGTTATGGATTTAATGATTCACGATATTGACCTGGCACTAAAATTTAATGGCAAGGTAGATAAAATTTATGCACACGGCTACATAAAAAATCGAATGATAGAGTATGCAAGGGCTATAATAACACATAAAAATGGCTCTTTTTCTAATATTTTAGCAAGTAGAATTACGGAAAAAAGGACAAGAAATATCTGCGTAACTTGCGATGATAAATATATTGACTGCAATCTTCTAAGTAAAGAAATATTTGTCAATTTCTTTTAAAACCTAAGCAATTTTTATAAAGCAAAAGGCGGCACCTCCCCTAGCGTGAGCTAGTGCGGGAGGTGCCGCCTTTTCTGCGCCTCGCAGGAGGCGTTTTATGCCTTCTTGACGACGGAGGACTTCAGGTACATCTGGCCTGCACCGGGGACCTTCGCCTCAATGTCGTGGCCGTTGACGGGGGATTCGAGCAGGCGGATGCCGCGCACCTTGGTGCCTGCCTTGATGTCTGCGCCGCCCTTGACCTTCAGGCCCTTGACGATGGTGACGGAGTCGCCGTCGACGAGCTCGTTACCGACAGAGTCGAGAACCTTGGTGCCTGCTTCTTCTTCGGTTTCGCCTGCTGCGGTGCGTTCCCATTCGTGGCCGCACATGGGGCATGCCCATAGTTCGCCCATTTCGTAGGTGTAGTTTTCGCTGCATTCGGGGCAGGCGGGTGCTTCGATTTCGTTGAGGTTTTCGCTCATGGTTCCTTCTTCGATCTGTGCGGATGTGCCGCTCCCCTGTTTCCGCGGTGTTACTGCGGTGGTGCTGCGGCGTGTGGGCGCGCGTCAGCCAGGCTGGGGGTGCGACGGTGGAGGATGCGAGGATTCTCGCGTTCGTGCTGACTATACCATTTGGCGGGTGTGAACCGCATGTGCGGGGCTGTTTTTTGCCGGTCTTTTGGGGTGGGTGCGGGGCGTGCCGGTCAATA
>NZ_CALIBH010000061.1 GCF_938045775.1 uncultured Campylobacter sp.
CGCCGAAAAACGCCGCCGCAAAAAGCACCGCGAACTGCCAAAGCTCAAGCTCCATTTTTGTCCCTTTTTAATTTCCAATATTTTACAAAAGGTGAACTTAAATTTTAACCGCCGTACATCGCAATAGCAAATCGTATGCTATAATAGTAAAAAATAAGGATAAAAATGAATAGTTTCAAAAAAATCATAGATCTGATTTTAAAAATTTTCATCATAAGCGTATCTATTTTAGGGGCAATCATCATATTAATAATAGCATTTATTATTGCGTCAATTTATTTAAAACCATATAATGATTTTTGGAACGTAAAGAGCAATAATTTTGAAGAATTGAATATTTTAACAGACAATGCAGATATGGATGGATTACTTTTGTATCGTAGAAAAATTCAACCAAATGCCGCAGATAGTCTAGATGAAATCTGCTATGTTCATTACGTAAAGTTAAATTCTACTAACGGCATAGCAGAAAAGAAACTCATTGAAAACGGCTACAAACCCTCCAATAAATCCAATTGTGTCGCTCAAGATAGCAATCTAACGAAATTCAAAAAGATCACGTTTGCAGCGCCGTTTTTTCATTATCTAGGCTATAGTGATATATTTGATAAAATATATTTAGTCTATGGCTCAACAGCTCACTTAGATGTATCTACCATAAGCGCAAAAAATGGACAAATCTGGCAAAAGCAAGGACACGAAATTATTATCTATCCAGGAGAAAATATAATTCAAAAGAATAGATTATTCTCTGAGTGTTTTGGTCCATTCGGTATGTGCAATTAAAGCTAGAATTAATCAAGCAGTGAAGGTAAAATTTTATCTATCTCACCGCTCTGTCCGAGGCGATATAGCGCGAAGTCGTATTTGATGGGATCGCTCGGATCGAAGCGCCTTAAGCTTTGCGTAAGCTGCAAAACTGCCTCAAAATCGTAACTCTTGCGATCGATCAGCCCAAGCTTAAGCGAAACTTTATGCGTATGGGTATCGAGTGGGATGAGGAGACGCGATTTTTCGATCTTTTTGTACAGTCCTAGATCGATGTCGCTGTCACGCACCGCCCAGCGCAGGAAGAGATTGTAACGCTTATACGGCGACGTGGGCCTTTGCGCGAAGCCGCGCCCGAAAAAAAACTCATAC
>NZ_CALIBH010000062.1 GCF_938045775.1 uncultured Campylobacter sp.
ATTTTCGCCGCCACGGGCTCTGCAGTAAAATTTCTCGCCGCGGAAGTCTGCCGAGTAAAATTCGGCTTTGTAAAATTTCAAATTTTACGGCACAAATTCCACGGCGCAGAATTTTACACATCTACGAAATACAAAAATTGCGAAGCTCGTTCAAATAGCGAAATTTTGAAATTTAGGAATTTTAAAATTGGGCGGTGTAAAAATTTATCCACGCGGCACGGAATTCTACCGCTCAAATTTCACGGCGCAAAACTCCTCGGCACAAAATTTACCGATAGAATTCAGCTCGCAATTTAAAATTTCAAAATTCCGCGCCGTGAAATTTTATGCTAAGAATTTCGCGTTCCAATCGGTACGGAGTATCTGCTACCCGAGCCGCGCATAAAATTCTACGCTTTAAAATTCCAAGCCATAAAATTTTACATTGCGAAATTCCACCGACAAAATTTTATGTGGCAAAATTCCGCGCCGTAAAATTTAAAAGCGGCTCTTGCTACAAAATTTCGTGAGCTTAATTTACGCTGCCGCAGCGGTATTTGCCCGCTACAAAGGTGATTTTATCGCGGATCTGAGCGATCTGTCTTAGCGCCTCCGCCAAGAAATCCACGTCGCTTTCGTCGTGGATGAACGAGAAGCTAGCCCGCACCCAAGCGGGTTTGCGCGACATTTCGGTATCGGGTTGCAAGCCGAGCAGATCAAAGCCGTAAGGCGCGGCACAGTCGCATCCTGCGCGGGTTTGGATATCAAATTTCTGCCCGAGCACCCCGGCTAGCGCGTCCGCGCCGAGCCCTTGCATATTAAAAGCAAAGATCGGCACGCGCGGCGCGGTGAGATTGCCGTAAATTTCAATCTCGGGGATTTTTGAAATTTCGCTTATGAAGTGCCTGCAGATCGCCTCTTCGCGCGATTTGATCGCCTCTAGCCCCGCGCTTTTGCGAAGCTTTAGGGCAAGACAAGCTCGCACCAGCGCGATGATGCCCGGCGTGCCTGCTTCCTCCAAGCGCTCCTTGTCGATTATAAAGCGCTGCGTTTGGGCGTCTGCGTATTTGATCGTGCCGCCCCCCGCGAACGTCGGCTCCTCGCCGCGCAAAAGCTCCTTTCGCACCGCCAAAATCCCGCTGGCGCCCACGCCGCCCAAAAGCTTGTGCGCGCCGAAAAACATGCCGTCGCAAAAGCCGAGATCTATATTTTCGTGCGCGATGAGCGCGCTAGCGTCCACGAACAGCCGCCCGCCGTGCGCCTTGAGCATCAAGTAAGCGCGCTTGTAATCGAGCTTAAGCCCCGTCACGTTCGATGCCGCGGTAAGCACGCCGTAAATTTCGCGCCCTTTGTTTGCGGATAAAATTTCGCCCAGCCGTGCAAAATCCATCAGCCCGCTTGGATCCGGCGGCACGCGCACGACCTCGCAAAGCCCCTGCCTTAGGCTGATCTCCACGGAGTGATGCTCAAAAGGCGAGATGATGAAAAGCGGCAACTCTTTTATGCTCTCGCGCCGCAAGCCAAGCCTATCTCGCGTCGCTGGCGGCAGGTAGATGCCTAGAATTTCCCAAAGCTTCTTAATCGCCGCGGTCGCGCCAAATCCGCACGAGATCAGGTAGTAGCGCTCTTCGCAGCCTAGAAGCTCTTTGATTTTGGCCCTTGCATTTTCGTAGTAATCGCTCGTGATCTCGGCGTTGGCTCCGCCTGCGGAATGGACGTTGGCATATGTTGCAAGCACGCGCTCGATCTCTGCTTCTATAGGGCGATACGCAAGGCCCGAGGCGGCAAAATCGAAGTATTTGACCCCCTCTTTTAAGATGATGTTTTCTTTGATCGTTTCAAAATCCAAAGCGCGACTCCAAAATTTTTGCAAATTATATCCAAACTCGCTAAAATTACGCCCGCAAGGAGGGCGAAATTTACGAGTTAAAAGATACTGCGCGAAATTTAGGCGATGCCGATATCGACGCGATTTTGCAGTTTCATTTCGTATTTGATGAGATAGGCTGTATAAGCGGCTACGCGGACGTTTTCGAAGCGATCGAAAATGAAATTTTGCTCTGCTTTGAACGTCTCGGCGAGCGCTTTAAATTTGGCGGCGAGTGCGAAGAGCAGATCAAAAAAGCGCTGATGAAATTCGCTAGAAGCGACCGCAAAAAAATAGGAATTTCAAAAATCTTGCCGCGATTTACGGCGCAAAAAATCACCGCAGATCTCATAAACGCGAAGTTCCTAATCACCGAAAAATCAAGCGAGCAAAGAGCGCAAAAAGCTCGCAAAAATGACCGCCTACCGCGCGCGCTGCGCCGCTACCATATCGCCGACAAAGTCCATTTTAGCAGCAACTTCGCGAGGTTTTGGTTTAGATTTATCGAACCGAACCTGCCCGCGCTGCGCCGCGGCGAGATAGGGCGCGTGCTGAGTCTCATCAAAGCGGATTTCAACGCCTACGCGGGGCTCGGGTTTGAAATTTTAAGCAAGGAGCTGCTCGCGAAGTATCTGAATTTAGAGATTTCGCAAATTTCAAGCTTTTGGAACAAAGAGGTCGAGATCGACATCTACGCGAAATTTGAGAGCTTTTGCGTCGCGGGCGAGTGCAAATACAAGGAGCGAAAAATTTCAAAAAACGTACTAAACGAGCTCATACTCAAATGCGAAAAAGCGCACCTCGCGCCCGATCTGCTCGCGCTGTTTTCCAAAAGCGGCTTTAGCGGCGAGCTGCGCAACCTAAAAAGCGATAAAATTTTACTCTTTTCGCTCGAGGATTTTAAAATTTTACTTTAAGCTGCGCGCCAAAAAAGCCTAGAATATGGCGCGAGCGAGCGGTGCCGTGCACGTATGGTATGCCGCAAGAAATGAGTGGGGTGCTACCGACGGATACGCTATCTACGGGCGGCACAGGCAGAGCATGGGTAAGCACAAGGCATGACAGACGCGCTATCGATAGACGGCATGAAGGTGTGTTTGAGCGGACGGCGGCGCTATAGATAGGCAGACAGCGCACTATCGGAGGCGCACTATGACAGCAAATTTTAAACACAATCTGCAAGCAGAAAATTCGCCAAGCGCCAAATGCGAGTTTTTAAAATTCTATCACTAAATTTTAGCACAGGTTTAGACGGCTACATCGCCCACGCACAAATCAGCCACTTGCGAATTTCCCGCGACTATTGATAAGCAAACACTCGCTATATGCAAGCAAACTCGCGCTGTCCGCGCACAAACTCCGCGCCCTAAATTCCTCAAATTTAGACTATTTTTTCACCTTGATCACGTATGGCACCGATTTGATCACACCTTTGGAAAAGAGCGTCTTGGTGTCCGCATACACGGCATCAAGCTCGGCTTTTGAGACGTCCGCATCGCTTACCTGCACGTCCTTGTCGTAGTATTTCTCGATCACGTCGATCGCGCCCTTTTGATCGCTCGGCGAGAGGGCTTTTAGATGCTTTAAAATCAGCGCCGATTTGATAAACGCGCTTTTGCCGTGCACCGGCGCAAAGATCAATTTTACATTGCTGTTACGAAGATGCTTCGTGATCCTCTTCATCTCCTCGGCGCAATACGGGCACTCCGGATCGCCCACGATGTAGGTCATATAAGGGTTATTTTTATCAAATGACTCGATATAGGCAAATCTCGCAGGATCTATGCTCTTTAGCAGCTCAAGCGCGGCGGCATCCCTGGCGTCCTTTAAAATTTGAGTTCTCATCTTAAATAGCGCCGCGTCCGCCGCGTCCGCAAGCTTAGGCTCCTCCGTCACTGCCACTAGGCTTTTGCCGTCGTCGCTAGCTAAAAACGCCTCTTTTTTATCGCCCGAGCGGACGATCAGCAAATTTAGCCCGTTTAGCGAGTTTAGCTTATCGATCGAGATGAGCTGAGCGTTTTTATCATTTAGACTTTGCTTTAGGTTTTTCACAAACTCCGCTTCGTTCGCATTCGCGCCAAGCGCAAAAGCCGCACACGCAACCAAAACGTAGATGAGTTTTTTCATAGCTTCCCTCCCCTTAAAATTTCGCCAATTATATCAATTTAAAATAAAATTTGTTATAATCGCGCCCTATCAATTTAAGGAGAAATTTATGGCTTATTCAATGGGCGATCTAAAAAAAGGTCTAAAAATCGAGGTGGACGGAATTCCGTTTAAAATCATAGAATACCAACACGTAAAACCGGGCAAAGGGCCAGCTTTCGTGCGCGTTAAAATAAAATCTTTCATCGATGGCAAGGTGCTTGAAAAGACCTTCCATGCGGGCGATAAATGCGAGGCGCCGAATCTTGAGGAAAAAGAGATGCAGTACCTCTACGATGACGGCGAGGCGTGTCAGTTTATGGATACCGATAGCTACGAACAGATCGCGATCAGCGACGAGGATGTGGGCGAGGCGAAAAAATGGATGCTAGATGGCATGATGGTAAATATAATGTTTTACAACGGCAAAGCGATCGGCGTGGATGTGCCGCAGGTGGTGGAGCTTAAGATCGTAGAAACTGCGCCGAATTTCCGCGGCGATACGCAGGGCAGCAACAAAAAGCCTGCCACGCTTGAGACCGGCGCCGTGGTACAGATCCCATTTCACGTGCTAGAAGGCGAGGTCATCCGCGTTGACACCGTCCGCGGCGAGTATATCGAGCGCGCAAATAAATAATCTCCCCCTGTTTTTGCGAAATTTTGATTTCGCAAAAATTCCTCTTTCTTTTGAAATTTATAAACTCCGAGCGATAAATTTAAACCGCGATCTTCGCATAAATTTTGATTAAAATAGCTTTTCAAATTTGCCAAAATGTGGGATAATTTAGTATAGCTTTACGCAACGCTGATTTTTGCAAAATTTAAAATAGCTTTACGATTAAATTTACGGATATGAAATTTGAGCATAAAAAACGCCCGAAAGCAAATCTTGCGACCTGCTTTCGGGCTTTGAGCTAGGCTGCAACTTTAATTAGATTTAAAATTTCACCTTCACTTGGGAAACGAGGCTTAGCAAAATCTTTATTAAAGAAAAGCTTTCTGCCGTCAACTTCTACTAGAAAGTCTCCGCTGCCACCAGTGGCCAACTCGACAACTGCATCCTTATAGACGCTTGTTATTTCATCTCTCACACGGAGAGCTTGCGGTCTATAAGATCAAGAATTACAATAAGTAATTACAACCTTCATCTTTATTCCTTTCTAAAAAAGTGCCACATTGTAGCCAAACTAGCTTAAATTTTAATATAAAGGCTCAATTTCGCACGCCGCAGCATTTAAAATTTACGAGCGAATTTCGCCGTTTGCAAAGCTTGGAATTTCGCTGCCGCAGGCTTAAGGCTAGTCTTCAAATTTTAAAATTTCATCGTAGCAGAGATAAAAATCGCAGTCTCGCGCATGGAATTTTTTATCGCCGTGAAAGTGCCCGAAATACCACCGCTTAGGCCTTACGAGCTCGAAAATCCTCTCTAAATACTCAGACGTTTTATCGGGGGTACTTTTGCCGCACCAAAGGTATTCTTTTAAAAATTTCATCGCAAACCACGGCGCCGTGTGGCTCAGCACCGCATCAATCCGTCCGCCCGCAGCGATGAAATCGCGCGCATTTCGCATCGCGCAAGCAAACTCCTCCTCGCTTGGAATCTCGCGCGCCCACCAGCTAAGCCCCGGTATCCGATGCGCCTTATCGACGCTAAGCGCGCCGCCGAAGCATAAAAAGCGCCGCCCCGCGATCTCGTAAATTTCGCCGCGTCGCAACCAAAATATGTTTTCGCCGCCCACGCTCACGGTGCCGCCAAATTTCCGCTCGCGCGGCAGCTCGTCCAACATATCGAAATTTTCATGGTTGCCGTCGATAAAAAGAAGCGTGGCGGGGAAATATCTTTCTATATTTTTGCGCGCCATAAACTCAT
>NZ_CALIBH010000063.1 GCF_938045775.1 uncultured Campylobacter sp.
CTGATAGCGCCACGCAGCCCGCAGCGCCAAATCCATGTAAAATTCGTCGTTCATACAAAATCCAAAATTTAAATTATCCCGCTCCGCTGCGATCGCTTAGCAAAATTACGGCGGAGCGGAGAACTCGCCTACTCCCAGCAAGTCGCGCCTCGGGCGCAAACCGACTAGCTCACCTGCGCTCATCCTTGCTGTACCGGATAGCGCCGGCTCGCACTTAGCCCACTTGCAAGAGCCAAGCTTGCTTTAAGCGCCAAATTTATCAAAGTGCAAGCACGCGCCGTATGTGTGGAGCAAGATTCCGCGCGGGAACAAAACTGCGAAATCTTACCACAGGTTTTAGAATTTTATCCTAAATCGTAAATTTTGCGGCGTCCTTTTTGCACGCCAAGAATTTTCGCCTATCGCGCGAACGAGCGTCTACCGATAGCGCGCAAACGCTGATTTTGCGAAGTAAAATTTAATAAAGCGCTGGGGCAAAACAGCGAGCGGGCGCGAATATGAAATTTCAAAAGGCGCGGCTTGATTTCAGCTCAAATTCAGGGGGGGGTAGAATTACACGAATTTTCTTCAAAGGATTAAAATGTCTGAACAACCGACCGTTCAACCCCAATCAAACGTGCTTGGGATACTCTCCATAGTCTTCGCGATTTTAGGGATCTTTTTCCTAGGGATCGTTTTCGTTCCGCCTGCGTTTTTGTGTGCGATCGCCGCGACCTATCAAGCCGTCAAAAAGCAAGCCTCGCTCGTAATAGCGATATTAGCGTGGATCCTTACGATCGTGGGGCTCATGACCTCGCCCGTGCTGCTAGCTACAATCGGCATCTCCGCTTCATAGTCGCAAACATCCGCGCCGCTTGGCGAAATTCCAATTATCCGATGAGCGGTGCGTAAACCTCTACCCGCGGAATTTTAATGTGTAAATTGCTTGGCAAAATTTCGTCGCTTAAAATTAGGTCACGTAGAATTTTGCGTCTTAAAATTCAGCGGCCTAGAATTTAGCGGCGGAAATTCTGCGTGTGAAATTTTAAAACAAAATTTGCCGCCAAAATTGTGTATTAAATTTCGCGGACGGAATTTCGGCGCGGAATTTTACCGCTAAAGCGAGACTGTCGCAATTTTACAAAGGCTTTATTGATGAAATTTTGCGATCAAATCGCATCTGCAAATAAATATCGCGGTGCAATTTGCAACACAGGCGCTGCAAAGCCTATAGGCACAGCGTTTGCGCAGGCGTAAAAACTAAATTTACGACGAAGCGTAAATTTAAAATTCTGTCTTGCTGCGAAAGGTCTGAAATTTTGCCGTGTCCAAAACAGCGCGTAAATTCTAAATTTAGCCGCCTTTTAGCGCGACGCAAAATTCCGAAGCAATGCGCAAAACTCACCGCCCAGCGACGCAGCGTAAATTCCAATGCAATCGCTGCGGAAAGCTTGCCCTTGGCGGCGCGATCTGAAATTTAAAAACAGACAAAACGGCGCGGAAATTTTAAAATTTTGCACAGGGCACAGGGAGAGATCAAAAGCAGCCGAGAGCAACAAATTTTAAAGGTATCTAAATTTTAACGCGCCCGCGTGCTCACGCGATGCAATAAGGCGCCGCAAACTCATACGCGCGCGAGGTCAATATTTACTAAAATTTCCGCTCTGCCCGCGGCATGCACGCTCGTATCACATGCCTATAATCGCTGACGCAAACTCAAACTCCGCCGAAAGCTCGACAAAATGACGTCTTACCCGGCGCATACGATCAATCACAATGTGAAAGACTTGCGTGCGCAGCATGTGTGTTTGCGCGCCGTGCGTCAAATTAAAAAGCAAGGCAATATGCCGCGAGCCGTGCATCGCTTGCAATAGGAGCGATACTTAAAGTACACAAACAAAACAAATCTAAATTAGCCTCGCCGCTTTAGCTTGAAATTTAAGTCTACGCTTCTCAAACACCGCACACCAAAGCCCTACATACAAAATTTTAAAAATCTCCACCGCTACCACTGCACGTAGGTTCGCGCCTTTTTGATCTCGTCAAGTCGCACGCTTACCTCGCCGTCGTCCGTACGTAGCCTAAGCACGCCGCCTTCGCAGTCTAGCACCTCGCCGCTTAGCTTCTGCCCGTCCGTGCGGCTTAGACGCACCAGCTCGCCCACGGAGTTTGCGAAATGCTGTGGCTTGCTTAGCTTGCGCTCAAGCCCGGGAGAGCCGACCTCCAGAGTCCACTCGCCCTCAAGCGGCGGCTCCACGTCAAAAATCAGCGAAAGCAGCCTCGATAGCCGCTCGCAGTCGTCCAGGTCCACGCCGCCTGCTTTCGTGATACTGATGCGATAGATCGTTCTGCCGTTTTCGCTCACCGTCTCCACGTCGTAAAGCTGCACGCCGCACTCACGCGCCAAAGCCTCTAAATCAACCATTTTTGCGCAGCTCCTCCTCTATTTTGTCAAAAAGATCGTCCATTTTGTTTTGATACTCCAAGCGGTCGTCAAATTTGAAGTGAAACGCGGGGCAGCGGTACCAGCCCTCCGCCTCGGCGCAGAAGTTTTGCAAATATCTCGCCACGCGGTCAAGCTTTTCGAGCACGAATTCCTGCTCGCGCTCGTCGAAGGCGTTTTTATCCAGATATACAAACGCGTCGTAGCGCCCGCGCTTGCACTCCACGTCGGTGACGCACAACCCGCGCAAAAGCTCGTCCTCAAGGCTCGCGAGCGCTTCGGGGATGAGCTGCTTTAGCACGCTTTGCGTGCGAAGTCTTCTTAGTTCGGTCGGATTCATCTTTACCTCGCTATCTTAAATCGCCGCAAATTATACGGCGTAGAATTTTATTTTGCGTCTTGCGATGACGGAATTTTATTGCTTTGTCGCAGCGGAGCGTCCGTCTTGCGGCGACACAGAATTTTATTTCGCGTCCATCCTATGGCGATGCGGAATTCTATCTCGCTTCGGCGCGGCGGCAACGCAGAATTTTATCTCGCTTCGGCATGACGAAATATCCGCCCTGCGGCGACGCGGTCTGTTTAAATTTGACGCGGCGCGCGTCGCGCCGGAGCGTCCATTTAAATTCTAAGCGGTTTGCTGCGCGCTGGTATTGCAAACGGCGCCGCACTTTTTAGAATTTCGCTCTTAAATTTTAAAAGGCACAAGCCCTGCTTTAAAATTTTACTTTTAAATTTTAGCCCGTACTTTGCGTTTAAATTTAAAACGCAGATCGCGCAAGAATTTCATGGCTTGCGCACGGAAGCTCATCGTATAACCATACCGCTACCGCAGAAATATTTCCGCGCCAAGACGCGGTGCTATTCTATGCCGTATCCTGCTCGCCACGGCGCTATCTATACCGCTGCCACGCTGCCCATCTTGACACTGTAAGAATACAGCGCGCAGCGGTACTCTCTTTGCGCTACGCTCGCTTACTGCGTCGCTATTTACGATACCCACGCTGCCGTCTTTTGGCAGCGCCGCAATGACACCGCACGCCGTTGCGGCCTTGTTTTGCACCGCTTGCACAGCGCCGTCCTCCGCGTCGCTGTTTTTTCCACACTGCGCCGCTTCGAAATTTATCTTAAATTTTAAAAACGCTTCGATGCCGCGCGCAATCTAAATTTCGCCGCTTTAAAATTTCAACTTTGCGATTAAATTTAAAATTTAAATCGCGCGGAAAAAACTGCGATCAGCAAACGGCGTAAATTTAAAATTTGATCGCAAAGACGAGCCGCAAGAAAAATCTAAACATTAAAATTTCAAAACTGGCGCTACGCGGCAGAGTCTTGCGCAGAAACCGACAAAATTTAAAGCCTTGCCCGCACGCTCCGCCTCTAAATTTAAAAGGCGAAATTTTACGCTCAAATTCTGCGAGCATAAAATTTCAAGGCGCGATCGCGACTTCAAATTTAGCCGCAAGCCGTACAAACAAAGCGAATGCCCACGCAAAATCCGTGAGCATTAGTCGATCGTAGCCTGCTCCTCTTTTTGCTTGTAGCTTTCGATAAAATCGCCCACGCGCATATCGTCGTAGCCCTCGATGCCTACGCCGCACTCGAAGCCTTTGGCGACCTCTTTGGCGTCGTCTTTGAAGCGCTTGAGCGAGCTGACGTTGCCTTCGAAAACGATGACTCCCTCTCTGATGACGCGGATCTTCGCGCCGCGAGCGATAAGGCCGTCGGTAACCATACAACCCGCGATCTGCCCGATCTTAGGCACGTTGATGACCTGGCGGATCTCGGCTTGACCCAAGGCCTCCTCGCTGATGATCGGGCTCATAAGGCCGCTCAAAAGCGCCTTGATGTCGTCGATGAGATTGTAAATGACGTTGTAGGTCTTAATCTGCGCGCCGCGCTCCTTGGCAAGCTCTTTGATCTCGCCCGTAGGACGGACGTTGAAGCCCAAGATCACGCAGTTTTCGCTAGCGCTTGCTAAGGCAATGTCGTTTTGCGTGATACCGCCGATGCCGCTGTGGATGATATCGACCTTGACTTCGTCGTTGCGGAGCTTCTCAAGGCTTGCTTTGATAGCCTCTAACGAGCCAGCGACGTCGGCCTTGACAATCACCGGAAGACTCTTTAGCGAGCCTTCGGCAATCTTGGCGCTTAACTCGTCGATGGTGACTTTGGTCGATTTGCTAAGCTCCTTTTGGCGCTGATGCTCATAAATTTTACTCGCATACTCGCGCGCTTCCTTATCGCTTGAAACGCCGATCAGCGTCTCGCCCGCGCCCGGAACCTCGCTAAGGCCTATGATGACGCCGCATTCGCCCGGTAAAATTTGTTTTAGCGCCCTGCCCTTATCGTCGCTAAGCGCGCGCACCTTGCCGTATGCGATACCAGCTACGACGGTGTCTCCGACGTGTAGAGTGCCGTTTTGCACGATGACGGTAGCAACCGCGCCGCGACCTTTTTGCAGGGAGCTTTCGATGATGGTTGCCTTAGCCTGCTTGCTAGGATCGGCTTTGAGCTCCAAAAGATCGGCTTGCAAAAGCACGATCTCTAATAAATTTTCGATTCCGTCGCCCGTCTTTGCGGAGATCGGCACGAACTCGTAGCTGCCGCCCCACTCTGTAGGCATGATATCAAGCTCTGCAAGCCCCGTTTTTACGAGATCTGGATTAGCATTAGGCTTGTCCATTTTATTTATCGCGATGATGATCGGGACGTTTGCCGCCTTGGCGTGCGCTATAGCCTCCTTAGTCTGAGGTTTGACGCCGTCGTCTGCCGCCACTACGATGATTACGATATCGGTAACCTCCGCTCCGCGCGCTCTCATCGAAGTAAAGGCCTCGTGACCCGGAGTGTCGATGAAGGTGATCTTCCTGCCGTTTTTTTCGACCATATACGCGCCTACGTGCTGCGTGATGCCGCCCGCTTCGCCGCTTGCTACGCGAGAGTTTCGGATATAATCAAGCAGGCTCGTTTTGCCGTGATCGACGTGTCCCATAATGGTGATGACTGGCGCTCTAGCGATTAAATTTTCTTCGCCTTCGCTGTCCTCGTAAGCCTTGATATAGTCAAACTCCTGCGACTCATCGATGATATTTACTTCGATACCGAATTCGCTTGCTAAAATTTCTATCGCGTCCTCGTCCAAAAAGTCGTTTTTCGTCGTCATCATTCCAAGCGCAAATAACTTGCCGATGATCTCGCTAGGCTGCTTTTTGATCTTATCGGCGAACTCATAGACGCGGATCTCTTTTGGGATATTTACAGAGCTTACGATTTCGCTACCCTGCTCGCGAGGGGCTTTTTTATGCTTTTTGCGACCGCCGCGACTTATGCCGCCTTCGCTACTAAAAATTTGATTCTGCGAGGCGCGATAAATATTAGGTTGGTTTTTACTTTTGATGCGGTTTTCGGTTTGGATCGGTTTGACGGTGAAATCGGGCATTACCACGACATCTTCGTCCTCGATGACGATATCCGCCATCTCGTGATCAGGAATGATGTCGATTTTAAGGGCGTTCTCTTTTTTAGCCGCGGGAGCTTTTTTCTTTTCGATCTTTTTCTTTTTCAAATTTAGTTCAGCATTTGAAAAGATCGCCTCCAAGCTCGCACTTATCTTTTCGCGCCTAGGCTCGGTTCTATCTTGTGCCGCCGGGGCTTGAACTTCCTTTTTCTTTTTTACGATGACTAGGCCACGACGCTTTTGCAGGCTCTCGCTAGCGATGCTATCGCCGCTGTTTATCTGCACCGGCGCAGGCTTTGAGGCGGCGTTTTGTTTCTCCTCTTTCTCCTGCGGGGCGGAGGAAATTTCTTCTTTTTGATTTTGGGACTTTTCGGTTTTTTCCTCGAGCTCTTGCGTACGCGTTTTTTCGTCGCTAGGCTCTTTGGCGCTCTGCGCGGGCTCTTTGGATTCGGAAGCTTTTAAGCTTTCCGCCTTTTTAGGACTCTCTTTTTTAGCGGTTCTTTTAGTTTCGCTCTGTTTTTTAGCGGGCTTATTCTCGTCTTCTTGCGCTTTTTCGGAGCTTTTTTTCATAGGCTTTGACTTTTTCCCCGGTAAAATTCCCGTCTGGATATAATCGTAAATAGCGGCAGCTTCTTCTTCGCTTACTTTATTCGACGCGGTTTTTACCCTCTTAAAGCCCATCTCCTGCGCTTTTTCGATTATCTCTTTGCTTGCGTATCCAAGCTCGTCCGCGATATCTTTAATCAGAACACCCATTTAAAACCCTCTCCTTGATATGTCCCAAATCTGCGCTAGACGCAAATTTAGATAGATATTTTGAAATTTTCTCTTTTTGATTTATGCAACCGTCGCAAATATAAAATTGTCTGTTTGAGCTTATATTTTTAAAATTTTGCAAAAAGGCGTGGAGTTCGCGCTTGGCGAAGCGCCCCTTGCAAATAACGCACATCCTAATCGGTTCGCTCATGCGATTATATCTTTATTTTTCTTAGTCAATATTAAAGCCGCCATTGTCGATATCTAAAATTTCGACGCGGAAGTTTTTAAAATTTTCGCTAAGGCAGGCTTTAAGCTTTGCGGCGTCGGATCTGTAGGCTAAATTTAAAAAGCTTGAGCCGCTTCCCGAGAGCGAGCTCATAAGCGCGCCGTTATCATAGGCGATCTCGCGCAGCTTAAAAAGCTGCGGAAGCACGCTCATGCGCATCTGCTCGTGCATCTTGTCGATACAGGCATAGCGCAAGCTGTCGTAGTCGCGTCGCATAAAGCAAGCGGTCAGAAACGCCGCGTGCGAGAGATTACTAACGCAATCTTTGATCGAAAAGCTCTTAGGCAGCTTGCCGCGAGATTCGTTCGTAGGCATCGGCGTATCAGGAATAACGACGACGGCTTGCAGATCTTGCGAAATTTCGCATTTTTGCGTTCGAACCGTCTTGCCGTCCACGACGCTGCTGACAAAGCCGCCGAGCGTTGCTGGTGCGATATTATCCGGGTGATTTTCATATTCCAGCGCCGTGTTTAAAATTTTAGCACGGTCGATCTCAAAGCCGCAAACTTTATAAGCGCTTGCGATAGCGCCTACTATCACGGCCGAGCTGCTGCCCAGCCCGCGCGAAAACGGGATGTTATTGTGAAAAGCAAATTTAAAATTTATCTCTTGCCCGCCGCCTAGTTTTTTGTAAATTTCATTGAAAATATTCAAAAAAGCGTTGCCCTTCTTAAGCCACGCTCTGTCGCTACCCTCGCCGCTAAGCGATACGCAAAAAAACTTCTGCTCGGTAATCTCTACTTCGTTAAATAGCCCTAGGCTAAGGCCGAGCGCGTCGAAACCGGGGCCTAAATTTGCGCTCGTCGCAGGAATTCTTATAATCAAGCTCTCTCCTAAACCGCTTCTATGATGTAATTTGGAAGTATATCATCGCTTTTATTTAAAACCGATAAATCCTGCGGCAAAGATAGCGTGGCAGGGGCACATTTTTTCATTTTGATTTCTCCGTTCTCATAAACGTAGCTGAAGTTTTTATTCGCTCTGATCGGTCCGAAGCCGCTTAGCTCAAAGCCGTTGATTGCGTATAGCGGCACATCAAGAGCGATGCTAAGCGTGCGCAATATCACGTAGCTTACCTTCATGCCCATAAAGCTGCCGGGAGTATTTGCGTAGATGAGCTCTTTGATTTTATAAGTTTTTAGAATTTCGCTAAATTTAGCGACCAGAAATTTATCGGCTTTTTCGCCTTCGGCGCTTGTAAATTCCGCGATCTTAGCGCCGTTTTCATACACACCGAGCAGGCACGGAGCGCTAAGAGCAGCGATTAGAATTTCAACCTCTTTGATTTTGCAGCCTTAAGCAAAGACTTTTTGATATTCGCGCACAACCTCGGCGGTAAGATCTACTAGCTCGAAATTTTTCGCGTCGGCAAGGACTGCCAAAGTGAGCTTATGATTTAGATCGTGGCTTCCCGCAAACGCCGTATAATCGCCCAAAATCGGAGCGCCAACGAGCGCAAGATCGCCGATCGCGTCTAAAATTTTATGGCGGACGAACTCGTTTTCAAAACGCAAGCCCTCTGGATTTAAAATCTTATTCTCATCGATTACGACGGCGTTTTCTAAGCTGCCGCCTAGAGCCAGCCCCATGGAGCGTAGCGCCTGCACGTCTTTTAAAAATCCAAACGTGCGCGCCCGCGAAATTTCTTTAAGATAAGCTTTCTTACTAAATTCAAAAACATGGTGCTGAGTGCCGATGAGCGGATGGCTAAATTTAATTGTATAATCAAATTTAGGGCTCTTGCTAGGGCTCAGCCGCACGAGTTTATCGCCCTCTCTAATTTCCACGGCTCGCTTGATAATAAGGGCTTTTTTATTCGCGTCGAGCTCTCTTACTCCCGCTTCGTCCAAAAGCATACAAAAGCTCGCCGAACTTCCGTCCATCACAGGAATTTCGTTAGCATCGACGATAATACGGATATTATCAATACCATAGGCATTAATGGCGCTCATTAGATGCTCTATTGTTGATATATAGCCCTTCTCATTTCCTACGACGGTCGCCATCTGCGTATTTATGACGTTTTTCGGCTCGGCTTTAAAACTAATGCCAAGATCACTTCTATAAAATACGATTCCACTGCCTGCCTCTAAAGGCTCTAACGTAAGTCTGATAGGCTCACCTTTGTGCAGCCCGATGCCGACGTTATGGACTTTCTTAGCTATCGTTGTCTGTCTCATTTCTATCCTCGTTTTCATTAACCCGCGCATTATAGCGAAAATTTTAAAATTTACTTACCTTTTTCTATTACTTTTTTGGACGATTCTAAGACATCGGTAATGTTATCTTTCATCCACTTAGGATCCATCCACTCCTCGGGTCTTACGTCCACACCCTGAACTACGATGCCAAAATGCAGATGATCTCCGAAAGCAAAGCCGCTTGAGCCCGTCTGTGCTAGAATATCGCCCGGCTTTACGTCGCTGCCGACGCTTAACTGCGTCGCCGAGCAGTGTCCGTAGATGCCGTATAATCCGAAGCCGTAGTAAATTCCTAAATTTAATCCGAAAATTCCGTTTTCCTGCGCGAAAACCACCTTGCCATAGTTGCTCTCTTTGATATCGGCGTTTGCAACGCTTGCTAGATCAAGCCCCATATGCCAAGACTCGCTTACTTGTTCGTCGTTCATAAAAAATATCCTATGATCGGCAAAACTTGCTACCGCTGCGCCTTTAGCAAGCGGATAAAAAGGCTTTAGCTCAAATCCATTTATTCTATCCTCGTGCACCGCGCTAGTAGCAGCGTGCAGATCATCTCCGTTTTTCTTACGCAGAGTTTCGTTTACGAACTTAAATTTCTCCAAATCGCTCATTGAGTTAAAATTCTGCGCATATTGGCTAGCCAGATCACTTACTTTGCCGTTAATGAAGCCCGGATTTAGCTTGATAGTAGAGACTTTATATTTTTTGTCCTGATAAAAATATTTGATCTGCGAAATGCTTTCGTTGCCTGCACGATCGGTGGCGACCGCTTCTGCGCGAAATTCCTCTAAATTTGCAGGCCACGCTACGAGAGACGCATAATAGCCCTCTTTTACAAAAGGAATTGCTTTAAAAATTTTGCCATAGTTGGTTTTGACATAGACTTCGTTTAGGCGCTCGTCTTTAGCTGAGAATACGACTACAGCGCTACCGCCTTTGGTGATTTTATAGGATTGATTGATGATATTTATGACGGGCTTTTTGTCATCTATTATTATATTTGCCGTTTTTACGCTCTTGTTTCCTTGCGCAAAATTCCAAGAGCTAATGTCGTTTGCGAAAACCTCAAGCTTGTAGTTTTTATCTTTATTAAGCATCAAATTTTTAGGAAATTGCACGGCAAGCTCTAGCGTCGTTTGCGGAACGTTCAGCTCCTCATTTAGTAGCGGTATCGTGCTGGCTCCGTCGTTTAAGTTTACGCGGACAAGCTTAATGCCGGTATCGTCTGAAATTTTAATCTTTAAAGGCGAGGTTAAATTCCAATAAATTTCATTTTCCAGCGCAATTTGCGGAGGATTTTTTTCAAATTTCGGCGAGGTAAAAATTCTAAAGATTCCATAAACCAAAGCGCATATTATAATAAGAAATATTAAAATTTTAAGCTTCGTTCCATTGCCATTTCTACGCATAAAAGAGCCTTTGATATGATTTTAGAGCGCGATTTTACAAGCTTAACTTAAATTATCGGTAAAGCGAGGCAAAATTTAACGCAAATGTTTAGCGATTTACGAGGCGATTTAAAATTTTAAATTCTAGCGATTTTAGAATCTCAAAATTTATGAGCTTTAAAATTCAGTGGCGCGCTAAATCCTATGCAGTGAAATTTCGCGCACAACAAAGCGGCGTTTATCGTCTATATCGTAATCTTTAAAATTTCAATATAGAATTTCTTTAAATTATGCTAATGGCTTGTATTGATTTTTTAGAACTCTTGTGCTTAAAATTTTACCATACGAATGAAATTTTAAACTATCTTGATAAATAAAATTCTAAAAAATTCAAAGCAAGCTACGCGTTTAAATTTCATCCTAAGCCGGGCGGAATTCCAATTAAAATTTAGCTCAAACCGCCTAAAATAGTTTAACTGCCAAATTAGCGCGACAAGAAAAGTCAAAATTGCAGCGTTACTAAATTTTAAGGCGTGCAGTAGAAAATTCTACGCACGCCACAGCGTTCGCAAGTCGTCGCGTTTAATTAAATCTAGCGCCGATACTAAATTCGAAGCTATTTGTGTCGTCGTGCGGCTTTTTATTAAGCGGCTTAACGAAGTATAACTGCAAAGGCCCCATCGGCGTCATCCACTCGATACCGGCGCCCGTGCTGTAGCGCTCCTCCTCGTTCCAGTCATGATCGCCGATCATTCCGTAATCAAAAAACGTTACAAAGCGCATTTTAAGCCTATCGACCACCGGAAAGCTTAGCTCAAAGGAGTTATTGAAGCTCTGCATACCGCCCGTTTCGATATAGCGGCAATTATTTGCATTTAAGCAAATCTCCTTTTTCGGGATACTGCGACCTTCGTAGCCTCTAATGCTTTTCATTCCGCCTAGGAATAGCTTTTCGTTGATCGGGATCTTTTTATTACCTTCCCACATATAGCCCGTTGCAGCTTTGTATCTAAAGATAATGTCGTAATCGATATAATCTCGCAAGCCAAAATAATAGTTAAACGATCCTCGCGCCTTGGTGTAGTCCATATCGCCGCCAAGACCCGCGTATTCTAAGCTGGCACTTGCGATCATACCGCTTCGTGGTAAGTAATAATCATCGGTGCTGTTGTATGTAATAGACGGGATAATCGAGCTTTTTAAATTCTTACCATCTAGATAGCCTGCTTTGGCGTAATATTCGTTTAAGCCCTTAATCTCACTTTTTTCTAGATAATATGTAAGGCTTACGTCGGTATTGCGCCCGATCTTGCGACCGCCCGTAATTGAAAATCCGTAAGATTTCTCATCGTAATCGTCCCAGTCGTAGTCGTTGGCAAAGATCGATCCGCCCAAGCTATACTCAGAATCAAACACTCTAGGATTGGTTAAGCTCAAACGTCCGCTTAGCTGATCGTCGCTCTTTTCAACCGAGAACGCGCCGTGCAAGCCGGTGCCGAATACGTTACGATCACTGATACCGCCGCTAAGTAAAATTCCATCCTCACTGCCATATCCGATACCACCCGTGATAGAGCCTGTAGGAGCTTCTTTGACTGCGACTTCAAGATCGATCTGATCGTTAGAAACGCGGTTTTCTTTAATCTCCACCTCATCGAAATACCCCGTGCGTTTTAAAGAATTTAACGAATCGTTGTAGTCGGTTTTGCTATATAAATTTCCCTCGGTCAGATACATCTCGCGGCGGATGACCTTATCCTCGGTCTTATCGTTACCCGAAATCGTTACGTTTCTAATATAGACTTTATCCTCTGGGATAACCTGATACGTGATAGCAACCGTGCGAGCTTCTTTGTCCTGCTTAGTCTTAGGCACGATACGCACGTAGGCATATCCCTGATCCGCGACTAAAGTCTCTAGCGTATTCATATCGCGGCGCAAACGCTCGGAATTCATTGTATCGCCCTTTTGAAGCTTAAAATCGTCCAAAACCTTTTCTTTATCAAGCTTGATTATATCTGCAGGATACTCGATATCTACAGAGCTTACGGTGTATTGCTCGCCCTCACTGATGTAGTAGGTAAGATCGGCAGTGTAATTATCCATATCGGCATTAAGTAGCGGCGCAGAAACCTGCGCGTCTAAGTAGCCTTTTTTATAATATTCTTCTTGAATTCTATTTGCATCGTTAGGAAGCTCGGCGGTTTTTACCTTGCCATCGTTAAAGCCCCACATCCAGCCCAGCATCTCGCGTTCTTTATTGGCGACGGATGGCTCAATATCGTCATAGTCGAGCTTGTCCGCGCCTACTAAATTTACCTTATCGATGATGATATTTTCGCCGCGATTTACCTCGATCGTTAGCAAGATGACCGATTTATCGTCGTTTATCGGCTTTGGATAAAATTCCACCACGGTGTCGAAAAAGCCCTTGACTTCGTAGTATTGCTTGATGCGGGTCTCTGCTTTTTTAGCAGCCACCTCATCGTAAACCTGACCCGGACGCAAGCCGATGAGCTCATTGATCTTATCGCGGTCGTTGGTAACTACGTTTTTGATCTCGACCTTGGCGATGGTCGGTTTTTCGGTTACGTTGATAGTGACCGCGCCGCCTTGTTCGCTGATATAAACGTCGCTGAAATAGCCCTGCTCAAATAGCTTCGAGATCGCAGCATTGGTGTTTTCGCCGTTAAGCTCATCGCCTACTTTAAGTCCTGAAATTTGCTGTGCGACCTGTGGAGAAAGATGCCTTAGCCCTTCAAATTTAATGGATTTTATCTGCGCGGCGCATGCCACGGAAATCCCGCCTACTAAGAGTAAAAAAACGCTTTTTTTCATAAAATTTTACCTAAAAACGAAAATAATTTGCGTATAATACCACATTAAAATTAAAACTTGCATATATCAAAAAGGAATTTTATGAAGATAGGAATTATCGGCTTGGGTCTCATCGGCGGCTCTCTTGGGCTATGTCTAAAAAGCACCAAAATAATTAGCGCCGTCTATGGCTGCGACATCAGCCGCGAAAACGAAAAAGAAGCTCTGCGACTCGGGCTCGTGCATGAAATTTTAAGTCTGGAGCAGATGAAGCAAAGCTGCGACGCGATCTTTCTCGCAATCCCCGTGGAGGCAATTATTGAGACATTGCAAAAACTAAGCGACTGCAGAAGCGAGACGACGATCATCGATCTAGGAAGCACGAAATTTAAAATTTTGCAAAACTGCCCGCCGCAAATCAGACGAAATTTCATCGCGGCTCACCCAATGGCGGGTACCGAAAACTCCGGCCCGCAAGCAGCATTTAAAGAGCTTTTAAACGGCGCAGTAGTCGTCATCTGCGACGATCACGGCGCGGATGAAGTGCATATCAAACGAGCGGTCGAAATTTTTTCGTTCGCGGGGATGAAGATCGTATTTATGGACGCAAAAAGCCACGATCACCACGTGGCGCTCATCTCGCACCTACCGCATGCGATCAGCTACTCGCTCGTAAACAGCGTACTAAAAGAGGAAAATCGCCGCAACATCATAAATTTAGCCGGCGGTAGCTTTTCGGGCATGAGCCGTATCGCCAAAAGCTCGCCGCAGATGTGGGTCGATATTTTTAAGCAAAACCGCACGAACCTGCTGGGTGCAATCGATGCTTTTAAAAACGAGCTTGAAATTTGCGTACAGATGATTCGTGACGAGCGCTGGGATGAGCTTGAGGCGTGGATGTATGAAGCGCGCAAGCTAAGGGATATTATTTAAAATTTCACGCGACCTGACTGCGCGACGGACGCTTTAAGAACGCGCCTTTAAATTCTAAAAATTTCGCTTTCAAACAGCCTGCGCAATTTAAATTTTAATACGTGCGAGCCTGGATGCGAACTCAAAAATCTATGCATTCTTGCGTGAAAATTCTCTTTGAGGGAAACTCCAGCGCGCAAAGCCTCGCCTTCTCGCCCCAGTGCTTTTTATAAACACAGCCCAGATCGACATTTGCGCTAAATTCCGTAATGACGGGCTTTTTTACCGGCGTGTGCCCGTAGACATTAAAAATTCCATCATTCGCGCTATCATCTCCGCGCCCGCTTAGCACGTGAGCGGCGAAGCTTTTCGCGCGCTCTGCATCGTGTCTAATCCCCCACGCGCGACCCACTGCGGAGTGCGATACGACGAGGGCGCGACCGCTTTCATCACGCAAATCATACTCCAGGTAAATCGGCAGCCGCGAGACAAACCGCAGATGCTCCTTGCATTGTTTCACGCCTCCGTGACGATAATACGACGCTAGCGTCGCCTCACCGCCGTTATTAAATAGCCAGCTTTCATCCAGGCTAAAAAATGCGTAGAGGTCATTTGAGCTCGTAAATTTGCCCGTCTTTGCGCACCTTAGTGCAGTTTTTGCGTTGCCCACAAAGCGCTTTTCGTGATTGCCCATCACCGCGTCATATCCGCGGACGCGCACAAATTCAACCACATCCGCGCTCGCAGGACCTCGGTCGATCAGATCGCCAACGAAGCAAATTTTACTATCAAATTTACGCGGAAGCTGCTCTATCAGAGCCAAAAGCGACCTGTAGCAGCCATGCACGTCGCCGATGATGTAGATATTTTGCATAATTTCTCCTTAAATTTTAACGCCCTCGCCTTTTAACGCGCAGGCTATGATATAAGCGGTAGATAAAAGCTCTGTACTAAATTTTAAAATTTCGCGCGCTAGGACTTGGACGGATAAATCTGCTTTAGGACCTCCCTTACGACGACCATAAAAAGAACGATAGATATTAATGCGCTAAGCAATGCGGAATAGAAGTCAACAAGGTGTGTATCCGAAATGCAAACGGCCGCAATTATTATCCCTAAATATGGCGATAGTATCCAAATCGCCACGATCGGCAAAAACAGATTGACGAAAAAATTCACAAGCCTATCAAAATCCTTTAGCTTTTTGGCGAGCACCGCGCAAACCCCGCAAAAAGATATCCACAAAAATATGAAATATACGCACTTCTGCTGTAGCCATTCTATGGGATCGTCATCCCAGACGCTAGACGTGTCAAAAATACGCCATACCACAAAATCGCCCAAGCTCGAAATATTCATCAAGCAAAAACCCATCGAAAACGCGCAGGCTATAATTTTTAAAATAATCATCAGAGTTCCTAAAATTCTAAATTTAGCTAAAAAATTCCTCGATCAGCCGAGTCATTTCGCTCTCGGTGGCAACGTGGTTGATCTGCTCGCGAAAGCTTGCGGCATTTTCGCGCCCCTTGGAGTATTCGTGCAGATGCTTGCGAAATATCGCCACGCCGTGGCTACCGTAATGGCTAAGCATTTGAGCGAAATGATAGAGCACGACCTCTCTTTTTAGCGCGTCACTTGCCTGCTCGCCCGTTTTGATCTCGCGAAAGATCCACGGCCTGCCGATTACCGCGCGACCGATCATCAGCGCGTCTGCGCCGCTAAGGTCTCGCACTGCGGGCGCATTGGAGGAGTTTATGTCGCCGTTTGCGATCACGGGGATTTGCAGCGCGCGTTTGGCTCTTGCGATCGCGCCGTAATCCACTGCCGCGCTGTATCCGCCCGCTCTGGTACGTCCGTGAATAGCGATAAAATCAGCTCCTGCGCTCTGTACGGCGTGCGCGATATTTTCGATATCCACGGCGCCGAAGCCCAGCCGCACCTTCGCGCTCGTAAATTTTTTGTTCGAATACTTTTTTATAGTCTCGACCAAGCGCGATAGACGGGGTGGATCAAGCAGCAGCGCCGAGCCGGCACCCTGCTTTACGACTTTGGGAACAGGGCAGCCGCAGTTTAGATCGATGCCGTCGATGCCGTCAAATTTATTGATGAGCAAAACCGCCTTTTTTATGATTTCCGCATCGCTGCCTGCGATCTGCACGAAAAACGGGGTTTCCGCGGCGTTTTTTTCGAGCATCTTTAGCGTCTTTTCGCCCTCGAAAACAAGGGCATTTGCGCTTATCATCTCGCTTACGGTCGCGTCACATCCGAATTTTTTCACTACGCCCCGCAGCGGCGGATCCGAAAAGCCCGCCAAAGGCGCCAAAAATAGAGGGTTTCTTTTAAAAAAATCTTCCGTCATTTTAAATTTCTCATTTTGATTTCGTTTGAATTTAAACCTTTAAATTTAATACCGCAATGCTTGCAGCGGGTTTTGCCGCGAGCTTTAAAATTTTAAATTTCATAGGCCGCGTATTCGAATTTAGGCGCGAATTTTATTTTTAAGCTTGGCTAATTTGAGTGGTGGCAAAACGGCAGCAAGGATGATCACCACCAAATTTTATTTGCACGGCAAACCCAGCAAGCAGCTTGCAAAACGCCGCGCGGATTTTAAAATTTCAGCACTTTATTCAGCTAGCAAGTCTTGTGCTTTATGTTTAAATTCTAAACTTCATAGCATAAATGCAAAACCCGTTTACACGCGCACTACGCAAGCAAATCTTTTAAATTTTACCGCTTACGCGCATTGATTTTTCGATAAATTTTGAAATTTAAAATTTGCGCGAGTTAGAATTTTACCCGCACTTTAAAATTTATCGCGCAGGCTGTGTTTAATAGACGCAAAGAGCTTAAAGGCAGCCTCTCTTACCCGCATAAAACGAACTCGTAAAATTACCGAGCTAAAATAACAGCGACGCAGGGACGTTTTTGCCGTTGTCGCGCAAAAATAGCAGAATTTTAAACTTCTCAAACTCGTCGCCGTCGGCAAGACTTAGCTGCTCTCTAAACTCGTCGATCATGCCAAGCTCATATAGCGCGTACAGATATGCCTCGGTCGCTTCTTGATTCTCGTTTTTGAGCCGCTCGAAAAAGGCTTTGTATTGCTCTGGAGCGAGATGATTTTTTAGCTTTTTGGCAAAGCCGATAAAATCCTGCTCGCTGAATTTTTCATTATTTACGAGATTGAAAAGTTCCTCGCTGCTGATCTCAAAGCTCGCGTCATTCACTGCGCGATCCACTAAAATATTTACCTCGGCTATGTCTTGAGGAATTTTATAGGCTTTGTTCTTATCGTAGCTTCCTTTGGCAAGCGCT
>NZ_CALIBH010000064.1 GCF_938045775.1 uncultured Campylobacter sp.
TTATTTTATTGCAAATTCTAGTGCTATTAACGCTCGCAATCTTTCCGGGGGTTTTTGGTTTAAAAGCTTTTTTAGGCTAGAAATATTAAAATTCACGCTAAATTTAATCTAGGAGCTAAAAATGGCTAAAAAGCTTATCGACGTTATGGATACGACCTTTCGCGACGGATTTCAGTCTGTTTTCGGCGCGCGCGTGGCGATGGAGGATTTCCTACCCGCCGTTAGCGCGGCAAAAGAGGCCGGCATCACGCACTTTGAGTTCGGCGGCGGCGCGCGGTTTCAGAGCCTGTATTTTTACCTAAACGAAGACGCGTTTGAGATGATGGATAAATTTAGAAGTATCGTGGGGCCTGAGGCGAACCTACAGACCCTTAGTCGCGGCGTAAATACCGTCACGCTCGATACCGGCAGCCGCGAGATCATTGATCTGCACGCCAAGCTTTTTGCCAAGCACGGCACGACGACGATTAGGAATTTCGACGCGCTAAACGACGTGGAAAATTTAAAATTTAGCGGCGAGCGCATCTCGCGCCACGGGCTCAAGCACGAGGTCGTAGTTACGATGATGGATCTGCCGCCGGGATGCAGCGGCGCGCATGATGCGGCTTTTTATGAAAAAATTCTGCGTCAAATTTTAGACGCGCAGATTCCGTTCGACAGCGTCTGCTTCAAAGACGCAAGCGGCACCAGCAGCCCGCAGAAGGTCTATGAGACGATCAAGCGCGCGCGTAAAATTTTAGGCGACGGCGTGCATATCCGCCTGCACACTCACGAGACGGCGGGCGTTAGCGTCGCATGCTACCAGGCTGCGCTCGTTGCGGGCGTGGACGGCATCGACCTTGCCGCGCATCCCGTAAGCGGCGGCACCAGCCAGCCCGACATTCTTACGCTACTGCACGCGACGAAGGGGCAAAATTTCGACCTGGGGCTAGACGCAGAGAAAATTTTAAAATACGAAGAGGTTTTGGGCGAGTGCTTGAAGGATTATTTTATGCCGCCCGAGGCCACGCAGGTAAGCCCGCTCATTCCGTTTTCGCCGATGCCGGGAGGCGCGCTTACGGCAAACACTCAGATGATGCGCGATAATAAAATTTTAGACAAATTCCCAGCCGTCATCAAGGCTATGCGCGAAGTCGTCGAAAAGGGCGGCTTCGGCACGAGCGTGACGCCAGTTAGTCAGTTTTATTTCCAGCAGGCGTTTAACAACGTAATGTTCGGCCCGTGGAAAAAGATCGCCGAGGGCTACGGCAAGATGGTGCTAGGCTATTTCGGTAAAACGCCCGTTAAACCCGACGAAGACGTAATCAAGCTAGCCGCCGAGCAGCTGGGCTTAGAGCCTACGAATAAAAAGGCGATCGACATCGCAGATCTAGACGAGAGTAAAAGCATCTCCTACGCGAAAGGAATTTTACGCGAGCAGGGCATTGAGCCTAGTGAGGAGAACATATTTATCGCGCTTGCGTGCAAAGAAAAGGGTATCGCGTTTTTAAAAGGCGAGGGCAAGGTGATGAGCCGCAAAAAAGAGGACGTAGCACCCGCCGCAAGCCATCAAAGCGGTATTTCTAAAAACGGCAAATTTGACGTTAAGATTAACGGCAAAATTTACAACGTAGAATTTGCCGGACAAAACGTGCTCGTAAACGGTGATCGATACGACGTCAGCTTCGATACCTCAGCGCCCGCAAAGCCGCAGCTGCAAGGCTCTGCCCACGAGCAGCCCACTGCTGACGCGCGAGGTGGTACGGACGATAACGATATAAAAGCGACGCTTCCTAGTAACGTATTTAAAATTTTAATAAAGGAAGGCGATGCCGTTAAGGCGGGGCAGAATGTCATCGTTCTTGAAGCGATGAAGATGGAGATAAATATCGAAAGCCCGCGTGACGGCATAATCGATAAAATTTTGATCGCTCAAGGCGATACCGTCGATGCCGATCAGGTGCTCGCGATTTTAAGATAAGCTCTAAATTTAGGCGGGCGCTTCCGCCTAAATTTCATGAGGGCTATCCTCGGTGCTTAAGCGAGCTCACCTAAATTTTAAGCTATAATAGCGCAATCATTTATCAAAATTTAATTTAAAAAGGACGCAAAATGACAACTCCGAACGATCTGGATAAACTAGGTCTTAAAGATATCAAAAAAATCAACCACAACCTAAGCTACGACGAGCTTTTCGAGCTTGAAAAGGCTATGAATGAAGGGCGCGTCAGTAGTAACGGCACCTTTATGGTCGATACCGGCATATTTACGGGTCGCAGCCCAAAGGATAAGTACTTTGTAAAACAAGACCCGAGCCAAAAATACATAGCCTGGGGTAAGATAAATCAGCCCATCTCAAAAGAGCTTTTCGATAAGCTTTTAGCCAAAGCCAAAGCCCAACTAAGCGGCAAGGAAATCTTTATCCAAGACGCCTATTGCGGCGCTAGCAAATCCAGCCGCAAAAACGTGCGCTTCGTAACTGAAGTCGCATGGCAGGCGCATTTTGTAAAAAATATGTTCATCCGCCCAAGCGAGAGCGAGCTAGCGGAATTTCATCCTGATTTCGTCGTTTACAACGCGTGCAAATGCAAAAACGAAGATTACGCGAGCGACGGGCTGCATTCCGATGTTTTCGTTATCTTTAACGTTGAGGAAAACGTCGCGGTTATCGGCGGCACGTGGTACGGCGGCGAGATGAAAAAGGGAATTTTTTCGATGATGAACTACTGGTTGCCGCTTGAGGGCAAGCTAAGCATGCACTGCTCGGCAAACGTGGGCAAAGAGGGCGACACGGCACTATTTTTCGGCCTAAGCGGCACGGGCAAAACGACGCTATCGACCGATCCTAATCGTAAGCTAATAGGCGATGATGAGCACGGCTGGGACGATGAGGGGATATTTAACTTCGAGGGCGGCTGCTACGCGAAGTGCATAAACTTAGACCCGAGCAGCGAACCTGAGATTTACGCCGCTATCAAACGCGACGCGCTGCTTGAAAACGTGGTCGCGGATGAGGCTGGCGTCGTGGACTACAAAGACGGCAGCAAGACCGAAAATACCCGCGTCAGCTACCCGATCTATCACATCGAAAATTACGAGCCAAGCTCTGCGGGCGGCCATCCGAAAAATATCATTTTCCTAACAGCCGACGCATTCGGCGTTTTGCCGCCGGTCGCAAAGCTAACCAAAGAGCAGGCGATGTATTATTTCCTAAGCGGCTATACGGCAAAGGTTGCGGGCACCGAGCGCGGTATCACAGAGCCCGTGGCGACCTTTAGCGCGTGCTTCGGCGAGCCGTTTATGCCGCTGCACCCGACCGTTTACGCTAAGCTGCTGGGCGAAAAGATCGACAAGCACAACGTCAGCGTCTATCTCGTAAACACCGGCTGGAGCGGCGGCGCGTACGGCGTGGGCAAGCGAATGAGCATCAAAGCCACGCGCGCGTGCATAAACGCGATCCTTGACGGCAGTATCAAAAAGTGCGAATTTGAAAATTTCGAGAAATTTAACCTCGCGATCCCAAAAGAGCTCGCGGGCGTCGAGACGAAGCTGCTAAATCCGATCAACACGTGGACGCACCCGGCGGAATATAAGATCACGCGCGATAAGCTTGCAAAGATGTTTGAAGAGAATTTCAAACGCTACGAGGACGTAAAAGAGGGGGTCGAGTTTGCCAAAGCGGGCCCTACGGCTTAGGCTCCTGGGTCTTGGGGCGATCTGCGCGCTTTTTGCCGCATGCGAAAACACCCCTTCAAATTTAAAACAGCCGCTTGTTGCGATGAGCGGCTTTTCCTTTTACGACGATCCGTTAAGCTACATCAACAATGTGCGCGCAAAATCGGGGCTAAATCAGCTTGCGCAGAATGAAATTTTAAATACATCCGCGCTTAATCACGCAAAATATGTCGTCGCAAACGAGGCGATGTCGCACGACGAAACCCCCGGCAAGCCGAATTTTACGGGCGAAAATCCGTCAAAGCGCGCTTTTTATGCAGGCTATAATGCCGTCGTGAGTGAAAATTTATCCTATAACTCAAGCGATCTAAAAAGCGCGATCGACGGGCTTTTAAGCGCGATCTACCATAGATTTGCCTTTTTGGATTTCGCCTCGGATGAGATCGGCATCGGCTATTTTGAGCACGGCAAAAAAAGTAGCTACGTTTTTGAGATGGGAAATTCGCGCCTCAACGCCTTTTGCTCGCGGAATTTAAACGACGAAGGAAGCGGCAAATTTCTACTTGGGATGTGTAAAAACGAAACGCTACGCATGAGGGAGGATAAGTTCAAAAGCGCCGTCGCGCTAAACTCGCGCCCTTACGTTTATTACCCGAACGACGAGCCCGCGCTTGCATTTTTCAGCAATGAAATTCCAGATCCCATGCCGGGGTGCAAAATCACCGCAAATCCCGTAAGCGTGGAGTTTAATGCCGAGGAACCGCCCGTAACGATGAAAAGTTTTAAAATTTACGAAGGCGGCAGGGAGCTTCAAAACGTTAAAATTTTAGACAAAAACTCCGATCCTAACTCCATTTTAAGCGATAGGCAGTTCGTGCTTTTCAGCAGAGATGTTTTTAAATTCGACGCCAAATACGGCGCGGAGTTTAATTACGAGCAGGGCGGCAAGCAAAAGACGTTACGGTGGGAGTTTATCACGCAAGCGCCTAAATTTAGATACTTCGTCGTGCAAGGCGGAGAAAATTTGAGCGTAAAAAACGGCGCGTTTTACGATATATTCGTAGCTCCGAAAGACTGCAACGATTTGATGAAAAGCTACAAAACCAGCTACTCCTTTATGGATAAGCCCGAAATTTCAAGCCCCGCGGCGAATATGCTGCGCGTAAAGCTAAACGGCGCAAAGGGTGCGAAGCTTGAAATTTCAACGGACAACGGCGCGATAATAAATCTGTATTTAAGCGACAGCTCCAAAAGCTACGGCGGCATAGGTAAAATTTACGCCGCAATCGCGGTGGTTTTGACGGCGATCATTTTGTTTTATCTTTTGACAAGGCGCAGAGAGCGATAGGCGAGACCTATTTTTGCGACTTCTGTTTTTGTCTGCGCGCACGGGGGCGCATAATGCCTATCCTGCGTGAAATTTAATGCGGAGTCCTGCTTTTAAATTTCTAAATTTCATCCCCGTTTATCTCATCCGCAAGTTTCAAAATTTTAGCCTGCACCGCCTCAGGAGCGTAGATATCCATCCACTCTATCCCGTTTGATGCGCTAAAAAGTACGGCTATCTGTCCCTCGCTCATCGCGCGCTTAGCAAGCTTGGTCGCCGCAGGGCTGTTGCCCATATTGGGCGTTTCGTCTATGCTTATCTCGGCGCAACGGCGCAAGATAGGCGCCAGATCAAACTCGCCATCAAGCAAAACGACAACCGAGCCGCGCCTAAAACTGCAAGCGTTCCAAAAAATCTCGGCGCCGTTTACGCATTCGCGCGCTAGATCGAGGCGAAATTTGCCCCGCTCGCGCACGAGAAAACTAAAGTCGCTCAAATTTAACGGGTGCTCCACGCTACCGAAAGCCCCCACGATACTATCTTTGCGCCCGTTATAGGCGTAGGCGGCGAGCGTGTTTTGCAGTAGCGGAGCGATGATCTGCTCGTGCGCGCTCATGTGATCGCCATCTCTGGTGCGGCTTGTGATCTTTACGAAAAATGGTTTTAAATATTACATAAACGCTCCTTAAGCTTAAAATTTGCTCGCTTTTGCTTTTAAATTTAGCGCTCGCGGCGGTTAAATTTAACTCTGAGCCTGACGTATTTTCGGTCTATTTCGGGCGTTGTCATTTAAATTTTTACTCTTGTATCTGTTATCGCAGCTTTTTGCGCTTATGTATCGTTTTTACGCCTATCAAATACAACCTGGATGGCGGTTTAGATTTTACACAAAATACTCGCGCGCAGCATCCTTGCTCTCAAACGGGCTTGCGCTCAGCTCGCTGCCCTCTATGAGCACAAGGTAGCGGCGCGCGGCATCCGTTTTGGCGTATGTCAGCGCCAGCTTCGCCGCAAGCTCTCTATCCGCCTCGCTAGCACCCCTGCTTAGCAGGCTTAGCGCGCCCACGACGTCATCTTTAAATTTTATCTCGCTAAATTTTGGATTTTGCACGGCGGCAAGCTTTTTGTTATCGCTCTCATCTCGCCCGATTATGAGCTTAGCACCCTCAGGCAGGCGCAGATGGCGTCCGAATTTTAAAATTTCAGCGTCCGCGGGCGTTTCGATCTTTTCAAATTTTACAGCATCCTTGATCCGCTCGCTGAAGCTCTGCACGGTCAGCAGACAGCCTCCCGCGGGCGTTTCGTAATCCTCAAAGCCGAATTCTGCCGCGAGCTGCATCTGCTTAGTGCGCCCGCGCCCACTGATGTCAAGCAGCGCGCCCCTATCGATCCAGCCCTTGATCTCGGGCGTCGTGGGCGGCAGCAGTTTCGCGCACAGCGGACGCAGGATCAGCCCCTCCTCATCGCCGCTAAGCCCGCCGACCTGAGCTAGAGCCTGCGCGCGCTGGCTCATCGGGCGCTGTCCAAGCACCTCGCCCGTGATGATGAAGCTCGCCCCTTCGCTTTGTAGCATCGCAAGCGCGGTCTTAAACATATATCCGTGGCAGTCGATGCAGGGGTTGAAGTGCTTGCCGTAGCCGTATTTTGGCTCGAAAAGCACCTGCCGTAGATATTCGCTTCTGATATCGACGCTTTTAAAATCCGCCCCCGCGGCTGCGGCTCTGCGGCGCATGATCTCGCTCTTATCGTCCTTGCCGCTAAATCCGATATCCATATTCAGCGCGAGCACCTCGATGCCTTGCGAGACGATGAGTTTGACCGCGAGCATGGAGTCAAGCCCGCCGCTAAAGAGCGCCAATGCCTTCATTTCGTTCCTTTACTTGAGTTGGTTGATCTTTTTTTGATACTCCAAGATACGCTCGATCTTGTCGGGCGCGTCGGAGTTTTTGAGCTTTTGCATCAGATCTTGCAGGGCGTTGCGGCGTAAAATTTTGCACGCATCGTTAAAAAGCGCTACGCCGCCGATCGGCAAAATTTCATCATCCAGCGCAAGCGCGCGCAGATTTTCAAGGGCTTCGTTTTCTACGCTTTGAGTATTTTGACTATTTTGAGCGCTTTGAACATTTTGAGCTGCGGCTTCCCTCTCGCCCTGCTTTGCGCCGCTGCTTGAGCTCCGTCTCTCACCGTTATTTAAACCCTCTTCCTTCTTTCCCTGCTTCTCGCCGCCGTTTGCGCCCTGCTGCGCGGAATCTTTTAAATTTACGGCGCCTGCGGAGCCTTGCCCTCTAAAATTTTGCCCGCTAGAATTCATGCCGCCTTTTAAATTTACGCTCTCGCTACGGATAAAATTTTCTCCCGCACCGCCTGCGGTAAAATCTTCGGAGGCGCTGTCTACATTACCGCCCTCGCCCGCGATGAAATTTTTAAAATTTCCGCCGCTGCGGGCAAAAGCCAAAAACGCCTCGAAAATATCGCCGTGCATACGAAAATCGCGCCGCTCTAAGCAGCCGAGCCCGAGCTGTGCCATCTCGCCATCAAGCAGCATTGATTTTATGATCTGAAGCTCCGCGATCTCCTTGCGGCGCAGTAGCGAGCGCCCGGGCCTAGCCGAAGACGCAGGCGGCGCGGAGCTTTCATAGCGCGCCGTGTTTTGTGCGCGAACAAAATTTCCGCCGTTTAGGCTCTCGCTCGCGCCGCCCCTGCCGTCTGCGCCGTGCCCTCCGTAAGAGCCGAAATCGTAAGAGCCGAAGCTCCCGCCCTCGTTAAAATTTCGCCCCTCAAAGCCCGCGCCGAAATTTTTACCGCCGCTAGAGAGATTGAACGAGCCGGGCGAAACGTTTAAAATTTGCGCCACTAGGCTCTGATAGGACTCGGCGAGTACGGGGCCGAGCGCTGCGGTAAATTCTTTGATCTCATTTAGCGCAGCCTCTTTTTGCACGGGGCGAGCGAGGTCGTATTTTTTAGCGATTCTTCGGATCAGAAACTCCCCGCTCTCCATGCCGCTAGCATAAATTTGCTCTAGCTCGCGCACCTTCCCCGCCGCAATCATATCCGCAGGATCGGCACCGCCGCCGATTATAGCGACGCTTGAGTCGATCTTATTCAAACATAAAAGCCGCGCCGACTTTATCGCCGCATTGATGCCCGCGGCGTCGCCGTCGAAGCTAAGCACGACGTTAAGCTCCGCGCGCTTTATAAGCGGCAGATGAGCGGGCGTCAGCGCCGTGCCGAGCACCGCTACGGCGTTGTCGATGCCCGCTTGATGCAGCATGATGACGTCCATGTAACCCTCGGTGATGATGAGGGTTTTTTTGGCGATCGCGCTTTTTTTCGCAAGGTCGAATGCGTAGAAAATTTTAGATTTATCAAACAGCGCGCACTGTGGCGAATTGACGTATTTGGCGGGATTATCGCTTATCGTGCGGCCGCCGAAGCCCACGAGTTTGCTCGCGTGGTTGTAGATCGGAAAGGTAATGCGCTCGATGAAGCTAGCATAAAGCCCGCGCTCGTTTTGCTTCACTGCGCCCGTATTTAGCGCGTCTTGCGGCGGAATTTCTTCGTTTTGCAAAACCCTGATCGTCTGCGCGCTAGCTCCTGCGTAGCCAAGGCCGAATTTGCGAATAGTCGCATTACTCAGTCCGCGTTCGTGCAGGTATTTTACGGCGGCGGGGTTTTGATAAAGGCAGCTTTGATAGTAGGCGTTTAAAATCCCGAGCACCTTCTTCTCTTCGCTGCGCTCCTGGACTTTAGCGCCGGTGTATTGCAGCGCGAAATTATACATCCCGGCAAGCTTTTCGACCGCTTCTGGAAAGCTTATCTTTTCGTAATCTTGGATAAATTTAATCGCGTTGCCGCCCGCCTTGCAAGAAAAGCAGTGAAAAATTCCAAGCTTTGAACTCACGCTCATGCTCGGGTGCGAATCGTCGTGGAATGGGCAGACGCCTACAAAATTTGCGCCGCTGCGCTTAAGCGGGATATATTTTTCTACGACGTCTACGATATCTACGGTGGCCAGCAGATTTTCTATGCTTTCGTTTTTAATCATAAGCAAAATTATACCCGCACTTTGCTATAATTGCCCTTTATTTTTGCGACAAGGTTTGATTTGGATAATTTTTTCTTAGACGATCGCGACCCGATTTTCGGGCTTATCATGCTGATAAGCATAATCTTGCTAGTGTCGATTCTAAGCTACATTTGGGGAGTTTTTTCTAAAAAAAACGAGAGGCAGAGCCTAGAGAATTTTATCAAAAAATTTGATACCCTAGACGCGCTTAGCACCGAGCACAGGCAGCTTTTGGCAAGCCCTCAAATTGATATCCCGACGCTTGGAATTTTGGCTAGCTCTTTTGTCAAAAGCGGCGACTTTGAGCGCGCGATAGAAATTTATCTAATCGCGCTAGGCAAGGCTAGCGGCGGCGTGCAGAGGGAGTTTATCCTCACCAATCTCGGTATCGTATATTTCAAAGCGGGCTTTTTAGGGCGCGCCGAAGAGGTGTTTTTACAGGCGCTGAAGCTGCGCCCGAGAAACAAAGAGGCTCTTACGCATCTTACGGTGATTTATGAGCGGCTGAAGCGCTTTAATGAGGCGCTTGAAGTGCTTGGCGCGCTGCGCGAACAGGACGCCGAAGTATATGCTCAAAGCCAGTTCGAGCGCGCTCAGATCATCGCAAACGACGCCAATACGCCGTTTAACAAGAAAATCGCTAAAATTTCAAAGCTAAACTTCAAAGGCGCGGGGCGGTTCTGCATGGAGCTTTTTATCAAAAACAAAGAGCCCATGGAGGGCTTTGACCGCTTCCCGCCGATCGAGCAGGCGATCGATCTGATCTATGATTTCCCTGCGGCGGTAAATACGCAGGATGCGGAGTATAACGCGCTTTTTTACGCGCTTGGAAGAAGCGATCAAAAGCCGCAGAGCGCGAGTAAAATTTTTGAGATCAACGCGCTTATGGCTATGAAAGACGCGGGCTTTGAGGACGCGGGGCTTAGCTTTAGCTACACCTGCGCGAAGTGCAAAAGCTCGGTGGGGCTCTTCTCGCACCGCTGTCCGGTCTGCTACGAGCTAGGCAGCATGGAGATCAGAGCGCAAATTTCGGAGAAAACCGGTGAAATCGGTCAAACTTTTTAGCGACGGCAGCTGTCTCGGAAACCCTGGAGCGGGCGGCTGGGCTTATATCTTGCAATACGGCGACGCGATAAAAAAGGCAAGCGGCGCGGAAGCGATGACGACTAATAATCAAATGGAGCTAACGGCCGCTATAATGGGGCTTAGCGCGCTTAAGCAGCCCTGCCGCGTCGAGCTTTTTACGGATAGCGAGTATGTTGTTAAGGCGATAAATTCCTGGCTTGCAAAGTGGGTCGTTACCGATTTTAAGGGCAAGAAAAACGCAGATCTGTGGCGCAGATACCTTACGGCGGCGGCGCCTCACGAGATCAAAGCCTCGTGGGTCAAGGGGCATGCGGGTCATCCGCAAAACGAGGAGTGCGATGCTATGGCTCGCGCGGCGGCGGAAGCGATAAAGGGCTAAAATTCTGCGGCAAAGCTCGCGGTTACGCGGATTTAGCATAGATTTACCCGCGTTTGCTTTGCACGCAGAGCCGCTTCGGCGTAAATTTTATCGCCGCCGGTTTAGCGCGTTCGTTCACGTAATCGAGCCTTAGCGAAGATTTCGTTAGCAGTGAGCAGGCTTTGGCGCGACTCTATTCGCGACGGGTCTATTTTTGGCGAGGACTTCGTTTGCGGCAAGTGAGCCTTAGCGCGGTTTGCGTTAGAATTAGCAGGCTACGTTTAAATTTTATTCGCCACAGATCGGCGTCAGAGGGCTTCATTCGCCGCGTTAGCGCAAATTTGGCGCAGGTCCGCATTCGTTCGTTTCGCTTGTGCAGGTTTTGTTCGCACCGGATGCCGTTTGCATGCGAGCCGCCGCGGATTTCGTAAAATTTTATAATAAAGGGCAAAGATGCAAAATTTAGAAAAATTACAAGAAAAACTGGGCTATAAATTTAAAAACCAGGCCCACCTCAAGATCGCTCTTACGCACAAAAGCGCCAAAAACGGGCACAACAATGAGAGGCTGGAATTTTTAGGCGATGCGGTGATGGATCTGATCGTGGGCGAGTATCTTTTCAAAAAATTTAGCAGCGACGAGGGCGATCTGAGCAAGCTGCGCGCCGCGCTCGTGAACGAAAGCAGCTTTTCTAAATTTGCAAAATTTTTGGGCATCGGCGAGAACCTGAATATGTCGCTGTCCGAGGAGCGCAACGGCGGGCGTGAGAAACCATCGCTGCTTTCGGACGCGTTTGAGGCGATAATGGGCGCCGTCTATCTTGAGAGCGGGCTGCAAAACACCGCCCGAATCGCGACCGCAATCTTAGAAATCCTATATCCGCGCATCAGCTTTAACGAGCTCGTTAAAGACTACAAAACCGCGCTGCAAGAGCTCACGCAGGCAAAATTTGGCGTCACGCCCGAATATGTCCTTTTAGGCTCGAGCGGCCCCGATCATAAAAAAAGCTTCGAAATGGCGGCGCTCGTAGGCGGCAAGCGGCTCTCATCCGCCGTGGGAGCGAGCAAAAAGGAGGCCGAGCAAAAATGCGCGCAAATTGCGCTCGAGCTTTTACAAAACGGCGCCTCGCACGGCACTAACGCGCAAAATGGAGAGCAAACAGCATGCGATAGCGACGCACAAAGCAGCTCAAACCGCGCACAGGACGGCAAAAAAGGCTCACGAGGCGGCAAAAAGAGCGATCGCGCCGGCACATCGGGCGGCACACCGAGCGCTAAAAGAAGCAATGAGCGAAACGGGCGTGATACGGATAGACAAGGCAGTGGTGACCAAGGAGGCGCGCTATGAATACTTTCGGCGAGAAATTGCGCCTTAGCACCTTCGGCGAGAGCCACGGCGCGGCGATCGGCGGCGTTTTGGACGGCTTTCCGGCGGGCGTGGCGATCGAGCCTTCAAATATCCAAAGCGAGCTTGACCGCCGCAAACCGGGCGACAAATACGCTACGCCGCGCAAAGAAGCCGATGAGATCGAAATTTTAAGTGGAATTTTTGACGGTCGCAGCAGCGGTGCGCCGATCGGATTTATCATCCGCAACGCAAACCAGCACTCAAAGGACTACGAAAATTTAAAGGATATTTTCCGCCCCGCTCACGCCGATTTTACATATTTTGCCAAATACGGACTGCGCGATTACCGAGGGGGCGGGCGAGCAAGCGCGCGCGAAACCGCCGTGCGCGTGGCTGCGGGAGCGTTTGCGCAAATCCTGCTAGATCACTTTAAAATTTCCGTAAAAAGCGGAATTTGCGGCGTGGGCGAAATTTACGCGGAAAATTTAGACTTCGACTTTGCGCAAAACAGCGAAATTTTCGCGCTCGATCCCGCTATGGAAGGCGCGCAGAAAGAGCTAATTCTAAGCGTTAAAAATGCCGGCGATAGTATCGGCGGCTGCGTGCTAACTCGCGTCACGGGCATGCCTGCGGGGCTCGGCGAGCCGCTGTACGGCAAGCTGGATGCGGCGCTTGCGGGCGCGCTGATGGGCATAAACGGCGTAAAGGCCGTGCAGATCGGTGCAGGAGTGAGGGCAAGCACGCTAAAAGGCAGTGAAAACAATGATTTTATGCGCGCTAGCAAAAATTTGATCCGCACCAACGACGGCAAGATCGGCGCAAATTTCGCAAGCAACAACGCAGGCGGGATCCTAGGCGGCATAAGTAGCGGCGCGCCTATCGAGATTGCGACGCATTTTAAGCCCACTCCGAGCATTTTCATGGCGCAACGCAGCGTCGACGTGCGCGGCGCGGACGCGGTCTGCGAGCTGCGCGGGCGGCACGATCCGTGTATCGCCGTGCGCGGCAGCGTCGTAGCCACCGCGATGGCGCGACTGGCGATCGCCGATGCGTTACTGCTAAACGCGAGCGCGACACTGGGGAATTTGAAGCGAATTTACGGCGAGGATTAAATTTAGACGAGCGACCCTTCAAAATTTTGCGAAATTTCATAAAATTTTAGGGCCGAGCGATGAAATCCCCGCGAGTTAGGCGGGCAAATTTTAAATTTACGCGGTAGGGCTATCGCGACAAGGAGGGCAAATGAGACTTGAGCGTATCGGCGAGGACTCGGCACTGATCGCGCGCATAGAGGCGATCAACGTCGCGGCGTTCCCCGAAATCGAGCGCATCAGCATAAAAAATTTTTTAAAAATGTCGCGCAAAGGACAGCTTGAAATCGCGGCGATATTCGAGGATTTTGGCGCCCTGGGCGCTAGCGGCGCAGCAAATAAACATCGCGCGGCGGCGAGCAAAAATTTAAACGCGCCGAAGCAGGATTCTTGCGCGGCAAAGCGGGATTGCGGCGAAGCGAGCCAAGATCGCGATGCTGCGGGTAAAAATTTCGATGCGAGTGACTGCGGCGCGGCAGAATTAGCATCTTTGAGTTTCGAAAATCGCGGCACGGCGGATAAAAAATCTAATGCGGCAAGCAAAAAATCAAACGCGGCGGTGCAAAATTTAAGCGGCGAGGAGTTGGTTGGCTTTTTCGTCTATAGAACCGAGCAGACCTACAAGCGCGCGATTTCGCACCACAAACAGCCGCCGCCCCGCCTCAATGCGGATAAAATTTTAAGATCCAAAGCCCATAGCAGCGCGGAATTTGAAGGCGCAGAGGATGAAATCTCAAGCGGTAAAGCGGAATTTTCAGAGGCAAAATTTTTTGGCGTTGCAAGCGGTAAAATCGCGGGCCAAAAAACGCAGCCTTTTAGCGGCGATGAAATTTTAACCGCCGCGGACTGTTCGATTTGCGGTGCAAGCGGCGAAATTTTATCAAGCGTCAGAAGGGATGAAATTTCATCAGGCGCCGCAGAGGGCAAAATTTCGTCAGGTGCCGCGGAAAGCAAAATTTCGCGTCACGATGAGAGCGAAATTTCAAGCGGCGGGGAGAGCGAGATTTTTTACGTGGCCTACCTCGGCATCGATGCGAAATTTCGCGGGCTAGGGGTCGGCTCAAGGCTGCTCGCGCTCATCGTCACGCAAAATCCGCGCGCGCAAATCGTCCTTGACGTCGAGCCGCCGCACGAGGACGCGCCCAATCTCGCGCAGCGCCTGCGCCGCATAGAATTCTACGGCAGACGCGGCTTTCGGCGCTGCGGCAAGTTTTTCAACTACGCAGGTCTTAGCTTCGAGATCCTTGCTAAGCCGCCGCTAAGCGCGCCGCAGCAGGGATTTGACGTAGCGAGCTTCGTGAAATTTATCGGCGCGGGCAATAAATTTAGATTTAAAATCACCGACGCGCCGCTATATAAAAACTAATGCAAAAGCCCGAATTCAGCCTCATCTGCGACGATACGTTTTATAGAATTTTCTCCGTCGCGATCCTTGCGTTTTTTTGCATTTTTATCTCTTTGGACATCGGCGGATCGGGGGAGCTGTTTTACACGGACAGCCCACTACGCTCGCAGCGAGCCAAGCCCAGCCTGACGATCGTTTTTATGTTTTTAGCGTTACTTTATCTGCGAAGCGGTAGCAAAGAGGCGGCGCGCGTGGAATTTGACGGGCTTAAAATATCCTTTCGCAGAGGGCTAGACAAATACGATCTTATGCTTGGATGCGTCGATCTGATAGAGCCGTCGTTCGGCTTCGTGCGGACGTTTCGCGTACCGTTTATAAGCTACGAGCGGTTTTTGAAACTGCAAGAAATTTTAAAATTCTTGCTTCTTTTCGCATACGTCGCGGGCGTATTTTTGACGATCAAATTCGGCTTTGCCGAGGCTGCGATCTATGCAGCGACGGGCATTTTTGCGATTTTGATCGCTTCAAAGCTCGTCGTCGCGCGGAGGCTAGACGGACGAGCGGGGCTACGACTACGCGACTGCCTGCTACTGCGCGGGAGGGACGATACGGGTGCTGCGGTATTTTTTTGCATCCGTCCTAGCCGCGCCGAGCGCGAGGCTTTACGCATATATTTTTTGAAAAATTTCAGCTACGACATTAAGGCGTGAAATTTTTCGGTTTTCAGCGTAAAATTTAGACCCGCGGGGTAATCTGGCTACGGCTAAACGTAAACGAAGCGCAAAGGCGGATGCTGCGCGAGTATTTCGCGGCGAGATTGGGGTTAGATTTCGAGCAAAATTCCGTCCGCGGCAATCGCAGATGAGATCGCTAGGCGCTCGCAGTAGTCCTCGAAACAGCTGTAGATGAGCCGCTAGCGTCTGCTTGGCTGAGACAGCCGCCGCTCGTTGCAACTCGCCGCAATCGCCCCTGCAAATATCCCGCGTTCTTAAACGCGCCGAAAGCAAGACGACGATAAAATACGCTTCGTCAAAAATCATACCGAAAAGGAATTTTATGAGGGATTACGACAAAGAGCCGATCAAAATCATAGATAGAGCGGTTTACTTTCAAAACAATATTGTTCTTTTTCTTTCACTCGGTTGCTTATATAAAATATTCAATTTAGAAGTTACTCCGTTAAACTTGAAATTTTACACGCATTTTAGTGCCGATTTAGTTATGTTTATCGTAGTGGTCTTTTTATTGTTGCCGGCTACATTACTTTGGCCTATTAAAAGAAAGGGCAGTCCCGCGTATTTTTTATTGAAAAATAATAAAATCAGCTATATAAATGCTTTCGACGATAAGCCCGGATCGCTAAATCAGGCGCTAAATGATTTTTATTTTGTCAAGAAAGAGGAAATAATAAAATTTGCGATGCCTGCGATATAGATAAGGCGAGTTTTTGTGTTATATCGGAGCTATACAATAGCTTCGGTAGATTTCACTATTTTTCGTCCTACGAGCTGTATAAAAAATCGTCCATAGGGGTACACATAGGAAAGGTTGTATTGTTTTTATATCATACGATAAATTTCATATTGTTCATCTTGCCGTTTAAAATTTATATGCTGATAAGAGCGGATGAGCCTTTGGGCTTAATCCGCAAAAATATCGTGCTAAGGTTCAAAAATAGAAATTACTTCCTTATAAATATATATTCTAGGCGAGATCTGGATGAGATACTAGAGTATTTTAAGCAAAAAGGCGTCCAAGTTACGGATAAAGTGGTCTTTATGCCGCAGGCGCAAAATAAAGGCTTGTTTACCGATAAAAACGAAATTTGGAGCGATGATTTCGGTGATACGCAAATTCCAAAAGACACGTTTAAGCGAAAGCTTAGGCGATTTTTTAGCTTGGATTGAAGAGCGATTCCGCCCGTTTCAGCGTAAAATTTAGACCCGCGGGGTAGAATTACAAAAATTTTTACACGGAGCAAACAATGAAAAATTTCTTTCTAGCCGCAATAGTTTGCGCGCTTTTTAGCGGTTGCGCATATGAAGCGCAGTTTAATCAAAACGCCGATGTGGCGCCGTTTGATGATACTATAAACGCGACTAACGCCATGCAAAGCGCGCTCATTTACATCCCTGGCGAGCTAATGGGGACAAAAAGCTACGTCGCAAGCTCGAAGCTAGGCAGAGACGATGAGCTTAAAATCGACGTCGGCGAGTTCGTCGCAGGCGAGGCAAAGCGCTTCTTCGGCACCTACCTAAGGCGCGTAAGCGTTACCGACGACGAAAAAGCGCTGCAAGGTAAAGGGCTCGTTATCGCGCCTGAGCTTAGCTCATTCGGCTTTGGCTTTTACAGCTCCGACGGCATCGATGTTTCGGCAAAGCCCTATGTGCGCTACAATCTACGTCTAAAAATGTTTAAAAACGGAAAGCCGATCTACAACCAAAATATCGCCGTAAACGAGCGCAACTTCGGCGAGGAGGAATTCTTCGGCGGCGGTCAGGGCTCGTACGCGCAGATCGGCGGGATCTTTCAAAAATCTATGGCGAATGATTACGCCGTACACGCTAGAGAGATTTTGGACGTAATCAACGACAACTAATCGCGCTTGCGCCTTTTTGTGGTAAGGCGGGCATATAGTCGCTTATTTTTGCCTGTCGTCTTGTGGCAAAATTTGTTGCGGCGATCTTGCGGCACGCGCTTGCGGATCGTCGCGCCTAAGCTCTATCTAGCGATATAATTAACATGGCTTTAAAACTCTCATAGACGCGCTTTCTTGCGGGATTTACTAATCTACGGCATTAAATCCTTTTGATATCGAGTTTGTCGGTACTCTAAGCATCGAATTTATTTCGCAAGCTAAGTTAAATTCCGCAAAAATCGCGTTATAAAATTTAACTTAGCAGCTTATATTTAAGTGCGGCAAGCCAATAAATTCCGCACCTTGATATACTGCCTAATTCCGTATTTTAGGGCCAAATCCTGCAAATAAATTTTTCGCGTTCGCTGCTACGCTTGGATCAAATTATATGTTCGTGGCACCAAAAAATTCGCCCTAAATTTAAAGCACCGATTAATATTAATTTTTATATCATTACTAAATTTTTTAAGGAGAGAATTATGAAAAAGTTTTTATTGCTTCCGTTTGCTTTCGCGGCGCTTTTTGCGGCACCAAGCTGCGATAATGTCCAGCTCAAAGCGGCTGTGGAAGGCATCAATAAGAGTGCGCCGATGCGAGTCGACGAGATTACCACGTTAACGGGCGCTGAGTGCAAAGATGGCAGCTTTATCTACAACTACGAGCTAAATGACGGCATGGGGAT
>NZ_CALIBH010000065.1 GCF_938045775.1 uncultured Campylobacter sp.
CGTATAATCTCGCGAAATTTCAGGGAGCCGAGGTGCGCAAAAACATAAAATACCTAATTTACAAGTTTCTTTTAGGCAATGTCTTTTTGGCAGTTTTTTTGATTTCATTTTACGTTGCTTCATTGCACCTCTCAAAACTTTTAAATGTTAATATAATAGACCTTTTGAAGGGATATTTTTTATTCCCGGGCGATATTCGTCTGCCTTTTACGACGGTAATTCTTGAGTTATTTTCCTTCTATATCAGTAGCAGTTTGAGCGATTTTTATGTCAAAGGCATCGATCGTAAATTAAATTTTATATTTTTCATCGCCTTTGCAACGATAGGAATTTTAGCTATTACCGCCATCATTCTTATCGCGATGTTCGGTTTTATGATATATGGTATGGATTTAGATAAAAAATTAGTAGCGATTTTATCCGCCGCGGCATTATTCATGGGCATCTGCTCAACGGTATATTTATTTCGCAAAAGCGATTACGAGCTCGGTAATTTTTTGCAAATCATCAGCCGAAAAAGAAGCGGTGAGATCAATAAAAAGCTATTCCCTATCTTGCTGCTTATTATATCTGCAACTTGGTTGGGTCTTATCTTTTTTGCATCTAGATAAAGCTAAATGCCCAGTTTAAATTTCGTCCGTATGCGCTAAATTTCATAGGCGTGAATTACACGCACGGCGCGACGGAATTTTAAGCACGGAATACTTTTTTATTAAAATTTAAACCTACGCATTATAATTGCAGGAATTAAAAAGGACGGCAATCGGTTATGAAAAGAGATATATTAATCGCGGTTTTAGGCTTACTTTGCGCCTTTATAGATATTAATTACATAGGTTTTCTTATCGCATTAAATTTGATAGTAGTCTTGGTTTGCGCCGCTTTTCCTTTTATGAAAAAGAACTATATATTTTTTCTACTGCTTATCGTAAATTTAGCTTTGTATTTTAACGCTATCGACACCCCTTTTGAAAAGCCCGAGCTTTGGACTTATAGCATACCTGCGCTGGCAAATGCCACATATGTGCTAGTCGCTTTAGTTTATGCTTCGGGATTTGTCGCTTTTGTCCCGCTTGCGGCATATATCTGTTTTTTATACTCGCTCTGCGCCGTTGCTTGCGGCATACGTGAAAAATTTCAAAGCTTACGCTAAATTTGCGATCAAAATTTTAAGCTGCTATTGCGTATAATTTCGCAGAATTTTAAGGATTGCGTATGAAAATATATTTCTACAAATTGCTTTTGGGCATCGTACTGACAGGCGTATTCTCGTTCTCGCTCGGTTTTACTTTATCGCACGTAGGTATCATATCGAATGCAGTTTTTGGCGTACCGCTATTGCCCTACGCTTCTTTTAAGGCCGAGCTCGCAAAAGCTATCTTAACGATAATCTCCGCATTTTATATCGCTGATAAAATTATCGACTTTCGCATTTTAGGCATCGATTGCAAGTTAAATTTTATATTTTTTATCGCCTTTTCGACGATAGGCGTGATTATCGTTAGTCTGCTATCTTTATTTATGATCGTCGGCATAATGATATTAAATAAATCAGAAATTGCATTTGCAGCGATGTGCCTATCCCTCGGACCGATTTGGATCGCTTGGCTATTTCATATCAGCGGATACAAGCTCGGGGCTTTCTTGCAAAATTGCAGCCCAACGACAAAATCTACGGCAAGAAAATATAACATAGATAAGGCGCTATTGGTCGTCATAATAATAGTAGCGCTGCTGATCCTCATACCGATAATAGCGAAGCTTTTGCAATTTTCATTTTAAAATTTTAAACCAGCCGTAGAATTCGTTCGCTTCTAGGTGCGGATCGCCTGCGCTGGAGATGAAAAGCGGCCGTAGCGCGGCATTTGCTCTAAAATTTCCCGCGTCTCTCATCTGCGCGCTGTAAAAAATAAGCGCGTGACTCGCAAACTGCGCAAACTCGTCAAACGAACTCGCCCCCGCCTCTATCATCGTGATTTTTGCGTCCGCAGGTAGCGACTGCGAAACCTCTACCTTGCGTCCTTCGACGCCGAAAAGCGGAATGCTCGCATCAAAATCCGAAAGTGCGCGGCGCGAGCGAATCCACACATCGGGCGCGCGCGGCTTTAGATTTTGCGGCGCAACGCGCGCGTCTGGCGTCAACATATCAGCATTGCCCACCAAAGCGCTAATTTCATCAGATTTGGCCGCACGCACATCCAGCGTCGGTCTGTCGGCGCGCACGGTCTGCCCGCCCACACCTACGTAGTCGCACACGCTGCGCAGCTCGTGCACGAACGCGCGCTGCTTCTCGCTGCCGATCCGTCCATGCACCGCGCCGTTTAGCGTGGCGTCGATTTTGATGAAGCAAAAGCCGCTCTCGCGTGCCAAATAAAATAGCTCCGCAAGCTCCGCCGCCGAGGCATGGCAAACGTCAAATTTCACCTCTATGCCCCTGCGGCGTAAAATTTCCACGCCGCCCGCAGCCTGCGCGTTCGTATCGCGCGCGCCGATTACCACGCGCGATAGGCCTAGCTCTGCCAAAAGCTCGGCACAAGATGGCGTCTTGCCGCGATGCGCGCAGGGCTCGAGCGTGACGTAGGCGCAAGCGCCGCGCAAAAGCCCGCCGTGGCGGTTTAAGATAAAATCATAGGTGAAGCTCGGCTGCAAAAGCGCGCTTTTTAGGGCTTCTAAATTTTGAAATTTAACGCCGAATTCGCGGGCGTATTCGCGGGCGAAATCCTGCGCAAAATTTACGTCCAGATCGCACAGCGCGGCGAAAACGGCGTTTGCTTCGGCGTGCAAAAAGCCCGCCTTTTTGTGCGCGCCTATACTTAGAACCCTACCGCCCTTATCCAGAAGCACGCAGCCCACGGCGGGGTTGGGTAGCGTCAAGGCCTGATAGCGCCACGCAGCCCGCAGCGCCAAATCCATGTAAAATTCGTCGTTCATA
>NZ_CALIBH010000066.1 GCF_938045775.1 uncultured Campylobacter sp.
AAATTTTTGAAAATTATATCGAAAACGGCTTATTTTAAATTTTATGTTTTGAGCTAAGTAGATGCGAGCTTTTGGTTCAAATTTATTCTCGAGTAAAATTCCGCGGCTTCTAAATACGAGAAATAAAATTCTTCAGATAAAAAGCTCGATTGTTAGTATAAAATTTTTTTATAAAGCGTAGAGATAGTCTGTTTACGAAGATCGTAACGGGAGTTTAGCTCCCGTTATCGCGCGAAATTTACTGACTTAAAATTTACCGGATCCTTGCTAAAGCGCGGCGTTGAGGTTTAGTTGCATCTCGACGTCGTCGCTAACGAGCAAAATTTTCTTCATTTTAGCCTACTTTTTGGTGACGTTATCCTCTTTGTTCTCTACCTTCGGCCCCACATAATCCTCCCCGAAATAAGCCTTCTTTATCTCTTCTTTTTTGATTGCGGCTTTCTTTTCGTAGATTTTGTATTCAGGCTTCCAGTAGTTTAGCATGTTGTTTAGTCCGCTGTGGCCTACCTCGGCGTGACAGCTAGCGCAGGTTAGTTGCTTGTCGGTATTTAGCAAGCTTTGATAGTGAGCGTGCATCTTTTGAGCCTTGACTGAGGTTAGCTTATTATCTACCAAATTCGTATGGCAGCTAACGCAACCGTTATCAAATACGAAGTGCTCTCTTTTCTCTCTATTTTTATGCCAGTCTATAGCCTCCGGATCTTTGAAGAAATGAATATATCCCTCCATTAGTCCGTTTTTGGCTTTAACTAGGACGTATTTGGCTAGGTTGTCGTGAGGTATGTGGCAGTCTACGCATTTAGCCCTTACTCCGCTTTTGCCTTTACCGCTATGAACGTCGTTGCTATAAGCTATAACCATAGGATCCATCTCGTGGCATACTACGCAAAACTTCTCTCCGCTAGTTTCTTCTAGGGCGTAATGCACGGGCAGTACAACTAAAAACCCTATAATGCCGCTTACTAATATAATAAGCGCTAGTACTTTCTTTGAAATTTTCATGGCGTTACCCCCATCCATTGCGGAACTTCGTGTTCGTGGCACTCCGTGCACATATTGGTTGATTTTTTATGCTCGTTGTGGCACTCGTCGCAGTATAGCGTAGGGCCGTCGTGAACCGAGTTGTGGGGATTTGCTTTTAGCAGATCCATGTATTCTAGTCTTTTAGCTATCTTTTTCTTGTCGCCGTGACAGGACAAACAGCCTTTATCGCCTATGGATTTAAATTTACTAGCGTCGTTTCCTTGTCCTTCGTGACAATCAAGACAGGTGAAGCTTAGCTTTTCGTGATGAGGTTTTAAAGGGTGTTTGGCTCGCAGCTCGTCGGTGACGTTAAGATCGACTAAAGACGTTATCTTTGCGCTTGGGGCGCCTGCGCTAAATGCAAAAGAGCATAGTAGCATAGATGCGCACAAGGCGAGAAACGCTTTATGTTTCATGCGAATTCCTTTCGGATGTCAAATTTACAAATTTAACTGCAAATTCGGCTTTAAATTTAAAAAGATCGCAGGCTGAATTCTCGAATTTAGTCTTAAATTTAACCTGCGATACTAAATAATATTTGCAAGTATTTCGAGGCGATTTTTGGGGTTGCGCGGCTAAAATTTTGCGCAGGCTAGACTTCTGCTTGCAGTTGCGAGCAACGCGAAGCAAAAATTAGTCTGCCAAGTAAAATTTTAGCAAGCTCCGCAAAAAGCGTCCGAAAGACGCCGAAAATTAGCCTATATTCTCTCCTGCGATCATACCGAATGTCAGACAATCTGCGATCGCCACGCTACCTAAGCGGCTAGCTCCGTGTACGCCGCCTGTGATCTCGCCTGCGGCAAATAATCTTGGAATAGGCATCTCTGTTTGTAGCGAGATGACCTGAGCTTTGGTATTGATATCGATACCGCCCATAGTGTGGTGGAGTTTTGGCGTACCGCGCATAGCGTAGAAAGGCGGTTTAGAGATATCTACGCCGTTTGTAGTGGTTTTATCCATAGGTTTGCCAAAGTCTTCGTCTTTGCCTGATTTAACGAAGCTATTGTATCTCTCGACGGTCTTTTTTAGCTCTGCAGCAGGGATTTTATAAAATGCCGCAAGTTCGTCTAGAGTTTCAAATTTCTTTAGTACGCCAGATTCCAGTGGTTTAGTGTAGTGCTCAGGTATGACCATATTTTTTACGCCGTCGGCGTCGCAGAAGTTGATAGGATAGATATCTGCTTTTGCGTCGATTACTTTAAACATAG
>NZ_CALIBH010000067.1 GCF_938045775.1 uncultured Campylobacter sp.
AAATTTCACGACTATGCCGTCCTTCTTAATTTAAATTTTAAAATCATATAATCTCACTAAATGCTTCGCAGAAGTTAATCAAGCGGCTTTAAATTTATGCCGTTAAATTCCAAAATACTCACAATTGGGTAAGCGGTGACTAGTGATATATTGTGAAAACTACGCCTAGCAAAAGCACTCACTTTATAGCTTTGCCACATAATTAAGGTCGTGCGGCATCGCGTAGAAGCCTTTGCGCCGCAGACTCTTTAGGTCGGAACGATTTTAGTGATTCGGACGCTTCACATAAATGATTTACGATATCTCCTACTTTTTCGTCCGTCGTACCAAGACGCGCCCAGTCGCCGAGTCTGCAGGCTTTTTCGTAATAGAGTGCCGCCTCCTGCATTTCTTCTATGCCGATTTGATACTCTGCATACAATCCGCAAGCCTCCCATTCTCCGCCTATGCCATCGCAGCTCTTTTTATAAAGCTGCGCGGCTTGCGCCATATTTTGTTTGGTGCCCTTTCCCTCTTGATACATCATACCAAGTTGCAAGCAACTTGCTTTATGCTTGCCTGTGCAAGCTTTGCCTAGGAATTCTGCAGCTTTGCCTAGATAAATCTCAGGCGTCAGATTATCTGATCGCTCAGCTTCTTTCAGATACGATGCGGCAGCAGAGACGCAGGAATCAGTGCGTCCTGCTTCGCAGACGATTTCATCTATTTTAGTTCCCAAACCGCCGAACGCTGCATAGCCCAACAGCACTAAAGCTAAAATCATCTTTTTCATTACAACTCCTCATATAAATTTAAAATCACCTCAGCGGGCGGCTTTTTCGCAAGATTTTTGCAGTATCTTGTTGGAATCGACACTTATGATTTTTTTGCCCAATTTGCACGCCTTGTCGTAGTATCTCATCGCCGCTCTTTGATCGTCGCTCTCTATATTAGAGGCGTATATCGCGCAAGATACCCAGTTCCCCTCAGAATCGCAAGATATTCTATACTCTTCGGCGATTTTCGCTTTAATTACGTCCTGCATAGCCCTTAAATTTTGCGCTTCAAGCTCGGCGGATCTGCTGCAATATCGCTTTACCGCATCGTTAAATCTAGGACTATTTTGTAATGCGAGATCCGAGTTATTTTTGCCGAACTCGCAGGCTTTTTTATAGTATTTCGCTGCTTCTTTACTATCCTTTCTTTCCATAAGAGTAGCAAATACACCGCAAGCAAATATATCACCCTTGTTATCGCAATCTTTCTTATATTGCGCAGACGCATTTGTTATATCTGCAGCATCGCCTCTCATAATAGCCGCCATAGTGCAGCCGCTTTCATAGCCCGTATCGCATGCCCTTTCAAAGAACTCAAGAGCCTTTTTATCGTCTTTTGCTACCGCTTTTCCTTCATGATAAAACCCTCCTAACCCGAAACAACTAAGAGCATGGCCGCCGTTGCACGCTTTTTTATAAAATTTAAAGGCTTTTTGTAAATCTTGCTTTACGCCGAGATCGCCTAATTCAGGGATATTTTCATATGCCGCGCCAACCATACCGCACGTCTCCTCATACTTCATGGTCGCGTTCTCATTCGCAAAACCCTTGCCATTTTCGCAAGCCTTTTCCATTTCGCTTATCACCTCCTCGGGCGTCGGTTCTTTCGCCTCCTCAGCAAACATAAATGAGCTTAAAAAAGCCAAAGCTAAAATGATTTTTTTCATTTCTTCCTCCTTAAAATTTTTCGTATTATTTCACTTTTCGTTGTCAGATACTGTCATTTAATGGCATTAAATTTTATTGCTCTATTTGTTTTTAAAAATTTAGCCGAAAGTATACATCCTCCTTAATAAGCGCAAAAATATACGATTGCCATGTTTTACAGCCTGCGTACGGTAGTCGCATCAATATCTAATTTTCAATCTATGACTTACTGGCGCTATGAAATTTTATAGCGCCTAATACCGACGAGCTCTTGATATACTCAAAAATTCTAAAATTTTTTAAGAGTCGATGTGCAAAATTTCAAAAATAAATTTTTAAAGTAAAATTATTTTAAAAACTTAATTTATAATTTAAGCTTTTATAAGCCACGAAATTTGAGCGCTCTTTTAAAAATAGAAAAATAAAATTTCGCTCTATAACTTAAAATTTCATTTTAAGACCGAAAATTCGCAATTTTTAATGCTAAAATTCCATAAATCTTTCATTCATTTCACATTAAAGGAGAGAAAATGAAAAGACGCGAATTTTTAAAAGGCGTTGCCGCGAGCGCAGCAGGTGTGGCGAGTGCGAACGCCACTAGCGTCATCAGCGACGATCTGATGAATAGCGAGGATGCGCCGATCACTGCCTCGCATTTCGGCGCGGTTAGGGCTCTTAGACGAAATGGCAAATTCGAAGGCGTTTTAAGCGAGAGTGAGCTCGATTTTTTTCCGGTCAGCCTTACTCAGGGGCTTGCGGCGCGCACATACGATGCTACGCGAATCGCGCGACCATGCGTGCGAAAAGGCTATCTAGAAAAAGGCTGGCAGAGCGACAAAAGCATGCGCGGCAAGGACGAGTGGATCGAGATTAGCTGGGATGAGGCGTATAAACTCGTAGCGGACGAGCTAAAGCGCGTGCTTAAAGAGCACGGCGCGAGCTCGATTTACGGCGGCAGCTACGGCTGGTACAGCGTCGGCAGCGTAAATAACCCACAAACCCTGCTCGGTCGCATGCTAAATATCATCGGCGGCTACACTACGAGAAAGCTTAACTATTCGTGCCACTGTATAAGCGCGATAACCCCGCACATCAGCGGAACGGACGAGGCCAACGCCCTGCAAACCGCGTGGCCTACGATCCTAAAGCATAGCGAAGCAGTGCTCATCTGGGGTGCCGATCCGATCAATACCAATCAGATCGCGTGGGCGGTGCCCGATCACGAGAGCTATTTGTATTTCGCAAAGCTAAAAGAGCAGATGCAAAAGCGCGGCGTAAAGGTGATCACGATCGATCCCGTATATAACAACACCGCTAAATTTTTAGGCTCTGAGCACATTTCGATCAACCCTACCACCGACGTTGCGATGATGATGGCGATATGTTATGAGATGATGGCGCAAGGGCTTGCGGATGAGAAATTTCTTAAAAAATACACTCACGGCGCGGAAGAATTTAAAGCCTATCTTAGAGGCGAAAGCGAAGATGGGCTCAAAAAAGACGCGGCGTGGGCGTCTAAAATTTGCGGCGTGAGCGAGGATGAGATCAAAGGCTTGGCTAAAATTTTAGGCAGCAAGCGCACTATGATAATGTGCGGCTGGGGTCCGCAGCGCGCTCATCACGGCGAGCAGTTTCACTGGATGGCGACGGTGCTTGCCGCTTTCGTGGGCCAGATCGGGCTTGCGGGCGGCGGATACGGCTTTGGCTATCATTACAGCGACGGCGGCTGCCCTAGCCCCGCAGCTCCCGTAGGAAGCGCGCTAAGCCTCACAAGCGGCGCGGCGACTACTTCCTCGGCTTTCCCGGGCTTAGGCAGCATGAGTATCGTGCCTGCCAGCGAGGGCGAGTGGAAAAACCGCGACAACATCGCAATCCCCGTCTCTCGCATCGTCGATTGCATCAACAATCCCGGCAAGGAGATAGATTTTAACTGCAAAAAGATAACCTACCCTAACATCAAGCTTGCTTACTGGGCGGGCGGTAACCCGTATCTGCACCACCCTGATACGAATTTACTCGCGCGCACGTTTGAAAAGCTCGACACCTTCATAGTCCAAGAGTGCTTCTGGACGGCGAGCGCGCGCATGGCCGATATCGTTCTGCCCGCTACCACCGAGCAGGAGCGCGACGACATAACCAAGTCGCATACTAATAAATTTATCATCGCTATGCATAAGATCGCCGAACCTTACGAGCAGGCGCAAAACGACTATAAAATTTACTGCGAAATTCTAAAGCAGTTCGGCGAGAAGGAGTATATGGCGTTTAGCGAGGGCAAGAGCGAGATGGAGTGGATCAGGCAATTTTACGACGCTTCGAAGAAAAAAGCGGACGCGTCGAATATAAAGATGCCGGAATTTGAGGAGTTTTGGAAAAAGGGCTTCGTGAAATTTGAAATTCCAAAGCACGCCTATGAATACGTAGCGATGGAGGAATTTAGAAAAAATCCTATCATAAACCGCCTCGGAACGCCGTCGGGAAGGATCGAGGTCGTCTCGAAAAAGATCGCTAAAGCGGCGCTAGACGACTGCCCTGCGCATCCCACATGGATGGAGCCGATGGAGTGGCTGGGGAACGCGCAAAAGACGCAAAAGTATCCGCTAAATTTAATAACCCCGCATCCGAAATACCGCCTGCACGGGCAGCTAAACAACACTTGGCTACGAAGCCTAGAAGAAATCGGCGGTCGCGAGCCCGTGTGGATGCACCCAAAAGATGCCGAAGCAAGAGGGCTTAAAAACGGTGACGTAGTTAGGATTTTCAACGATCGCGGCGCCGCGCTTGCAGGGCTCATCGTCACCGAAAACGTAAAGCAAAGCGTCGTGAGGATGCAAGAGGGCGGCTGGTGGGATCCGCTCTTTAGCGCAAGCGGCGATATGTGCGTACACGGCAACGTAAACGTGCTGGTGCCAAACGAGCCCAGCTCGAAGCTTGCGTGCGGCAACCAAGCCACCGCGCTGGTGCAGATCGAGAAATTCCAGGGCGAGCTTCCGCCGCTTGCGGTATTTTCACAGCCGAAATTCGGCAAAAGGAGCTAGCGATGAGGCAAAATTTTAAAATTTACGCGAGCGAGCGGGGTCAAATTTCATCGCCTCGCTCAGTTAGAATTTCATCGTCCGGCGCAGATAGAATTTCATGCGAAACGGATAAAATTTACGCACCCGAGCGAAGTAAAATTTTATCCAAAGCGCTAGCGGCGTTTTTACTCGCGGCAGCTTGCCATTTGGGCGCGGCGGATCTTTTCGTCGCGGCTCAAACCCCGCTTCTAAACAAAGCGGGCGGCAAGGAGATCGCCAAGCTGCACGTAGGCGCAAAGCTGCAAGTGCTAAAGGACGGCAAGGACTACGTGCAGGTGCGATACGCGGGCTTCGTGCCCGAGGGAAGCAACGTAAGTTACGCAAGGCTTGGGATTTTGGAGCAGGATTTGCAAGCGCAAAACGCAAAGAGCCTAAAGACGCTAAAGACCGTGAAGGACGACTACGATAACGAATGGGCGAACGTCACCATAGACGGCTACGTCGCGAAGCTTGCCGTGACGGACGATGCGGCTAAAATTTACGACGCGGGCGAAAATCTATTCAAAGAGCGCTGCGGCAGCTGTCACGCGCTACACGGATACGACGAGTTCAACGTCAATGTTTGGCCCAGCGTGGTCGAGACGATGATACAAAACTCGGGGTTGCAGCCCGACGAATACGAGACGCTCGTGCGATTTTTGCAAAGCAAAGCGCCCGTGGAATGAAATTTAAAGCGCTTGCTATTTACACAGCGGGTGGAATTTATCACTTAAATCTCGCCCGCTAAGTAAACTTAGAATTTTAATACTCGAAGTGGAATTTAGTTTTAAAATTTACAAAGTAAAGCTCTGCCCAGGAAATTTCGGCTATGGAATTTTGCGCTAGCACCCTTTTGTGCGAGTAAGCTCATTCGCCACGGCGTAAATTTCGGCTATAGACTTATGCGCGGAATTCTGCTTGATTTCGCGCAGTAAAATTCTACCGCTACGCGATAAATAATAGAATTTTTCCACAATATTTGCTGTAAAATTTCACGCTCGGTGCGCATTTTGCCTATATCACAAAACGCAGCAGCCGCAAAATTTCACGCGATAGCTTTCCACTGCAGATGGAATTTCACCGCGCAAATTTTAGATTTTTAAAGCGAAATTTCAAATAAAATTCGTGCCATAAACCCATCGCGTAAATTCTATACCGAAAACCATAACTGCGTGACATCGATATGGATTTTAATATAAATTTTACTCATAAATTTTGAGATTATTTTATAAGTGCATGGCGCACGACTCGCAGGAATAAAATTTTAAGCAGATTTTGTACGAAATTTCAAAATGCAGCTCAAACTCGCAAGCAGATAAATTCGCTGTAGCCTTGCGTTTAGAATTCAGCGCTAGTGATAAATTTCGCATCTTTACGTCGGTGCAAATTTTAAAATTTTATGCAGGAGATAAAATTATAAGCCCGCGCAATGCATGAATTCTAAAATTCCATGCCCCACACGACACATAAATTTTGAAATTTTAAAATTTCACGCCGCAGATAAAATTTAGGAATTTCCTTTTGCGGTAAAATTTTAAAGTTCTGCCACAAATCCTCTGTCCGCGCGGCGAGTTCCAAATCCGTCTAGAACTTAGATTTTCCTCACCAGCTCGGGGATTATCGCTTCGAAATTCACCCCCTCGTAGTCCTTGCGCTCCTCGTCGTTCATCGTCTCTTTGATCGTGCTGACGACGAAGTCCGCGGCGATGCGAACCGCCGTTTCTAGCGACTTGCCGCGCATTATCGCGCCGAAGGCTACGGCTGCGAAAATATCGCCGGTGCCGTTAAATTTAACCGGCAGCAGCTCGTGAAAATACTCATTCGTCCTACCCGTGCGCGCATCGTAGCTGAAAACCCCGCACTGATCGGCGATGTAGCCGATGCCTTTTAAAATAACCTGCCTAGCGCCCAGCTCTCGAAGCCTTGCAAGCAGATCCATGATAAAATCCCTATCCGCCCCCTCTCGGTACGGCACGCCTGTAATCGCGCAGGCCTCGGTGATATTGGGCGTGATTACGTCGGCCTGAGCGCACAGAAGCGCCATCATACGGGCAAAATCCTCGTTAAAGCCAGGATAAAATACGCCGTTATCGCCCATACAAGGATCGACCAAAATAGTTTTGCCCGCGCCGCCGAAGCTCGCAAATAGCTCGCTCATAATCTCGATCTGCGCCGCCGAGCCCAAAAAGCCCGTGTAGATGCCGTCAAATACCACTCCGCGGTCTTTCCAGTGCGCCATAATTGCGCGTATTTGAGAGCTTAGATCGCAAAAGGTGTAGCCCGAAAAGCCCGTATGCATCGATAAAACCGCCGTAGGGATCACGCTTGTGCTCATCCCCATCGCGCTTAGTATCGGCAAGGCGACGGTCAGCGAAACCTTGCCCACGCAGGATATATCTTGAACGGTAAGAACTTTTTTCATCACGATTCCTAAAATTTTTGGCTCTATTTTACCGCTATTTATATTAAAAAGGCGAATTTAAATAAAATTTACTCTACGAATAGTCTAAATTTATAATATTTTTGGCGTTTTTCCGCTAAATTTTAAGTTGGGTTTGCCGTAAATTCGGCGTATAAATTTAAAAAGGCAAAAAAAATGATAACCGCAAAAGCTCTTTACGCATCCGCGCGCCTTAGATCTCTGCCGCTTAGCGTCTCGGGCGTGTTACTGGGTAGCGGCGCGGCATACAGCGCGGGCGTATTTAGAGCGGGTATTTTCGCACTGGCGCTGCTTACGACGCTGCTGTTTCAGGTGCTAAGCGACTACGCCAACGACTATGGCGACGCAGTAAAAGGCACCGACGACGATGGCAGGCTGGGGCCGCGTCGCGCGATACAAACGGGGCAGATGAGCGCCGAGCAGATGAAGCGCGTCATCATCGTTACGGCGCTGCTTTCTGCATTTTCGAGCCTTGCGCTAAGCGTTTTGGCGTTCGGCGAGCGGTTTTATCTCGTGGCTCTATTTTTGGCGCTGGGCGGCGCGTCGATATATGCTGCGATCCGCTACACCGTGGGAGCCGGCGCATACGGATACCTGGGGCTCGGCGACGTTTTCGTGTTTTTGTTTTTTGGACTACTTAGCGTGCTGGGCTCGTACTTTTTATACGCGCGTTCGCTCGATGCAGCGCTGCTGCTACCTGCGTGTGCGTGCGGGATGCTAAGCACCGCCGTGCTAAATCTAAACAACATGCGCGACATCCAAAACGACGCGCTCAAAGGCAAGCGCACGATCCCCGTGCGTATCGGACTGCGCGCCGCTAAGCGCTACCACTACGCGCTGATCGCGGGCGGAGCGGGCCTGATGCTCTGCTACTCGCTTTTGCGCGGCGAGCCGGGCGTAAAACTACTCTACGTAATTAGCTTTGCACCGCTTATTCGGCACCTATTTTTCATCTCGAAAGTGCGGGAGTGCCGCGATTTCGACGGACAGCTAAAGGTTGTCGCGCTCAGCACGTTTGCGATGTCGGCGCTGTTTTTCGTCGGAGAAATTTTAGGCTAAATTTAAATGCCGCGCAGATAAAATTTACGTCGGCACCACAGCAAAGTCCTCTCGCGCGCAGAAAACACTCCGCGCGTCACGCGGCGGTAGTTTGACTGCAAATGCTGCTCGAGCGCTCCCCTTGCGCCATAACGGCGCTAAAATTTACTAAATTTTACGCACCGCCCTGCCCCTAATGCCAAACCTACGCAAGCGGCTCAGCTTTAATTTACTCGCTTTGGATGCGCGCCGTCTTGCGCCAAAATCGGTACTGCAAACCTAGAATTTTATGAATTATATGAAACCGCCCAGTGGATGTGTAGAATTTAGTCGTATAAAGCGACCCCGAAGCGCGTCGCCCAAGAGCCGCTAAATTTTAAAATTTTACTTCTCAAACGCCTTTTCTAGGCTAAACGGAAACGCCTGATAGCCCATCGCGTTGGTCATTTTTATCTCGATTGACGGCTCTTTTGCGCCCCATTCAAACTCGTCGATATGCGGGCTAGGCACGCCGACGGGGCGACCTTTGGCGATGTCAAACTGCATGCCCGCGACCGCCGAGTAAACCATTACGCTATCAAGGTCGTCTTGATACTGCGCTAGCGAAGTAACCGAGCTGTACCACTCGCTGCCGCGCTGTTTGCCGTATTCCCAGACCTGCTCGACGGTTTTAGCTTTTTCGTCGATTTTATAAACGACCGCGCGGGAGTATTTCATGCCAGCCATCGCAGGCTGCTCCATACCGCGGGTGTCGCCGTTGTCAAAGACTGTGAGATACACGACGCCTTTTTTAGATTTGCTATCGATGCGAAATGCCGTATGCTGCGTCCATTGCCAGTCAAATCCGCCCTTCTCGCTCTCGTAGCCAGGGCATTTTGAGTACTCGTCCTCGCAGACGATTTTTTTGCCGTCTTTATCCACCGGCTGAAGCAAATAGCCCTTAAACTGATCTTTCCAGCCTTTGTGAGCGCCCATTATCCATTTGACTTTTTTGTCGCGGCCGATCTTGATGACGGCGTCTTGGTGGCGGCTGGAGATGATGATGCTATCGTCGCTTGGATCATAATCCACGCTATTTACGTGCGCCCAGTTGCGTCCGGGGCCCGAGCCCACGATGTCGCCCCATTTTTCGTTCGTATCCATCGCGGCTAGCTCGTCCGAGCTAGCGGTGTGGCCTGCTTTGCTAGCATCGATGTTTAGGCACACCGCGCCCTGATCGAGAGTTTTTAGCACGATGTCGCGATACGGATCTAAGATTTCATATAGCCTAAAATCATCCACGACGTTGCCGTCACGATCGACCTCGACGATGACGTCGCGCACGGTGCGGACGTTTTTACCGTCGGCGCGCTTATAGTTGGCATTTGCCGCACGGAGGAAATAATGCCCGTTTTGCGCTACGTCCATGGAGTGCGAGAAGTCGTTGTATCCTGCAGGCAGCTCGCGGTTAAAGATTTCGCGTCCCATTATGTCGTATTTTGCGTATCTTTGGCCATATCCCCACGTCATTGCGCCGTCGTCGTTTTGCTTAAAGCCCATCATGACGCCCGCGGAAAAAGGCTGTTTGAGATCGTAAATTTTACTAGGCTCCAGATACCAGCGCACTTCGCCTTTGGTGTCTAGGATGAAGTTGTTCGGGCTGTAGTTCCACTCGATCGCGCCGCCTGCGGGGTTGTTCCACACGACTTTGGTGCCCTTGCCGGTTTTATTTACGAAGTTATTTACGTAGTAGAGGCGGTTGGCAAATTTCGCGCTCGGAGCCTTCACGACCTCGATTTTATCAAACAGCGCGCCCTTTTGAGACGGCATGCCAGAGCTCTCTAGATAAATCGCTGGAGCGTAAATTTTATAGCTTTCTTTTACGTGCTCGGTCCCACCTTTATAAATTTTATCGTACTCGACCTCGACGGTATTTTGATAGTCGGGGTAGAGCCCGAAAACGGGGATTCCGCCGTGCGTGCGAAGGTGTTTATCGGCGACTTTATAGCTGATAACCTGACCGTCCGGCTTCGGCACGATAGTGACTTTAGCGTTTGCTAGCGTGTAGCCGCCGTTTTTGATCACCGCCGTTAGAGGCGCGATGTCGTATGGGTTTACGACTACTTCGCCGATCTTGCCCGGGACGGCGTAGTCGATGTGTGCGCCGCTAGGTCCGCCGATAGCCAGCGCGGCCGTGCTTAGACCACCTAAAAGCGCCGCAGCTAGCGCAAATGAATAAAGAGTTCGCTTCATCTTATTCTCCTTTGAATTGGTTTGATATCGTAATTTTAATCAACCTCGCTAACGTAGAAATCACGCGTTTATTAAAACTTGCTTAATTATAAAAAATAATTTCAAATTTTAGCTTTTGCGCCAAAATTTAGCCGAAATTCTATAAATTTAATCTAAAATTTATCTTAGCGTGAGTTCTGCGGCGGCGAGAGGATATAAAATTAACCCAAACGAAATCATTTTAAGGAGTATCCCATGAACCTACTTTCTAAATTTAGCAAAGGCTTTTTAGCCGTAGCGATGTTTGGCGCTATAAGCGCTGCCGCGTTTACCGAGGGCGAGGACTACGTAAAGCTGCAAAAACCGCTACCCGTAGAGCAAAACACGCTAGTTAAGGTCTTTAGCTACGCATGCCCGTTTTGCTACAAATACGACAAAACCGTCACGCCGAAGGTCGTAGAAAAGGTCGCGGGGCTAAAATACGTGCCGTTTCATCTAAAAACCAAAGGCGAATACGGCGAGGCAGCGAGTAAAATTTTTGCCGTTTTAGCCGTGATGGATGAAGAGAAGGGCGTTAGCCTGCTAGATGAAAACTCGCTGTTTAAAAAGGCGAAATTTGCCTACTACAAAGCCTATCACGATCAAAAGCAGCGCTGGAGCGATGGTAAGGACGAGGCTGCGTTTTTAAAGACTGGGCTTGATGCGGCGGGCATTAGCGAAGCGGACTATCAAAAGAAGCTAGAAGATCCGAAAGTCGCCGAACTGCTTAAAAAATGGGACGAGAGCTACGACGTAGCGAAAATCCAAGGCGTGCCGGCGTTTGTCGTAAACGGCAAATACCTCATCATGACGAAGTCCATCAGCTCTATCGACGGCATGGCGCAGCTAATTGAAGAGCTGCTCAAAAAATAGGGCGCGGGCATGAAATTTGCGGAAAAAATAGCAAAATTCGGAGGTAGCCGCCTGCCGTGGGCGATCCTTATAGCGGTGAGCGTGGGACTCGTAATCCTCGCGCACTCGCTGTTTCAAAACTACGTCTATATGCCGCCTTGCGAGCAGTGCGTCTATATCCGCTTTGCCTTTTTGTGCATGGCGCTAGGAGGGCTAGTCGCGATCATAAATCCTAAAAATTTGCTCCTGGCCGCACTCGGATATCTACTAGCCTTTTGGGGCGCTATCCAGGGCATAATGTATAGCGTCAAGCTAGCTAAAATCCACGACGCCGTGCACGGAGACGATCCGTTCGGCGTGCAGGGCTGCTCGACCGAGCCGCATTATCCTTTCGGCCTGCCGCTTGAGCGGTGGGCGCCCGATTGGTTCTTGCCTACGGGCGACTGCGGCTACGATAGCCCGATGGTGCCTGAGGGCGTCACGCTAAGCGGCTTTCAAAAATATCTCGTCGATCTTTACGAGGAGGGCTGGTATCTGATCCCATCAAGCAAATTTATGTCGATGGCCGACTGCACGCTAATCGGCTTTGGCGTCTGCTTCGTCGTGCTCGCCGCGATGTTTATTTGCAAAATTTTAACTCTGAAAAAAGCTTAAATCGGTCTAAATTTAGACCGATTTTGCTATACTCGCCGCATGAGAGCCTTACGCGAGCATAATTTTAAAATCTACTTCATCATCATTTTCGCAAGCCTTTTCGTGGTGCTTTTGGGCGTGAAAAACTACGAGGACGCCAAGGCGCAGATCACGACGCTCGCGGATAAAAACAAGATCGCCGCTAGCGAAAATATGGTCGGGAGCTTCTCGTTTTGGCTGGATGAGCGGCTGCACTCTCTGGTGCGCGCGGCTAAATTTATGCAAAACGCAGGCGCGATACGAGACGACGAAAAGCTCGGCGGCTTCATACGTCTTTTTAAAGAAAACTCCGCAGAATTCGACGCCTTGCAGTTTTTGCGCGAGGACGGAGAAATTTTCGTAGACGGCAAGGGGCTAGGCGAGAACGAAGCGATGCCAAAGAGCCTGCGCACGGGGCTTGTATGGTTTGAGGAGACCAAAAGCACGCTCGCACCCACGGTAAATTTTATGCAGCGCCATAAAATTTTAGGCGAGCCGACGCTAAATTTATGCGTGCCCGTCATGGACGGCGGCTCGTTTGCGGGGGTGTTTTGCGGCGTGGTGAAGCTGCAAAACATACTAAAAAATATGGAAAAATTTAAACTCGCGCCGAACTCCTACGCATTCATCGTAACCCACGGCGGCGAAATTTTAACCCCGATGAAAGACGCGGCGCTAAAAAAGCAGATCGAGGATAAATTTAAAGAGCTTTTCCTACGGGGCGAAGATATCACGAGCCTAAATATCGGCTCAAATTTCATCTCCGTCGCCGAGATCCCCACGCTAAACTGGTTCATAGGCGCAGGCACCGATAACGAAAAGGAGCTCGCTGCGCTGCTTAACTCCACGCTAAAAAACGCCCTTATCCTGCTTTTTGCGTTCGCGGCGCTGGCGCTGGTGGCAAATTTCCTCCATAACTTTATGTACTCAAAAATCAAAAATCTGCAAGACGACTACGAAGCCCTGCTCAAGCACAAAGCCCGTATGAGCGAGGCGGGCGAGCTAATCAGCGGCATCAATCATCAGTTTATCCAGCCGGTTAATTCGCTAAATTTGATGATCTCAAGCCTGCTTATGCTACAAAAAGACGGCAAACTAGACGCCGCGACGCTAGAGAGTATGCTGCAAAAGGGGCAGGCCGCGACCGTGCTTTTAAGTGATACGATCGAGATTTTTAGAAATTTTTATAAAAGCAGCGACGCTCCGCAAAAATTTAGCGTGCAGCGCTGCATCAAAGACCTACTAAAGCTCATGCACACCGAGCTTAGCAAGGCAAATGTCGCGGTAAGCTTGCGCGAGTTTAAAGACGAAGAGGCCACGCAGCGAATGGGCATCGTGCAGCAAATTTTACTCATCCTCATTCACAACGCCAAGGACGCGGTCGTGGAGCGATACAAAGAGCAGATCGTCAAGCGGCAGGTTTTTATCGACGTCAAATTTGAAAACGGCACGTGCAAGATAGCTGTCACAGACTACGGCAGCGGCGTGAGCAAGGCGGCTCGGGATAAAATTTTAACCCAGCCAAAAACTACCAAAAAGCAAGGAAGCGGCATCGGGCTGTATTTTGGCAAAAAGCTGGCAAGCGAAAAGCTTTCAGGCGACATTAGGCTGCTAAGCGCGGGCGATCCGACGACGTTTGAGCTGAGCTTTGAGACAAATTTAAAGGAGTGAGATGCAAGAGCATTTAAAGCTGCTTAAAGACCTGAGCGTCCTCATCGTCGAGGACGACGAGATCGCAAGAGAGCTGCTAATAGGCGGGCTAAAGCCCTACTGCCTAAGCGTCTGGGGCGCGGGCGACGGGCTAGAGGGGCTGGAGCGTTTTAAAAAGCTAGCCCCCGCCGTCGTCATCACAGACATCCACATGCCCGCGATGAACGGCTTTGAGATGATGAAGGAGATGATGCGCATCAAACCCGCGCAAAAATTTATCGTCTTTACCTCCTACGACACCGACGACAACCTCATCAAAAGCATCGAGCACGGCGCGGCGTCGTTTCTAAAAAAGCCCGTCGATATCGCCGCTTTGTGCCGCCTGCTCGTGGCTCTAACCTATGAAAAGGACGAAAAGCTCGTGCGTCTGGGTCCGCAAACTAGCATAAATCTCGCTAAAGAAAAGATATACAAAGACGGCGAGGAAATTTATCTCTCGTTTTTGCAAAACAAGCTGTTTTGGCTCTTCGCGTATAATCTAAACAAGCTCGTGAGCTACGAGATGATCGAGGAGTTCGTCTATGAGGGCGAGCAAACGAGCAAGGGCGCGATACAAAACGTCGTACTAAGGCTGAAGCGGGAGCTGGGGGTTAAATTTAAAAATATCAGCGAGAGTGGATACATCCTACTAAGCGGCGAGTAATCTAAATTTACGGCTTGTCTTTTTGCCCTATACGGCGCCCGATTTCGCTGCCGGCTGCAGTCACGTATTATATTATACGCTCCTTTGCCCTTGCTCATCCGCCTCGTCTATGACAAAAATACTTCGCCTTGAAATTTCTACGTTCAAATTTGGCGTTAAATTTTATTTTGCGGCTCGTCTTTTTCCGCTATACTTCGCTTTGCTTCCCTTGCGGTCGTAACTGCAAGCAGAAGTAAATTTCGCCGAAGCTTGGTTATATACTACTTGTTGTATGCGCCCTCGCCTCTTTCACCGCCGCCTCGTCTGATGTAAAAATACTTCGCCTTAACTTTTTGCACCCAAATTTGAAGTCAAATTTTTAAATTTTGGCTCAAATTTTATTCACCGATATCCACATCTTGAAAACATAAAATTTAGTCGCTATCGTGCCGCAGGGCTTAGCGATAAAATTTACTGAAAGCCCCGCGACCAAATTTAACGCGGTGCATAAAACAAAGCTTGCTTTGGCGCGACTAAATTTAATGCGACAAGACCTATTTCTCCAGCAGCTCCTTTACTGCGGCGGCCATTTCATCGACGGAACCGAACGAAGCCGTGTTTAAGAGATACTTGCCGCTGACGACAAATGCCGGCACGCCCGAAATCACCGCGACTTCGTAGCCCGCGTCCCACTGCGTAAGCAGAGCCTGCGCCTTTTTGCTGGCAAGCGCCGCTTCATATTCGCTCATGCTTACGCCCGCGGCATCCAGCGCGGTTTTGATGAACCTTTGTTTATCACTGCCGCCGCCAAAATCATCCTTTTTGTCGTGGATCGCTTTGTAAATCGCAAATTTCGCTTTTTTAAATTTCGACTCGTCGCTTAGTAGGCTCACATCGTCCTTTTCATCAAGCACGATAAGGGCTGCGAATATACCGCTCGCCGTCTGTCCGAACACGCCCTTGGTTTTTAGGTGCCACGGCAAAAACTCCGTCCCTTCGAGCTTTTTCATCAGCTGCGGCGTGACCGTCCTATCAAACGCATAGCAGTGCGGGCACTCGTAGTTAAAAATTTTGACGACGCTGTTTTTCGGCACGTTTAACGGCTTTTGCAGCACCTGATAATTAACGCCCTCCTCTAGCGCGTTTGCGCCTACGCCAAGCAAGCAAACGGCGGCTAAAATTCTTAAAAATTTAGCGATTTTCATAAAATTCCTTTGCGGTAAATTTCAAAGATTGTATAAAATAAAGGGTAAATTTGAGATTAAAGCGGACAAAGGCAAGGCGGCTTCCCACAGAAAAATATATAAAAAAGCAGGCTACACTATCAACACCGCTTGAGCAAGCAGGCTAATTTATCGCTACAAGCTCAAGCTCAAATTTAATAGCAAGGATTGCACGCTCGCGGCTTAATTTTGAAGCATGCAATCCGCTTTAATTTAATAAATTTTATTTATCAAAGGCATGGATTATCCACTTTACGCGCTCAGGATCTGCGTGATCGAAAAATAGCGTCTTGCCTGTATCCAGCGCAGCGATGGCAGCCATATCATCAGGCGCAAGCGTAAAATCAAAAATGTCGAAATTTTGCTTCATCCTCTCGATTTTAACGCTTTTTGGAATGACGACTATGCCGCGTTGTATGAGCCAGCGCAAAATAACCTGAGCTGAGCTTTTGCCATATTTTTCACCGATACCGCTTAGCACGGCGTTTTTAAATATATCGTTTTTGCCCTCGACGAAGCTAGCCCACGATTCAAATGCTATGCCGTAGCCCTCAAGTACGCATTTTAACGCTTCACGCTGATAAAACGGATGGCACTCAAGCTGATTTACCGCAGGGATCACGCCGCTGTTTTCGCACAGATCGACGATCCGATCGGCGTAGAAGTTGCTAACGCCGATACTGCGGATACGACCCTCATCGCGCAAACGTTTCATCGCTCGCCACGAGCCGTAAATATCGCCATATGGCTGATGAATGAGATAAAGGTCGAGGTAGTCAAGTCCTAGCTTTTTCATCGACGCATCAAAGGCCTTTAGCGCGCGCTCCTCACCTGCGTCGCTGATCCAAAGCTTAGTAGTGATAAACAGCTCCTCGCGCTTTAACCTGCCTGCAAGAGCCGTCTTAATTGCTGCACCCACGCTTTCTTCATTAAAATACGCCTTTGCCGTATCGATGCTGCGGTAACCGACTGAGATCGCATCCTCAACGCATCTTTGCGTCTCTTTCGGATCTACCTGAAATACGCCAAATCCCAAAATCGGCATCTTGTTGCCGTCGTTTAAGCTTACAAATTCCATTTTTGCTCCTTTGCTAAAAAATTCATCTTATATAAAATTTAAAATTTCGCGCTTAATTTGCAAAATTCTATCCACACCAAAGCAGTAGGTGAAATTTAAAAGCAAAATTCCAACCCACCGCGAAATTTTAATAATCAAAAATATTCGGATCAATCACCAGCGCGCGGTAGGCTACGTCGTCTCTAGACGCCGACTCCACGTCCATCTCAAATTTGACGTCGTTTGTTTTCGGATCGATCTCCACGAGTACCATTTTTATCGTCTTATCGAGCTTTAGCAGATAGACGTTCGAGCTTGAGATAAAATACGTGCTTTTATCCTTTTGCCACTCCACGACGCTAGTAACCGCGCTATAGAAGTCAAATCCGCGCTCCTTGCCAAACTCCCACGTCTGCTCGACGGTGCCCTTTTTCTCGTCGATCTTGTACTCGACCGCGCGAGAGTATTTTTGCTCTTTTAGCGCAGGCTGCTCCATGCCGCGACCGTCGCCGTTGTCAAATACGCTGATGTATTTTACAGAGCCCTTGTTATCGTAGCGCGGAGTTAGCCACGCGGTGTGCTGCGTCCACGACCAGTCGAAGTCGCCCTCGCATCTTGAGTTTTCGCATTTTATTTTGTTGCCGTTTTTATCCACGGGCACTAGCACTTTTTCTTTAAAGTCCGCGCTCCAGCCTTCAGGAGACGCTAGGATCCATTTTACCTTTTTGTCGCGGCCGATCTTGACGATGCCTTGGTGGCGAAGCGAGAGGATGATGCCGTCGTCGCTAGGATCGTATGAGATCGAGTTTACGTGCGCCCAGTTGCGTCCCGTGCCGGTCGAGGTTACGTCGCCGAAAGGCAGATCGTCGCTGATTTTGATCTCTTTGGCGTCCATATCGATATTTAGGCACACGGCGCGAGCGTCAAGGGCTTTGATGAGGTTGCTGCGATAGACGTTTTTGCCGAAAATTTCATTCAGATCCCACTCGTCCACGACCTTGCCGCTGCCATCCACTTCGATGATGTGATCTCTGATCGTGTGTGAGAGCCTGCCGTCTGCGTGGTGGTAGTTGTATTTACCGACGCGAAGCAGCAGATGATCGCCCTTAAGCGGCATCACCTCGTGGCTAAGATCGATGTAGCCGCGCGGCAGCTCGCGATTATACACCTCCTTGCCCATCATATCGTAGCGCATATATCGCTGCGCCATGCCCCAGCTCAGATCGCCGTTTGGCAGCTGATGAAAGCCCATCATCATGCCGCCGTCCATCACTCTGCGCTCGCTGCGGTCGTAAAATTTCTGATAGTCCAGATACCATCTGACCTCGCCCTGCGTATCGACGACAAAATTTTCGGTGAAATCATTCCAGCTAGCGGCACCGCCGTTTTTCCAATCAAGCGGCTTATAAACGCTCGTGATGGTGTTGTTGATGAGATAGAGCCTGTTTTTAAAGGCAGGATCGACCTTTTTGACCTTCATCTTTTGCATATGGCTAAATCTAAAATCGCGGCTATACGTCACGATCGGCTGAGCGTAAATTTTATACTTTTCGACCTTCTTTTCGCCGTTAAAAACGTAGCTTACTTCGACCTCGTTTAGATAGTCCGGATACAGCCCCCAGATCGGCACGCCGTCGTGCGTCAGTAGCGCATGCTCGGAGACGTTATAGGCGATGTCGATGCCGCCGCCCGGTTTGCCCAGCACCCGCACGTGGACATCCTTGATATCCTTGCCCGCGCGATCGATGACGGCGGTCAGAGGCGCCACGTCGTAGGGGTTGATAAACACCGAGCCAAGCTCGCCCTGGGTTTTTACCTGATGCGCCAAAACGCCCGCACTCGCAGTCTGCGGCACCGCTATAAGCGCGCCGCCTGCTAAGGCCGCAGCCAAAACGATAGAACCGAAAAAATTCTTACGCATATTCGCTCCTTTTGGGTAAATTTATCAAATTTTACTACTACCAAATCACATAATAATCATACTAGCTTTAAATCAAATTTAAAGTTAAATTCTAATATATCTACTTAAATTTTAGAACGCAAACGAGACGGGTAACAGTCTAAAATTTGATATAATTAGCCCTGCTTTATAAAATTTAAGGAGAGAAAATGCCATTCGTAAATATAAAAGTAGCCGCTCCAGAGCCTACAAAAGAGCAAAAAAAGCAAATCATCGCCGAGATTACGGACACGTTAGCGCGCGTATTAGGCAAAGACCCAGCCGCAATACTCGTGATGATCGAAACGCTCGGTATGGACAGCATCGGTAAAAGCGGTCTAAGTCTTGAGGAGATCAAACAAAATAAAGAGAAAAAATAAGCGAATTTTTATAGGATTTTGAGCTAAAAATCACGCTCGCAGCGGGCGATACTTGCGCCGCCAAGCGGTCTAAATTTACCGAACACGCAGGCGGGCAGCAGTTTAAAAACCGCCGCCGCGATCCATTCTAGCGGGCGAGTATCCGACCTCTCGCCCAAGATTAACGGCGGACGGACGATCTGAAGGCTGTCAAAGCGAAGCTCGCTCACGCGCCGCTCAATACGTCCTTTGGCGCGTAGATAAAAGCTTAGCGAGTCCTCGTTCGCCCCCGGAGCTGATACGAGCACAAAGCACCGCACGCCCGCTGCTTTGCCCCACTTCGCCGCCGCATAGACGTAGTCCACATCCACGCGCAAAAACGCCTCGCGCGAACCCGCCTGCTTCATCGTCGTGCCAAGCGCGCAAAAAATTTCATCAAATTTATACGATGTAATATCCGAGATACCCTCAAAATCAATGACCTGCGCGCGAAGCTTAGGGTGGCAAAAGCCTATCTCGCGGCGCGTCCATACCTCTACCTCATCGTAACCCGGGCTCTCGCAAAGCTCGCGCACCAGCTCCCTGCCCACGACGCCCGTAGCGCCCAATACCAAGGCGGATTTTCCCATTTTCGTTCCTTGAATTTCTTTAAATTTTATCGCGCTTTGCAGTCAAATTTAGCTCAGGCGCTGCGTTACTCAAATTTTACGCCTCGTCGCGTGACGCGTAATGCATAAATTTAGCGTTTGCCTGCGTAGTCAAATCGCGGGGTTCCCAAGCTAAACTCGAAGCTGTTTCGATCCGCCGCACCCACGCACGCGTCGCCATCGTAAAGCGCGAGCAAGAATTCCGCCATCTCCTCGCTTGAGTGATAGCGCTTAAAAGCCGCATCGTAGTCGTAGCCCGCATCATCCGTCGCCACGGGGCCAAAAATTACGCTATGCAGGGTAAAATTTCGCGGCGGAATGAACGAGCTAAATTAAAATCAAATCTGCGCGCGGAACAGAAAGCGCCCGAGCTAAGCTCGCGCCGCAGCTAGCGTTATGATCTGCTTAACCACCTCGCTCGCTGCCTTTAAAGAGCCTACGGGCAGGTATTCGTAGATCGAGTGGAAATTATGCCCGCCGGTAAAGAGATTCGGGCACGGCAGCCCCTTTGCGGAGATGACGGCGCCGTCGTAGCCGCCTCGCA
>NZ_CALIBH010000068.1 GCF_938045775.1 uncultured Campylobacter sp.
GAGTAGTAGCCAATGCGCTTTTACAAGAGGCGCTGAAATGCAAGCTAACGCAGTAGCCTTGAGCGTTTAAGATCAAATTTAAACGCATTTGCTATGCCTAAAATCTCCACGCTTCTTTATTCTTACTTCTACACTCAGCTAATTTAAAGCGTTTTAATGAACGTAGATAAATAGATATATTTAAATGGTGGGCTTGCAAATTTAAAGACGCAAAGTGCTGCTTTGGATTGATTTAAATTCTAAATTTAAGCTGTCATTCCACAGCAAAGGGATACTCCGACAAGGAGCTGATGAAATATATTTGCGCGATAAAGTTATTTAAAAATTCGTTTAAATTTTACTAATTTCACTCTTTTATCTCTTTATAAACGCTTAAGTTGCGTACTAGGCAAACAAGGGTAGTAATAACGGACACAGGCGTCACTGCTAGAAGATAAAATAAGCCAAAAAATAGCCCTATATCGTTAGATTCACTACCGCCGCCGGCAAGCCATAACGCTATAGCCATAATGGGATAATACAAAACCAATGTCACAATCGCAAAATTTTCTATCGCGAAAATCGTATTGCTTTTTTCGGGATTTTCTACGAAAAGTTTGCTGTATCTACGCTTTGAAAAGAAAAATATAATCGTGCAAACGGCGCTAACTATAAACGCCCAGTGTAATTCATACGAATTTGGTAAAAATAAAATAAAAAAACCGTTGTCGCAAAACTCGCGAAAGCAAATCTGATCAAACGGTGAAGTTGATATTTTTGCTTTAAATTTTTTGCAATTTGTGCTAGAGCTTTGCCGTACTCTAGCGCCTCCTCTTTGCTTTGGATAGATTCTGTTTCAAGGCTCGCGTCATTAAATTTTTGCTCAAATTTAGCGGTTTCATCTTGGGTAGCTTGCGCCTCGCCGTTTGTTTTGTTAAAATTTTGCTCGCCGGAAATTTTATCAGCGATGGCTCCGCCGATTTTTGTCTGCGATTTTAGTGCCGGTAGATACACGGTCTCATCGGCGTCAAATTCCGGATTTGCGTTATATGTTATTATCGCCACCGGAATAGCGATAAAAATAGCGGGTATAATCTGACGTGTATCCCAGTCTATGTGATATTTTATCTGTAAATAAAATCCGATTAAAGCATAAAGGACGTAAAATATCGCAGCCATATGTATCCATATAAGCATAAAGGCCTTATCTGCATCGCTAAATAAAAGCAGGGCATATTTTTTATACTTCAGCCTGTTTAGGCAGACGAGTATATTTATCGCAGATAGCGCGAGCATGCATAAAAACGACATTATGGGCGCATTATGTACAAACGTAAGAAACACGACGATATAAATCAGGAAGGTCAAAAGTGCCCCGAAAAACAGATATCTACAAAAGCGAAATCTATCGTAGCTTTTTAAAATTTCTTGCGGAATCTGGCTGATGTCCGCGGGGATTTTGTCTTTTTGCGTTTGCATTTTTACCGCCTTTCTCAGTTATTTTAGCTCAAATTTTGCTTTTTTACTCCGTAGCGTTTTAAATTTAATGAAGCGAGTTTTTTGACTTGCTTCTTTTTTAGCGGACAAGCGATCCCGATTTTGCATTAAATTTTTAAAAATGAATACTTACCGGCTCCTGCAATTTTATCGATAAAATTTTTAGCAGGCTAAATTTACGCTTCATTTCTAGCTAATTTAGCTTCAAAATTTATCCTGCTTCATTCATAAAATAAGGCAACCAAGCTAAAGCTCATCTGTTTTATTCACCCGCACGAACGCCCAGTGCATAAAATCTAGCTTTGGCTCGTATTTGCCGCTGTTAAAATACTCCGCTAGCCGCGCTTCCTCCGCACTGCTTAGCTCGCCGCCGAGCATCCAGCGTATCCTTTGGACGAACTCCTCCGCGCTGCTCGGTGCGCCGCCGTGGCACGGGGCTTTGATATAGCTGAGGCTCGGCAAATAGCCCATTTGAAATAAAATATTGATGAGATAGACGAAGTCGGGTCTCTTTTGCACGTCGCGCCCCAGCGCCTGCAAAATCCGCTCATCTACGAAGCTGCCGACCTTAAACGTGATGTAAAGCGCCTTTTTAGTTTTTGAGAGCAGTTTTAGCAATACAGGCTTTAGATCATCCACCTCGAGGCAGCGTGAAGCAAAAACGAGATCGCACGCAGGCACGTCCGACCAGTCGTCTTCAAAGGCTTTTTGTGCAAATTTTATATTTTTTGCGCCGTAAGCTTGAGCGTTTTCGCGGGCGAATTCCAGCATTTTGGGCGAAAAGTCGTAGCCGTAAATTTGATCCACCTTTTCCGCCGCCAGCACGCTTAGCGCGCCTGCGCCGCACGCGAAATCAAGCAGCGTGGAGACGCCCGTAAAATCGACCTTGTCTATAAACT
>NZ_CALIBH010000069.1 GCF_938045775.1 uncultured Campylobacter sp.
GTCAAGAGGACGCAAGCGGCGAGCGGATCTTGAGCTTGATTGAGAGCTTCGACGTGGCGCGAGCGAGCAAAGGGCTGCTTGAGCTTGCAGATCGAAACGGCGCGCAAGCGATAATCGACGATGTGATGAGTAAAATTTAAAAGCGCGCCGGACAGTATGAGCTCGCGTAAATTTAAGGCGATCTCTGCGCGAGGCTTTAAATTTATTAAACCGATTAAATTTTACTTTTTATGTTTGTGTAAATTTGGTGCGGCGCTTGGGTTTGAGCAAAAATTTAAAATTTGCATGCTTGCAGGCGAAGGATGCCTTTTGATTTGCGCAAATTTAAGCTTGCAAACGAAGCCGCGCAAAAGTGCATTAAGCCGTAAAATTATCTGTGCCTAAAGCTGATTATCGCATCGTCGTTTTCTTGTTGATATTTTTCAAATAGAGCCTGATATCTTTGCGATTTTGCCGGATCATTTGAATAAATTCCCACTAGAAAATAGCACGCCTCCGCAAATCGCAACTCGCACGATCGCTCAAAGTATCGCGTACCCGCTTCTTTGTCGTCATCATCAAAATACGCGACGTAACCGAACATAAAGCAGCCCTCGCCGTTACCGAGCTTGCATGCTTTTTTATACAGTTTTCTACCCTCTTGTGAATCTCTATCTTCGTAGCCTGCGAGTCTCGTGCAGCTTTCGCCGCCGTTAAGCTCGTAGCAGCCTTTTTTAAGCAGATCTTTGGCGCCATCTTGCGAAATTTCGCCATTTAACAGCAGCAGGCTCGAAAGTACGGCGCAGGCATTGCCATCCCCGCTGTCGCAATCTTCGCGAAATCTTACGGGATTTTTCATTTTTAAAGTGCCGTCTTTGGTGCGAATAGAAATTTCTTTAGGATTTTTATTTGCGTCTTCGTTTACTTGATTTATAGGAATTTGGGTTTCATTTAAAATTTCTGTGCGAAAGGGCGCTTTTATCGCTATAAAAACCGCGACTACGCATACAATGACGAGAGGGAGTATTTTCGGCGTGGAGCAGCTTTTGCGCGGAGCGCGGAGATCTGCGTCTTTGATCGATTGTTTATCTCTTGCGGTAGCGACGGAGGGCTTAGAGCTCGGTTTTTGGATTAAATTTGCGGCCGAACCTGCGCCTGATTTTTCGGTCAAATTTGCGGCAGCGTCCGTATCCATATCTGCATTAACATCCGTTTCGCAGACAGTTTCACTTGGGCTTTTTAAATTTTTGCCCCGCTTTTTTCTCAGCTCATTTATGCGTTGTATGATTTCTTCGTTATTCAAATAAAATCCTTTTTGCTAGATTAAATTTTGCTAGTCGGTTAAACACCCGGTTTTATCATCAAAATCGCATTGAAAACGGGTGGATTATATCATCTTATTTTGAAATTTTCAAAAAACTACGACTAAAAAAATTCGCAAATTTAGCGTAGATGCACCGTCAAATTCGGATCGGTTTTTGCTGTATAATCCACAGCCGGGTTTAAATTTCATATACTTCGGGCGCGCGTAAATTTCCAAAACTTGATAGGATTCATATCAAGTTTATTTATTCTACTCTTGACAAGATTAGCACTCCATGATATAATCTGCCAAAATTTTCAAAAAGGACCGCATAATGGCAAAGAAAAAATTTAAGACCGAAGTGAATGATCTGCTAAATTTGATGATCCATTCACTTTATTCAAACAAGGAAATTTTCCTGCGCGAGCTCATCTCAAACGCAAGCGACGCGCTGGATAAATTAAACTATTTGTGCCTTACAGACGACGAATATAAGGCACTTTCATATGTGCCGCGCATCGATATAAAGATCGACAAAGAGGCCAAAACGCTAAGCATCGGCGACAACGGCATCGGTATGGACGAGGCCGAGCTCGAGAGCAATCTAGGCACTATCGCGCGCAGCGGCACGAAGGGCTTTATGGCGAGCCTTAGCGGCGATGCGGCGAAGGATAGCAACCTCATCGGGCAGTTCGGCGTCGGGTTTTATTCGGCGTTTATGGTCGCGGATCGTATCGATGTTATCAGCCGCAAGCCGCTCTCGCAGGACGCCTTTAAATGGAGCAGCGACGCGAGCAACTACATGGTCGAAAAGGCGCAAAAAGAGAGCTTCGGCACGACGATAATCCTGCACATGAAAGATGAGGAGTTTTTGGACGAATATAGGCTAGAAGGCATCATCAAAAAATACTCCAACCACATCCCCTATCCGATCTTTATGGATAAAGAAGAATACGTGCCTGCGCAAAAAGAGGGCGAGCAGGGGCATAGCGAAGTTAAAAACGTCCAGATCAACCGCGCGAGCGCGCTTTGGCAGCTGCCAAAAAGCAGCCTAAAGCCGGGCGATTACAATGAATTTTACAAGCAGATTAGCCACGATAGCGGCGATCCGCTGTTTTACATCCACACCAAGGCCGAGGGCACGCACGAATACACGACGCTTTTTTACGTGCCGAGCAGCGAGCCTTTCGATCTATACCGCGTCGATTATCAAAGCGGCGTGAAGCTCTACGTCAAGCGCGTTTTCATCACCGACGACGCCAAAGAGCTGCTGCCTAGCTACCTGCGCTTCGTACGCGGCATAATGGACGTCGAGGATCTGCCGCTAAACGTAAGCCGCGAAATTTTACAAGAAAATCGAATTCTAGCCTACGTCCGCGAACAGAGCGTGAAAAAAATTCTATCCGAGCTAGAAAAGCTTTTGCAGAACGATCGCGAAAAATACATAAAATTTTACGAATTATTTGGCAAGGTTTTGAAAGAGGGGCTTTACGGCTTCGGCACAAACAAAGAGGAAATTTTAAAGCTTTGTCTTTTTAAATCAAACCTGCGAGACGGGCTCATCACGCTTAGCGAGTATAAGGAAAAAATGAAAGAGGGTCAAAAAGAGATCTATTATATCGCGGGAAACAGCGCCGCGATGCTCAAAAGCTCGCCTCTGATCGAGAAATTTAACGTCGAGGGCACGGAGGTGCTGCTCTGCGACGATGAGATCGATACGATCGTGATGCCCGGCGTTTTTGAGTTTGATAAGACGCCGGTTAAAAACGCAACTTCGATCAAGCAAGAAGCTGCGAGCGACGATGCCGCGACGCCGCAAGCCAAAGAGATCGCCGCGAAGATCAAAGAAATTTTAGGCGATCGCGTCAAAGACGTTAAAATTTCATCGCGTCTAAGCGGCTCGCTTTCCTGCCTTGTTTTTGACGAGAATGATCCCGATTTTGCGACGCAGCAGCTGCTTAAGCAGATGGGAGGTCGCAATCTGCCGCCAATAAAGCCGATTTTGGAGATCAATGCAGATCACGAGATCATCAAAAAGCTGCAGGCCGATAAGCTGATGCTGCCGCAAGTGTCTGAAATAATCTACGATCTGGCGCGCCTTAGCGAGGGGCAGGAGTTGGAAAATCCGAGCGAGTTTATCAAAAACGTAAATGAGCTGATCGCAAAGGCGCTGTAGATTATTTAAATTTAGAGCTTCGATTTGCTACTCAAATTCCGCGCGGCTGCATAGGCTGTATAAATCTATGGAGTCGCGCTTTAAATTTAAAAAGAAGTTTCAGCTCACAAGCTTCACCACGTTTTCTAAATTTCAAAATTTAAAAGCGGCGAAATTTCACCCTTTGATTTCGTTAAAATTCTATCCGGCGGCTCAGTTTTGCGTTTTGGAAATTTTGAGGTTTTGATCGCTTTTATCCGCGAGCCGAGATCCGGATGCGAGCCGAAGATATTTATCAAATCCGCCTGGCTTATTGTGAAATAATAAGTCAGGCGATAAATTCCGCTATTCATTAATTTAATCTTTATAAAGTTACGCAAATCTTATTTTAAATTCCTCCTTTTTATCGCAAACAGCGAGATTGTTTGATATAATTCATTTTATAAATATTTGTAAATCTTTATGAAAGGAGATTTCGAATGAAACTAATCAAACTAAGTTTAGCTGCGGCGGTTTGCGCATGTGCGGTATCCTCGCTAAGCGCGGCAGATAGCGTAGCCGAGGCGATCACTAACGGCAAATTCGGCGGAACGGTAAAGACCACTTACGCCAATAAAACCGTAGACAACAGAGGCGAAGCCGCTACGGGCGATAACGACTACGAGGCATTCGGCGTGGGTCTTGAGCTCGGATATGTCACCGATCCTCTTTACGGCTTTAGAATAGGGCTTACTGGACAGGGCTGGTTGATGCCGTATCACGTAGGCTCAAGCAATAAGATCGCCTACGATAAGGAGTGGTATACTAAAGGTGCGGTATTATCGGAATTATACCTAGGATACGGCATAGGAAATACTGATATAAAGGCGGGTAGACAATATGTCGTAACTCCGCTCGTTGCTGGCAACTATACGAGGGCGTTTAAAGAGGCTTTCGAGGGCGTGGCGGTATCTAACAAAGATATCCCCGATACTACATTGTGGGGCGGATGGTTTTATAAATTCCAAGGAAGGAGTAAAACCGCCATGGGCGCTCCGGCTGGCGAAGGAAAGGCTCCTTTATTTAAAAATAGGGTGATTCTAGGTAATATGACCGGTCCGGTCGCCGTAAAATTTGAAAATATCTTCTCCGCATATGTTCAAAACAAATCCTTGCCTTATACTACTTTAACCGGCGCTTACGCAGCGGTAACGGACGTAAAACCCGCTAACGCATTAAAAGACGGCGACGTTAGCTTGTATCTTGCCGAGGCAAATGTAAAAGTGCCGGTAGGCGAGATTTTAAAGCTAGGATTTGACCTTAACTACAAAGGCTCGCGCGTAGACGGAGGGCTGGAGCCAAGAAGGCTTGACGGCGATATGTTTGGCGCAAGAGTCTCGGTTAGCGAGTTTTTCGGATTCGGTCTATCGTATGCCTATACGACCGTTAGCGACGATGATGCCGTTATTTTGGGCGTCGGCAACGGCCCGGGATCATACACTGCTCTGCCTATTAGAGGTCCGTTCGTATTCACAGGATACGCGGGTATGGATACGCACAAGATCGTGCTTGATTACGACTTCGGCGCTATCGGCTTGGACGGCTTCAAAACCGCGCTACACTACGTAAAAGGCGATCAAGACAGAGTAGGCGGCACGAATAATATCAATGCTAGCGGGTCTGCGGGCCAAAAGGTCGGCACCAGCATGGACGTAGAGGGCTGGGCGGTAACGGCAAACTACGCTCCTAAGGCCGTTAAGGGGCTAAGCTTGGGCGTAACCTACACCGCGCTTGAGAGAAGCGACCACTACGCTAGCGGCGTAAATAGAAAGTTCGACGAGAATGAGATATGGTTGCAAGCTGCGTATAAATTTGATCTAAGCGCCAACTAAAGCTTTAAAGAGCGGAGTATTTTCCGCTCTTTCTCATCTGCATTATTTTGCCTCGTATATAACACAAAAAGGGCGTTAAACCCGAAAAATTTACTCTTTCTCATCTGCATTATCAAGCGAGCTCGCGCTTGATAAATGTTTCATCCAAGTCTCCTAAATTTAAACATGCTCTTGAATTTTAAATGAAACGGAGGTGAAATTTATCTAAAATTTCGCCGCAGAGCTTGACGTACCGAAATTTAAATAAAGCTTGGGCGTTGAAATTTTGGCGAGGATTTTGTTACGCGTGCTTTATAGGAATTTTAAATTTATAAAAATTTTAAAAATTTCCTTACAATTACAAGAAATATACCTTTCTAGCGTTTTAAATCTTTTGATACGAAAGCGCGACTTGGATATTTTTTTAGGTGCATCGTTACAGACCCTCTTATTCCAGGCACATTTAAAATTCCTTTTGGAATATGCTCTACAACAAACACCATTTTATTCCTCTTGCTTATCGATTAAGTTTTGTAACTCCATAGTGTAGTTCTCTCTTGGTTTATACAGATCAATATCTCTATATGTTTCCAATGCAGCTTCTAATATATTTAAAATATCTTGAAATTTTAAGGTTAAAGTATATTTTGGTTTTAAACTTAAAAGTCGCCAAATCCTATGAAACTCATTCGGTATTTTTGTTTTATTGATTTTACAACTTTCATCTAAAATAGCTTCGATATATTCTCCATCATAATATAAAACCCAAATAGATTTAGAAAGAAAAGCTCTATCATAATTTGGATCTGGAAAGCTATAAATTTTTAAAAGCCAGCAATCTAATTGCCTATCTATTGTAAAATTTAGATTTGGCAACTTTGCTCCATAATTATACTTACCATATAGCGCACTCAATCCATACTTCTCATCATCCTCTTTGGTGATGATTGCGTTTTCAAACGCCATCGCTTCCTCCTAAAATTTTAATTCGATTATACCCTCGATAATTTATGCTAGCCTTATGCTCTCATAACGTGAGTATGAAATTTTAAGTTAGCACTATAGTAAGGCTCATAGAGATGCAATTGTAAGGGTTTTTGTGGATACTTTTCGTTTACGAGCTGGCGAGTAAGAAGCGTATAAACTTAAGTTGCGGGCGGTTGGTTTAAATATAGTCTGATAGATGAAATTTTAAATCGAGAATTCGGGTAAATTTTAAATCTAAAAGCCGATAAATTTAATAAACACTTCACAAAAATTTCGTCAAAATTTCAAAAATCCCGTCAAGGTCTCAGCTAAACCTCGGCGGAATTTTGAAATTTAGAAATTCTAGGATTTCAAGCGGCGTTATTTCTTCGCGCTAGAAGCGTCCATAAACGCCTGTTCTTCGGCGCTCGGTTTGTATTCGTCGCCGAAAAATTCCTTCTTCGCCTTGATCTTCTCCTCCATCATCTTTTTTTCGTAAATTTTATACGTCGGTTGCCAGTACTCTAGGTAGTTGCGAAGCCCGATGCCGTGTCCCGCGCTTACGTGGCAGCTCGCGCATTTAAGCTCGCGCTCGGAGCCTAGGAGCTTTTTATAGTGCGCGTGCATGCGCTGCGCTTGCTCGGAGGTGATCTTGCTGTCGATCACGGTGGCGTGGCAGCTCGTGCAGCCGTTGTCAAACACATAGTGCTCGCGGTTTTCGCGCCTTTTATTCCAGTCGTATTTTTCAGGCTCGTCGAAGAAGTGTGAGTAGCCCTCCAGCACGCCGTTTTTGGCTTTTTGATAGACGTATTTTACGATATTGTCGTGCGGCAGGTGGCAGTCGACGCATTGGGCTTTGACGCCCGTTTTGCCCTTGCCCGAGTGGACGTCGTCTTGATAGGCGATCACCATCGGATCCATCTCGTGGCAGACGTCGCAGAATTTATCGGTGCTCGTTTTCTCAAGCGCATAGTGCACCGGCACGACGACAAAAAACCCTATAATACCGCTTATTAAGATGATAAGCGCTAGTAATTTTTTAGAAATTCTCATGGTGTCACCCCCATCCATTGCGGCACTTCGTGCTCGTGGCATTCGGTACACATATTCGTAGATGCCTTGTGCTCGTTGTGGCATTCGTCGCAGTATAGCGTAGGACCGTCGTGGACGGAGTTGTGCGGATTGGCCTTGAGCGTATCCATAAATTTAAGCCTCAAAGCGAGCTGCTTTTTGTCGCCGTGGCAGCTGATACAGCCCTTGTCGCCGATACTTTTAAATTTAGACGGATCGCTTCCTTGATTTACGTGGCAATCAACGCAGTCAAACGCCAAATGCTCGTGATGAGGTTTGATTTTGTATTTTGCCCGAAGCTCATCTGAAACGACTATGTTCGTGGCGTTGGCGTCGTTGGCAGACGGCGCGCCGAACAAAGTCGCGATGATACAGCACAGAAACAGCGCCGTAAAACTGAAATTTTTCATTTGCAACCTTTTAGAAAACTGCCCTGCCGGCCCGCGAAAGCTAGCCTGCAAGGCTTAAAAGAGCTTGCGCTCAGACCTAGTTAGGCGATCTGCTCGCCTGCGATCATTCCGAAAACTATGCAGTCGGTGATCGCGACGGTGCCTAAGCGGCTCGCGCCGTGAGTTCCGCCGGTGATCTCGCCTGCAGCCCAAAGGCCTGGGATCGGTTTATTCGTCTTAGATGATAAGACCTCGGCTTTGGTGTTGATCTTTAGACCGCCCATCGTGTGGTGAGGCTTCGGCGATAGGCGGATGACGTAGAAAGGTCCCGCTTCGTTGATCTCGCTAAGCGCGCTTTCTTGCTTGCCGAACTCGTCTTTTTTAGCCTTAACGCCTTCGTTGTATTTTTTGACGCTCTGCTTTAAAGCATCCGCAGGCACGCCGTATTTGCTAGCGATCTCATCTAGGCTCGCGCATTCGCCCACTACCTTACCGCCTGCCATGCCTTTAGAAATAACCTCTTCGCTTAGATCTTTAAACGCCATTTTGGTATCGGCGAAGGTTATCGGATAGGCTTTTGGATCCTCGCGTAAAATTTTAAACTCCGCATCTGCGCGAGTCTTGCGATCTGCAAGCTCGTTCATAAAGCGTTTTCCTGTGCGAACGTCCACGGCGATGCCGTATTTAAAGGTGCCTTGCTGAGTTAGGATCGGAGCGGTACCGAAGCCCTTCTCATCGGGGCTCGCCCACGGACCGAACTGGATCCAGTCTACTTGCACCGGATACGCGCCGATCTCAAAGGCTTTTAGCAGCACGCCCGCGGTAGCTCCCGCGTGATTTGTGCTATCAACGTCATCAGGAATGCGCGGATCTTGAAGCTTGCGGAAAATTTTATCGCGGCAAAATCCGCCCGCTGCGAGCACTACGCCTTTTTTGGCTTTGAGCGTCTTTTTAGTGCCGCTCGTGTTTTCAAGATCGTCGCTGTAAAGATTCGGATCAAATTTATACTCCTCGCGGATCACGACGCCCGCCACGCGATCTCCGTCCATTACGAAATCGTCAAATTTTGCGCGGCGGCGAAGCTCGCAGCCCTTATCTTTTAGCGCTTCAAATTTTTCAAGCATCGGCTGGATGTAGCCAGAGCCGCTATCATTCGTAGTTAGCATCGAGCGCGCGACGCTGTGTCCGCCGAAGTGCGCACAGTGATCCATCTTAAATTGCACGCCGTTATCGACGAGGAATTTAAACGCGTCTAAGCCGCGATCGGCTAAGGTGCTTAAAAGCTCGGGGTGGTTGATGCCAAGGCCTGCCTTTAAGCAGTCGTTCATAAATAGCTCTTTGCTGTCTTTGATGCCAGTTTTTTCCTGCACGGGGTTCATCGGCACGCTCATACCGCCGCCGTTGATGACGGAGTTTCCGCCGATGCGACCCATCTTTTCGAGAATCAAGACTTTGTTGCCTTTCTCGGCTGCTTTTAAGCCCGCCGCAAGTCCCGCAAAGCCGCTACCGATGATGATTACATCCCACTCCTCGTCAAATTTGACGTCCTTTGCGTCCACTGCGCTTGCTTGCGCATTTACCGCGCTAAGTGCGAGTGCACCGGCTCCTACCATACCCATTTTCAGTATGTCGCGTCTCTGCATATTTGCCCCTTTACTTAGAGATTTTTTAATCTTAAAGATTAATGTCGTAATTTTATATTAAATCTTTATGTAAGTCAAATGTTATTTGGTATATAATTTAATAGCTAAAGGCTATAAAATTTCAACCGAAGGGGCAAAAAATGAGCCTGCGACATATGGAATTCGCGGTAAAAATTTCGGAGCTTAAAAGCTTTACAAAAGCGGCGAACGAGCTTGGAATAGCGCAGCCGTCGCTTTCAAAGAGCATTATGCTTTTAGAAAAGGAGCTAGGGATCGAAATTTTTGATAGAAAAAACGGGCTTGAGCTTACCTATGCGGGCGAAATTTACATCGCCAGAGCGAAAAATATGCTTAGGCTCAATAAGGAGCTAAATAACGAAATCCGCGGGCTTTCGTCGATCAAGACGGGCAAGCTCGTAATCGGCGCAACCTCGACCAGCTTTAAATTTATCGAAAAGATCATCGCGG
>NZ_CALIBH010000070.1 GCF_938045775.1 uncultured Campylobacter sp.
CAAGCTCGCCCTCGCCGCGGATATCATCACGCCCAACGTGCGCGAGGCCGAGGTTTTGGCGGAGATGAAAATTTTAAGCTTAGCAGGTATGCGCGCCGCAGCGGTTAAAATTTCGCAGTTTTTCGGCGGCGCGATTTTGATTAAAGGAGGCGATCTTGCCAGCGCGAGCGAGGCTTGCGGCGCGGCGGATGCGGCGCGAAATTTTAAAGCTTTTGGGCACGAGACGGGCGAAAATGGCGCACGTGAAAATTCTGCGAGTTCGACGAAGAGCGCAAATTTCGCGGCTGAAAATTTTACTAGCGAATGCAAAATTTTAACGGCGAGCGCGGAGCCCTCTTTTGAACAAAATTTATCCGCAGCGCCTTTAGATGACGGCTTTAAACTAAGCAGCGAGGGCGAGGATTCGAGAAATTTAGCGGTTGATATTTTGTACGAAAACGGCAAATTTTATGAGTTTTCCGCGCCTAAAATTTCTACGCATAACACCCACGGCACGGGCTGCACGCTCTCAAGCGCGATCGCGTGCGCGCTGGCGGCGGGGCTTAGTCTGCCTGCAGCCGTTGCCCATGCCAAAGGCTTCGTGCGTAGGGCGCTTGGCTGGGGTGAGCAGATCGGGCACGGATGCGGCGCGATAGATCATTATTTCACGGTCCAAGATCCCTTCGGCACGGACTTTGGCGGATCTTGCGCGAATGAAATCAAAATCATCGCCCCGGATTAAAATTTCAAGCGCTCGCCCAGATCCCTGCATTCGTAAAATTTCAAAATTCCGCTGCTATTAAATTTAACCTAGCGGCACGAGATCGTCCGAATGGCTCGTCGCGACTTGTGATAAACGGCGGGATTGCGCGGCTAAAAAGCGTGCGCTACGGGGATATGCGCACTTAAAATTTTAGTTGATTTTTAGGCATCATAATTCGCGTAGAATTTTAAAGAATTTTTGAATTTTATTGTAGGGTTCGCGTTGCAAGTTAGGGCTTTCCTTATTTGCCTTATGCTATAGCTCTGCTTCGTGGCATTGTTAAATTTGCGTTATTTCTTATAGGTCTTTATGCGCGAAAAAAGTGGATTATAAATATAAGCTAGTCATGCACTCACTGCTCACGTTACTACCTGCCTTCGCCCCTTCAAGGTAGATGCATCATTGTATGCCGACCATTGCGCTATACTTGCCGCAGCATTGCGACATCGCTGCGAATTCGCGATCCATGCCTTTCGTCTCATATTTGCTGAGTTCGCTAAAATTCCAAATTTTCTAGCAAAAGAGTTATAATGGCTAAAATTACGTAAATTTAGGAATTTAAAATGCACTGCAAAAAAGGACTACTACTCTTAATCATCGTCTCAGGAATAATCTCTGCCGCAGATAACTGGATCGCATCGCTACTGCTGCCTAGCATCGCAGATACGTTTGGGGTACAGGTAAGCGCCGCCTCGGCAGTTTTGACGGCATATCTGATCCCCTATGGCTTACTTCAGCCAGTATACGGACATCTTAGCGATCGCTACGGCAGAGGTAAAATTTTAATTCTGCTAATGCTCTTTTTGGCGATATTTACGCTTCTTTGCTCCACTGCAAAAAGTCTAGCGTGGCTTGTTTTATTTCGCTTTTGCACGGGATGCGCGGCGGCGGGTATAATCGCTGTCTGCCTCGGCGTTATAGGCGATACATATGACGAGAAGGATAGACAAAAAATCGTAGCGA
>NZ_CALIBH010000071.1 GCF_938045775.1 uncultured Campylobacter sp.
GCTTAAGCCGGGCATCGACATCATCACCGAAGAGATCGGGCTAGAGCGCGATATGAAAGGCGTCGAGCTCGTCATCACAGGCGAAGGAAGGCTCGATTTTCAAAGCTCGATGGGCAAAACCCCCTGCGGCGTCGCGAAGATCGCCGCTTCCTACGGCGTGCCCGTAATCGCGCTAGCAGGCGGTATCTCGCCCTGTGCCGGCGGCTGTAATGAGCGAGGCATAGGCGCATTTTTTTGCATCCTAAACGAACCTATGAGCCTTGAGCGCGCGATGGAAAAAGAGACCGCGACACAAAATTTAGCCCGCGTCGCCGAACAAGCAGTGAGATTATTTCTGCTCGGACGCGGCGCCAAATAGGGCTTTTTGGGCTGAAATTTTAAGGCGCGGGCGCTAAAACTTGCAGAGAGTGCGGCGAGCGCGGGCAAGGGATACAGCGCGGTGGCGGCTCGCGTCAGACGACGCGGCGAAGAAGCGAAAATTTTAGCAGGATAAATTTTCGTGCTTTTGAAAAACGCGGCGCAGCCTTGACGCAGATGGGGTGACGCGCAGCTTGCAAGGCGCAAAAATATACGCGAAGAAGCAGGCGAAAGCCTACAACGATGGACATTGGTAAAGCGACGGTAGCGGTAAGAGGATACGGGCTATGACGCGCATACACGGCAAGCAAATATCACGCATCTCGCGGCGTGCGGCTAAATTTCATCAACCACAGACCATGGTAGGTAGATAAAATTTTACATTAAAGCGGAGCTTTTCCGAAATTCTAGCGCGTTTAAAAATACGGAGTGATCGGATGAAAGGTAAGACAGCGGACGGCTCGACGGTGAAATAGCGGCGTGAAATTTTCAGCGCAAAATTTCACTTTACTGCGCGAGCATATACGCTAGGAATGATTTAAAACTCATTTTCCAATCAAGCGACTCGTGGACCCTCGCAATACATAACCTCAAGGCATGATTAAGACAGACAGAATTTTAAAATTTAACGCCGTATTCTTAGCCTATGGAATTTGCAACGTAAATTTAAAAGCAGCGATCCGCTTTATAAACTTCATTTCGAATTTTAGCCCGCGATATGTCCGTCTTGAGGCGAAAAAGACCGCTCAATCGCAAAATCGCGCTTCTGCAAAGATGGCGGCGGCGCATTACTCCGCTCGCTCGCAAAGCCTGCCAGCCCTCCGATGACGCTTTGATGAGAGGCGGGCTGCGTCTGCGTAAAATTCGTATTATTAGGATCGCGGATTTGCTTATCGCTAAATTTAGTGCGGATGCGGTCTCCGTACGCCGCTAGGACAAAGCCGGGCTTGCGTTTAAATTTGCTCCGATCGCGCTGTGTTTTGCGATAAAAATTTATGAAATTTCATTTTTGATCGACGCCAAAAAATTTTATAAAGCTCCATTTTAAAATTTTCAGCACGGGCACGTACCGATCGGGTCGTCAAGCTAAAATCAAATCTCAAAATTCTAAGCGACGAATACAGAAAACCCTCGCGCCTAGCGTATCTGCGGCGGCAGTGCGGGCACGCTAAATTTATCGCTTTTAGGATGCAAAAGACGCGCAGACGCGGGCAAAATTTATTGATTTTAGAGTTTAAAGCATCGAATTCGCGCGCCTAGGCTAAATTTTAAATTTAAAACGCGCGACGCTTCGGACGCATCCGCGCGACTGCAAGCGCTCATAAAATTCGCCTGAAGCAAGGTTGTAAAACCGCAGGCGGGCGCAAAATTTATCGCCGCAAAGATCAAAAGCCACGAAAGCAAAAAGGCTCCACGAGCGCTCGCTGCCGCACCCGCCCGAGCAAATTAAAATCGCATGATCCGCCAGCGGCATACGTAAAGGGCGCCGCTGCGGGCATTTGCACTTAAATTCGGTGCGATCGCAATACGATTTAAAACTGCACCTGCTTAAATTCGCGCCGTTTCGGTTCGCTCACAATCACATCTCGCCGCAGTAGCGCTTTAAATTTGCGCCGCCGCGATTGTGCGCATTCAATCGCTACGGCAAGGGTAAAATTTCAAAATCTAGGCCCATACGCGCCGATTTGCGCCGCCCAAAATCGCTCGGATCGAATTTGCGCTACCGCAATCCGCGCAGATTAAAGCGTCGCCGCTTAAAAGCGCAAATTTTATCTCTCAAACGGCGGTGCGAAATTTCACTAAAATTTCATCTCTTAATTCGACGCGCGATTTATAAAATTTCACCCTCGCCGCGCCCCGAAATCTGCGGCTTAGGCAGCGCCAGGCTCTTTGCGGTTTTGCTAAAAAGTATCAGATCCTCGGTGCTTTGCACGCTCCACGGCAGCCGCTTTAGAGCGAATTTAAAAATTTCAAAGCAGGAAACGGCGTCGCTAAATGCGCGGTGGTGGACGTTTTGCACGCCTAAAAGCTCTTTTAGCGAGCCGAGCCCGTATCTTTGCGCCTCGATCGTGCGGCGCGCGAGCTCGACGGTGCAGAGCCTGCGATTTAAAAGCATTCCAAAGCCGCATTTTTGCAGGCTAGCGTCGATGAAGCCGTAGTCAAATTTGACGTTGTGCGCCACAAAAACGCTATCGCCTAAAAACAGCCTAAACCGCTCCAGCACGCTAGCTAGAGGCGGCGCGCCTGCCAGATCGTCCGCGCAGATCCCCGTAAGCTCCGTGATATTTTCGGGCACGACCGGCGCGTAAACGAAGCTCTCGAAACGATCCAGCTCCTGCGTGCCGCGCGTTTTTATCGCGCCGATTTCGATGATCTGGCCGTTTGAGAGCCCGCCGTTCGTCTCGATATCCACGAAGCAAAATTCCTGATCGTCTATGTCCGTCTCGCGGGTTTTGAGCGTGATTTTGCCGCTATCTAGTTTTATTATCTCTATGCCCAGCGCCCGCCACATCGAAAGATCTTTGGGTTCGAAAAGCTCGGTAATTTCAGCAATGTCGCTTGCTTTTGAGATAAAATCGTAATAATTTATGCTCTTTTGAGCCAGTAAATTTATGAGATTTTCGATTCTATGCGTCAAAATTTTACCCCTGTGCCGCGCCTAAATTTTAAGCGCACGGATCGCCTCCGCGTAGTCGTTTGAAGAAAATATGTAGTTGCCCGCTACCACGACGTCGGCGCCAGCTTCATCGATACCAGCGATATTGAGCCCATTTACGCCGCCGTCGACCTCGATGAGGCATTTGGCACCTTTGCGATCGATCAGCTCGCGCAGCTGCTTAATTTTCTCAAGCGCCGAGGGGATAAATTTCTGCCCTCCAAAGCCCGGATTGACGCTCATTAAAAGCACCATATCGACCTCGCCCAAAATAAACTCCAGCGCGCTAAGCGGAGTGTGCGGATTTAGCACGACCGCGGGCGAGACGCCGCTGCGGCGTATGTGATCTATGAGGCGCAGCGGATGGGTCTCCTCCTCGATGTGGAAGCTAAGAAATTTCGGCTTTAGCGGCAAAAAAAGATCAACGAAAAACGGCACGTTTCTAACCATCAGATGGATGTCCAAAGGCTTGCTGCTCGCCTTTGCTGCCGCACTTGCTACAAGCGGTCCGATCGTGAGATTGGGTACGAAATGCCCGTCCATCACATCTACGTGAATGAGATCGGCGCCCGCTTCGCAGACTGCGCGAATTTCCTCCGCAAGCCTGCCGAAATCCGCCGATAAAATGCTGGGTGCGACATACATTAAGATTCCTTTAAAATTTCAAGATGCGGAATTTTACTTAGTTTTGTCATAAATTTCGCTAAATTTAAACCGCGGCGGATTTTAAGCATAATTTGAAATTTTTTCGCTATAATCGCCATTTATTTTAATCATCAAGGATTTATTATGGCAAGAAGATGCGCAATCACCGGCAAAGGTGCGATGGTAGGAAACAACGTCAGCCACGCAAATAACAGGACCAAAAAGAAATTCCAGGTCAATCTACGCACCATCCGCGTTCAGCTAGAAGACGGCTCAACCAGACGAATCAAAGTCGCCGCCTCAACTCTACGAACTATGAAAAAACAATCAAAATAACCTCTTAAAGAGGAATTTATGTCTGTTTTGGACAAGATCAAGCGATTCCTCGACTGGTCCGGCTCGACTAAGCCGGACATCAACCTCTACACAGAAATTTACGACCAGCTACGTCCTTTTCGCTTACCACTTATAACCATCGTGCTGATGATGCTAATCGGCACATTAGGCTATGTCTTTATAGCGGGCTTTTCGCTCGTGGATGCCTTTTATCAGGCGGGTATGACCTTTACGACGGTAGGCTTTACCGAAGTAGCGCCGATATCGCCCGCGGGTAGAATTTTTACCGTCTTATTCATCCTCATGGGCTTTGGAACCTTTTCGTTTTGCCTGGGCGTCGTCGTCGAGGTCATAAAAAACGGCAAACTTCAAAATTTACTTAGGGAGCAACGAATGATCAATAACATCGCAAGGCTCAAAAACCACTACATTATCTGTTACAACAACATCTACTGCGCCGAGCTTGCCAAGCAGTTTCGCGAGAATCATCTGCCTTTTGTCGTGATCGACCCTGATCCCGCTCTAGCCAAAATCGCCGAGGAAAACCGCTATCCATATTTCATCGTAGGCGAGCCGCATGTAGAAACCACGATGCTAAAAGCCCATCTGTCATCTGCAAAATCCGTCATCACGCTAAGTCCGAATTTAGCCGACAATATCGCAATAATCTCGCTCGTGCGCCTATACGAAAAGGAGCTTGGTCGCATCACCCCATACTTCATCATGGCAAATAGCGATGATGACAGCGACACCGAGAGGCTAAAAAAACTCGGCGCAAATTCCATCGTCTCACCATCCAAACTCGCGGCACAAAGGCTCTCTGCGATCAGCGTGCGCCCCGATATGGAAAACATTTTGGAGCGATTTTTGTATAAAAAAGACTCGCTTATCGATATCGAGGAGATTACGGTGCCCGATTTTTCGTGGATCCGCTTCAAGCGCCTAAAAGAAACTCGCTTGCGCGATTTTACAAACGCCGATGTCGTGGGAATCAAAGAGCCCAACAGCCGCTTTATCCCGATGCCGGATGGCGACTACCTCATCGGTACTGGGGTGAAATTTTTAGTTATCGGCACGGCAGAGGGCATCCGCAATACCAAAAAGCTCATCCGCAGCAAATACAAGCCACAGGAGATGAGATATGTTTAAAATCGCTAAGCTCGAGGGTGGCTTGCAAAATGTCGAGGGCTTTTATTTTGACGGCGTAAATTCGGGCTTTAAAAAAGAGGGTAACGATCTGGGATTTATCCGCGCAGACGAGCCCTTTGCCGTAAGCGCGATCTTTACGAGCAATAAATTTCAAGCCGCGCCGATTAGGCATTTCAAAAGGGCGCAAGAGCGCGCGGGAGGGGAGCTTAAAACGAATTTTATCCTCGTAAATTCTAAAAACGCAAACTCTATGACCGGGAAGCAAGGCATCGCCGATATCGATGAAATTTTTAGCGAGCTTGGCAAAAAAATCCCTCTGATAAACCCCGTCATGAGCTCGACCGGCGTCATCGGATACCGCCTTAAAAAGGAAAAAATTATCGCCGCCGCGCAAAATTTTAACCTCTCGGCGCGAAACTCGAACGCCCTAGCCACTGCCATTATGACTACCGACACGATAAAAAAAGAGCTTGCATATGAAATTTCTTTAGAAAACGGCGAGAAATTTCACATTGCAGCCGTTTGCAAGGGCGCGGGCATGATCAATCCTGCGCTTGCGACCATGCTTTGCTTCGCCCTGACC
>NZ_CALIBH010000072.1 GCF_938045775.1 uncultured Campylobacter sp.
TTGACGAGCGCTATGCAGCCCTCCGTCCAGTCGCCGAACGCCGCTATACTCTGCCCTAGGTAGCTAAATTTATTCGGTAGCCCGTGGATTTTGATATCGCCGCCTGCGCTCTTACCGAGGGATTTTGCGTGCGCTACGTCGGCTTTGTTCGGATAGGAGATGCCTAAATTTAGATGATACGCCGAGTTTGGATTTTTGCCGTTTATGGTGTAGTTGCCCTCCGGGGTTTTGCCGTCGCCTTGAACCTCTTTATGTCCTTCAGGCTCGCGTCCGAGGGCGATTTTGTAGCTTTTCGCGATGCCTTTTGAGGTCAAAATTTCAAGAATTCGTTTGGATTTATAGACGCGAATTTTAGAGATTTGCTCGCCGTCCAATGCCTGCTTTAGCGGAATTTCGGAGTTGATCGTTTCGATATTTTTATAGCTAAGATAATTGTCCAATGCCCACGCTAGGCCCGCAGCGACGATAACAAGCGGAAGTAAAGCTTTAAATTTCATAGAAGAAATTTCGGGAGTTATCCCGAAATTTTATTTGCTGATTAGCTCGATATAAGCCATCTCTGCGGCATCGCCCTTGCGAAGGCGGGTTTTGATGATGCGAGTGTAGCCGCCGTTTACGCCTTCGTATTTTGGGGCAATCTCGGTGACCAGCTTATTTGTCGCAGCCTTATCCTGAAGCACCGCGAAAACAAATCTATGCGCCTCGCTGTCGCCCTTGCGCGCGCGAGTGATCAGCTTCTCGGCGTAGCTTCTTAGCTCTTTTGCCTTAGGAAGCGTAGTCTCGATCTTGCCGCTAGTAACTAAAGCGATGGTTAAATTTTTAAGCAGGGCGGCACGGTGAGACGAAGTGCGCCCTAGCTTCCTATATCCGTGATTATGTCTCATTTATTGTCCTTCATTCTTTTGTCTTTGAGCCTTCAGCTCATCGAGCTTACGTTTTAGCTGCTCTTTTTTCTCGCCGAGCTCTTGGTTGCCGATAGGATAACCGATCTCCTCCATAACGGCCTTGATCTCCTCGAGCGATTTTTTACCTAAATTTTTAAGGTCTTTAAGCTCGCTCTCCTCCATAATCGCTAGCTCGCCGATAAATCTAATATCCGCACGATCCAGGCAGTTAAAGCTTCGCGCGCTTAAGCTTAGATTGCTAACGCTCTCAAAAAGCTTTGCAAACTCGGAATTTGCGGGGATCGCTCTACCGAAAGTATCCGCAGCGCTTATGTTTACGATACCTTTGAAAACCGCCAGCTGCTGATACATTGCTTCAAGTGCGTTTTTAAACGCATCTATCGCGCTGATCTGACCGTCGGTAGTGATCGTAAAGACCACCTTTTCGTAGTCGGGATTATCCTCTACAAAGACGTTTTCGATGTCGTAAACAGCCTTGGTTACCGGGGTAAAAAACGCATCCAGCGCGATGAAATCAGCGTCTAAATTTTCTCTGATCTCTTCGCTTGGGACGTAGCCGATGCCCTTTTCGATGATGAGCGTAAATTTAAGATCGGCATCCTCGTTTATCGTAGCCAGATAAGCGCTTGGATTTACGATCTCTACGGCGTCGTTATTTAGGTCGCTGCCGTAAATTTCTTTAGGTCCTTTAAAGCTGTATTCTACGACCTCGCGTAGGGAATCGCCCTTAATTTTAAACCTTAATCCCTTTAAATTTATGATAAAAGCCGCCATATCCTCGAGCATACCGCGCATGCTGTCGAATTCGTGGCTTACGCCTTTGATTTTAACCGCAGTCGGCGCAAAACCGACCGTGCTCGTATAAAGTAACCTTCGTAAAGGATGAGCTAGAGTGACGGCATATCCCGTTTCAAAGGGATATGCTATGATTTTAGCAACATTTTCGCTGACATTCTCAACCTTTATTTCAGTTGGCATATGAGCTGATGTTGTGATTTTTCTCATATTAGCACCTACTATTTCGAGTAAAGCTCTACGATAAATCTTTCCTCTACAGGAATAACAACTTCTTCTCTCTCCGGAACTCTAGAAAAAATTCCGTATCTTTTCTCTTTTTCTACGTCGACCCACGCTACGATACCGGTCTGCGCAGTAAGATCCAGCGCTCTTGAAATTTGCGGGTTATTTTTGCTCTTCTCGATCACTTCGATCTTTTGTCCTGCGCGGACGCTGTATGAAGGGATATCGACGCGCTTGCCGTCTACTAAAATATGTCCGTGCGTAACGAGCTGGCGCGCAAAGCGTCTAGTCGTAGCAAAGCCCATGCGGTAAACGACGTTATCTAGCCTCTGCTCTAAAAGCTGAACCAAGATTGCTCCGGTGTTACCCTCTCTGCGAGCCGCTTCGGCAAATAGCCTACGGAACTGCTTCTCGCTTACGCCGTACATAAATTTAGCCTTTTGTTTCTCACGAAGCTGTGAGCCGTATTCGCTTAGTTTGGCGCGTCTTTGTCCGTGCTGACCCGGAGCGTAAGGGCGTTTTAAAAGCGCGCTCTTGCCCGCAAGCCTTCTCTCGCCTTTCATAAATAGATCGACGCCGAGCCTTCTTTCTAATTTTTCAACCGGTCCTGTATATCTAGCCATAAATTTCTCCTTTTATAATTACACGCGACGTCGTTTAGGCGGTCTGCAACCGTTGTGCGCAAGAGGAGTGATATCTTTAAAATATGTAACTTTAATCCCTTCTACGCTACCTACGCTTTTAACGGCGGTCTCGCGTCCGCTTCCCGGACCCTGAACCTTGACGCCTACCTCTTTGATGCCGTGCTCTTTGGCTTTGTTTAGCGCGTCTTCGACGGCTTGCTGCGCCGCATAAGGGGTGGATTTTTTGCTGCCTTTAAAATTTAAAGCGCCCGCACTGCTCCACGCGATCGCGTTGCCCATCTCGTCCGTTACGGTAATCATAGTGTTGTTAAACGTAGCGGAGATGTAAACTATGCCTTTGGCGATATTTTTTCTGACGGTTTTTTTCTTAACTACTTTTTTTTGTGCCATATCTCAATCCTTATTTAGCTGCCGCGCCGACGGTTTTGCGTTTGCCTTTTCTGGTTCTGGCGTTCGTTTTTGTTTTTTGACCGCGAACAGGAAGACCCTTTCTATGTCTTAAGCCGCGATAGCCGCCCAAGTCCATAAGCGCTTTTATATCCATAGCCACTTGTTTGCGAAGATCGCCTTCGACCATATAGTGCTCTTGGATCTCTTTTCTGATAGCGGCGGCTTCATCTTCGCTCAGATCGGCGACTCTTTTATCGTAAGAAATTCCTGCCGCATCGAGAATTTTTCTCGACGTAAATAAACCTATACCGTAGATATAAGTTAGTCCGTATTCAATCCTTTTTTTCTTTGGTAGATCTACACCTGCGATACGAGCCATAACTTATCCTTGTCTTTGTTTATGTTTTGGATTTTCACAAATAACGTGAACAACACCTTTGCGCTTGACAATTTTACATTTGTCGCACATTTTCTTAACGGATGGACGAACTTTCATTCCACTCTCCTAAAATTTTCTCCACTTTAAATGCAAACTGCACCTAGGTTTAATGAAATTTCAAAAGCGAAAGTATCAAACCAACTGTTTTCAAAATAGTGGGGATTTTGAAAACACTTCTTCCTACAGTTTAGTCGCAAAATTGCGAGTATATCTAAATTTAACTTTATCCTTACTTATAGCGGTAGGTGATCCTGCCTTTATCGAGGCTGTAAGGGGTCAGCTCGACTTTTACGCGATCGCCTGGCATTATCTTGATGTAGTGCATCCGCATCTTGCCCGCGATATGGCATAAAATCACGTGTTTGTTGTCCAGCTCGACCTTAAAAGTCGCGTTCGGCAGCGCTTCTATGACGTTGCCGTCGATCTCTATGACGTCGTCTTTTGCCACAAATTCTCCTTTCTTTTAAATTTAAAAAGGGCGATTATATAGAATTTAAAATTTTAAACAGCTTAAAAGAAATTTAAAATAAGCAAAATTTCAGATTTATTTCGCTACGCGCGCACTGTTTTTGTAAAGGCAAGGCGGCGCTCTTTTTAAAATTTTAGTATAATGGTTCAAAAATTTTAAAGGAAAAACATGAAATGGTAAGACGGCAGACGAAGCTCAAACGTAGAGGATGACCGCGCAAGCAGCATGCGCACGAGCTCGGGCTCGCTTGGGATGCTGATCCCGATCATCAGGTTTTTGCTCGGCTCAAAGATCGGGCGCATAGTGCTCGTAATCGGCGTGGTGGCGTATTTTATGGGCTACAACCCTTTGGCGCTTTTAGACGGAGGCGCCAGTACGCAAAGAGAGCCGACCGATAGCCCGCAGGAGCAAGAAAAGCTCGCCTTCGTCTCGGCGGTGCTAGCCCAAACCGAAGACGTCTGGGGCGAGATATTTAAAAGTGCAGGCGCGCGCTACGAGGAGCCCGGCTTGCGGCTCTTCCGCGATCAGATCGCAAGCGGCTGCGGCTTTGCGAGCGCGCAGACGGGACCTTTTTATTGCCCGAGGGACCGCAAAATTTATCTGGATCTCGGCTTTTTTGACGAGCTTGCGAATAAGTACAAAGCGGGCGGCGACTTCGCGCAGGCCTATGTCATCGCGCACGAAGTGGGGCATCACGTTCAAAATTTAGTCGGCACGCTAGAGCAGGTTAGCGCTCTTAAAAAGCGCGCTCGCAGCGAAGCCGAGCAAAACGCACTTCAGGTCAAAGTCGAGCTGCAGGCGGACTGCTACGCGGGGGTCTGGGCGCACTATCTCGCAAAAACAGGGCGCGTGCTGGAGGCGGGCGACATCGACGAGGCGCTAAATGCCGCCAGCGCGATCGGCGACGATACGTTGCAGCGTAAATTTAGCGGTCGCGTCGT
>NZ_CALIBH010000073.1 GCF_938045775.1 uncultured Campylobacter sp.
TGAGCAAAAATTCATGTTTAGGCATACAGCTCCTTATTGTTTTAAAATATGACTTTAATAAAGCTCGATATAGCTATTCGCCAAATTCCATCCAGGCTGCGGCGTATTCTTGTGTTTCATCTTTAAAATATTTGCTAATTATCTTATATTCGTCTTCTGAAAATATCTGCTCTTGATAGGCGTTAAAATACGCCCTGTTTTTCTCTATAAAGAAATAGATATATTCCTCATATTTGCCCAAATCAGTCTCTATTAAGCGCATTTGCCAATCCTTATAAAATTCCATCATAATACTTTTCTCCAAAATTTTATAGCGCTTTTTATCTCTTTTTCAAAATGTTTGAATGGTATATAAATTTCTTCTTGTTCGTAGGGCTTTAACTTTTTATATTTCTTGGAATGCGTAATTCTCGCAATATTTTCATAGTGTTTTTGCAAAAAATCTATGATTATTTTTACCTCATCTCTGCTAAATTGTTTCGCTCGCGCCCGTCGCATAGGCGGTGCAAATGCTTGAATAAACATATCTTCTATAATCGCTTCATCGCCGAAGCGCTCGTAAAAATCAATAAAATCCAGGATATAATACCTAAAAGTATAGTCATTGAAAACCTGCAAATCTCCCGATAAAAGTTTGATCGTGCTATGGTCTAAATCGCACAGATCTTTACCGCACAGATCTTGCTCGACAAGCTCATCCTTTTGTACAGGATTTGTTATAATTTCCGGCTTTTGCAGTTTAAGCCGCGCCTTTAGCGCTTTTATTCTAGTATGCAATTCAAATTTATTCATCTAAAAAATACACGTCATTATCTAAACTTATATCGTTACCCGCTAATAGCCTTAGCAAATCCGTATCGTAGTATAGACCCGGCAAGTTACCGTGGCTGTAAATCACGACTCTTAGCAGCTTTTTTACGCTTTGTAATTTTATACTCCTCGCGACATTTATATCTGCCAAGAATTTTTTAATTAGATCTCCCGCAGAAGGTATATCATAAAATTTTTCCTCTATGCTAAAGCCAAAATTTCTGTATTTTAAAATAGAGCCTTTTAGTTTCAAATCTCCCCTGCGCCAGGTTTTTGTTGCAGATATGCCGCTGCTGCTTATTGTTTCGGATAGATCCCTATCGCTTTCGATCGATAGTATTAAAACTACTTTGTTGCCTTTCAAAGCTACTCCTAAAATCTTTTATATCCTATCTACGCACATATTGTCATTCAGTTTGACACACATTTTATATTTATCAGAATATGAGCAAAACCAGCATATTCTGCATTGGAAGTTAAAATTTTCATTTGGACACCCGCCCAGGACAAATAGTTGGGCAATATGCAAAATCATCTCCGTTTCTAGCGCGATAATTGGTGATATATTGGATCGCCACCTCAAATGCATTGTCATCTTCCGATTTAATACCCCAGCAATCGTATGTGATTATGGGCTCATTGCCGCTTAGGCGATATACATCCCCTCCTACGATAATCATACCTTTATCTCTTGTAATTTTTAGCACCTCCATTACATCATCAAATCTCCAAGCGATTCCATAAATTCCATACTCCTCCCTTAAGCGTATACCGCGCTCCAGCAGATCTTGCAGTACGATATTTACGTAATCTTCATCTATAAATGACACAATCTCTCCTTTATTTCACGTTAGGTCTAAAAAATCTATGTTTGACAGTTTTGTCATCGTTTCTAGTAATATTTAAAAATTTACTAATCCAAGAATTCAATATCCTCAAAAT
>NZ_CALIBH010000074.1 GCF_938045775.1 uncultured Campylobacter sp.
TCGTGTCATTGACCCAGATCCTGCCGCGCGCGTCGGTAAATTCCTCCAGCTTATTGCCCTCGATCACGAAGTCGTTCAGTCGCGTGACGTCGCATCTGTCGAATAAAATTTTCTCCACACACAGCGCCAAAAGCGCGTCGATCAAAAAGGGCGTGCGGAATTTTATTTCGCCCAGGTCGATGCCGAATTTTTGCGCTAGATCCGCTTCGTCTTCGTAGCAGATCACGCGAGCTAGGCTGTTTTGCGCGGCGATAGAGCTTTCGTAGGCGCGCGGGATCAGCGCCACGGAGCCTTCGCGCATCGCTAACAGCGGCGAGAGTTTAGCACGCTCATACTCCGCAAAATCGCCGTGCCAGCTGAGATGATCGGGCGTGATCGCGAGCAGCACGTAGATGTCGGGGCGCGCATGCTTGGTGTAGTGCAGCGTAAATGAGCTCGTCTCCAGCACCCAAATTTTAGCGCTTTTGTTTAGCTTTGCAAGCGGGACGCCCACGTTGCCGCCCATTTGCGAGCCATATCGCTCGAGCAGGTGCTGCATCATCTTCGTCGTCGTCGTCTTGCCGTTCGTGCCGCTGATCCAAATTTTAAGACCTTTGTAATCGCTGAAATAATCGTATTCGCTGATTAAATTCCGTGCCTTTCGTACCAGCTCGTGATGCGGCGGAAAGCCAGGACTTGGGATTTCAAGTTCGCTTGCGGCGGGATCGAACTCGCTTGGGTTTAAAAGCGCGTTGCCGAACTCATCCAGCTTAGGTGTGCCCGAAGAAATTTCAAATTTATCGTCGTAGATCTCCCAGCCGCCTTCGTCGCGACAGCGCTCGGCGATCGCTCTGGTCGTAAGCCCGTAGCCAAATAGCGATTTTTTCATTTTTCTCCCCCTTTGCCCCATAAAATTTGCGTTATCTCATCCGCGCTAAGCTCGGCAATTTCGCCGTATTTTTCGCGCGCCGTTTCGAAGTTGGGCTTGATCTGCGCTCGCATTTTATCTCAGTTTCAGCGACGTCAGCGCTATGATATTTGCGATCAGCGCGATGATCCAAAAGCGGATGATGATTTTGTTTTCGACCCAGCCTTTAAGCTCGAAATGGTGGTGTATCGGCGCCATCAGGAAAATTCTGCGTTTGAAAATTTTAAAGCTGCCCACTTGCAAGATCACGCTGAGCGTTTCGATGACGAAGACGAAGCCGATCATTATGAGTAAGATTTCGTTTTTCGTGATGACCGCGCAGTATCCTAAAAACGCGCCCACGCTGAGGCTGCCGCTATCGCCCATAAAGACTTCTGCGGGGTAGCAGTTAAACCACAAAAACCCAAGCAGTGCGCCGATCAGCGCCGAGACGATGATGCAGACCTCGCCCGCGCCCGCGACGCGCGGTAGCAAGAGATATTGCGAGTAGATCGCATGCCCGCAAAGATAGGCAAATACGCCCAAGCTGCAGAGCGAAAACACCGACGGAATGGTCGCTAGCCCGTCCAAGCCATCGGTTAAATTTACCGCGTTTGAGCTTGCGCTTATCACGATCGTCCAAAACAGCGGCGCGAAGATCCATAAATTTAGTAGAGGGTATTTGAAAAACGGCACGAAAAATTCCCCGCCCAGGTCGCTAAAAGCATAAAGCGTCCCTCCGATCAAAAGTGCCAGGACGTTTTGTAGCGCGAATTTGGCTCGTGCGCTGAGGCCTGCGTGGTTGCGTCGGCCTAAAATTTTAGAGATATCGTCTTTGTAACCGATGAACGCAAAGCCCGTAAGGCAGAGCAAGCCGCAGAGCACGAAGACGTTGTCTAGCTTGGCGCACATCAGGCTTGCAAACACCGCGGCGGTAACGAAAACGAGCCCGCCCATCGTCGGGGTTTTGTTCTTTTTCTGATGGTTTTGCGGCGCCAAATCATAGATGGGCTGCGCGGCGTGTCTATTTTGCGCCCAGCGGATAAACCGCGGCATAGCCCAGACCGAAAAACAAAAAGCGATAAAAAACGCAAGTCCTGCGCGCGCGGTAATGTATTGGAAAAAATTTATATTCGTAAGATGATAGAGATAATAAAACAAAGTCTACCTTTTAAATTTTATGAAATTTTATATGAAAACGCGCATTTTAGTATAAAAGAGGTAAAATTTAGCTTTTAGGGCGGATGAAATTTTGCCGCATTTGCCAAAAAAAAGTATAATGCCGCTCGTAAAAACAGCGCCGCAGACCTGCCTTAAAAGGCCAGCGCGGCGAAATTTAGACGAAATTTAGGAGCCAAAATGGGGCAAAAGACGATTTTACTTATCACCGACGGTATCGGCTTTAACGCGAGCGATAAATTTAACGCGTTCGCAAACGCAAAAAAGCCCGCCTATGATTATCTTTTTAAAAACGTGCCCAATACGCTACTGCGTACTTCCGGGCTTGCCGTGGGCTTGCCGCAGGGGCAGATGGGAAACAGCGAAGTAGGGCATATGACGATCGGAAGCGGTAGAATTCTGTATCAAAACCTAGTCAAAATCGATCGCGCGATTGATGAGGGCTCGCTTGAGAAAAACGAAGCGCTGCAAAGCCTGCTTTCAAAGTGCCGCAGGCTGCACGTCATAGGGCTTTACAGCGACGGCGGCGTGCATTCGCACCTGCGCCATTTCGACGCGATCTGCGAGATAGCGCAGAATGCTGGATGCGAGACCTGGGCGCACGCTATCACCGATGGGCGCGACGTTTCGCCGAGCAGCGGAGCGGAATTTTTAAAGCATCTACAGGCTAAATTTAAAGTCGCTAGCGTGTGCGGGCGCTTTTACGCGATGGATCGCGACAAGCGCTTTGACCGCGTGAAGCGCGCTTACGACGTGCTTATGGGCGAAGCGGCGCCGCTTGAAATTTCGCCTAGCAGGTATATACTGCAAAGCTACGAGCGCGGCGTGAGCGACGAGTTTATCGAGCCTGCGAGCTTTAACGGATTTAGCGGTATCGGCGCGGATGACGGAGTGATCTTTATAAATTTTAGAAACGATCGCGCTAGAGAGCTTTGCGCGGCTTTGGGCGATGAGAGTTTCGGCGAATTTGAGCGGAAGTTCGTCGTGCAAAATTTAATCACGATGAGCGAATACGACGCGAGCTTTAAATTTCCTCTACTTTTTGAGAAGCCTGTGCTTAAAAACACGCTTTGCGAAGTGATCGCGGAAGCCGGTCTTACGCAGCTTCACACCGCCGAGACCGAAAAATACGCCCACGTGACGTTTTTCTTTAACGGCGGCGTCGAGGAGCCGCTGCCGAACGAAACTCGCGTGCTGATCCCAAGCCCGAAAGTAAAAACCTACGACGAGCAACCGCAGATGAGCGCGCCCGCGGTGTGCGACGCGGTGATCCGCGGCATCGAAGCGGGGATCGATTTCATCGTCGTAAATTTCGCAAACGGCGATATGGTCGGTCATACAGGCAATTATGACGCCGCGGTAAAGGCGGTCGAAGCAGTGGATGAGTGCATCGGTAAAATTTTAAGCGCGGCGAAGGCGCACGATTACGCCTATGTCCAGATCAGCGATCACGGCAACTGCGAGGCGATGCGAGACGCTGACGGCGAAATTTTAACCAACCACACGACCTTTGACGTATTTTGCTTCGTCGCGGGCGAGGGCGTGCGTGAACTAAAAAGCGGACTTGGGCTTAGCAACGTCGCAGCGACCGTGCTAAAGCTAATGGGGCTGCCAAAGCCTGCGGAGATGGAAGAAGCGCTATTTTGAAATTTAAACGGCGCAGCTCGCGAGCAGATTTAAACTGCTAAAATTTAGGTAAATTTGGATAAATTTACGCTAGAGATTAAAATTTTAATAAAAGGACAAGTATGAAATTTAGCGGGAAAAATGTTTTAATCACGGGCGCAAGCCGCGGTATCGGCGCGCAGATCGCAAGGACTTTAGCGGGCTATGGGCTTAAGGTGTGGATCAATTATCGTTCTGCACCTGAGCCTGCCGACGCGCTGCTAGAGGAGATCCGCGCAAACTGCGGAGAGGGTGCGGTGATAAAATTTGACGCGACGAACGAGGCGGAATTTAGCGAGGCGATTGCCCTGATCGCGCAAAGCGACGGCGAGCTAAGCTATCTCGTAAATAACGCGGGCATCACGAACGACAAGCTCGCGCTTAGGATGAAGCTGGAAGACTTCATGGGCGTGATTGAAGCAAATTTAAGCAGCGCCTTCATTGGCTGTCGTGAAGCTTTAAAGCTAATGAGTAAAAAGCGCTTCGGCGCGGTCGTAAACATCGCCTCGATTGTAGGCGAAATGGGCAACGCGGGGCAGGTCAATTACAGCGCGAGCAAGGGCGGAATGATCGCGATGAGTAAGAGTTTCGCAAAAGAGGGCGCAGCGCGCGGCATCCGCTTTAATTGCATAACTCCGGGCTTCATCGCTACGGATATGACGGATGCGCTAAGCGACGACGTAAAAGCAAGCTACGAAGCGAGCATCCCGCTTAAGCGCCTCGGAAGCACGAGCGACGTCGCCGAAGGAGTTGCGTTTTTACTCAGCGACGGCGCGGGCTACATTACGGGCGAGACGCTTAAGATCAACGGCGGGCTCTATATGTAGCGTTAAATAGCGGAATTTAAGGTTAAATATTATAGAATTACGCGGTATTTTTTTAAAGGAGTGCTAAAATGGCAGTATTTGAAGATGTAAGAGACGTAGTTGTAGAGCAACTCAGCGTTAGCCCGGATCAGGTTAAACTTGACTCTAAAATTATCGAAGATTTGGGCGCGGACTCTCTTGACGTAGTTGAGCTAGTAATGGCTTTAGAGGAGAAATTCGGTATCGAGATCCCTGATAGCGAGTCCGAAAAATTAGTAAGCATTAAAGACGTAGTAGATTATATAGAAAATTTGCCTAAGAAATAAAATTTTAAGGAAGCGGTTTTGAAACGAGTCGTAGTAACGGGCATCGGGATGATAACCTCTCTCGGGCTTGACAAACAGAGCAGTTTTGAAAATATCTGTAACGGAAAAACCGGGGTTGATAAAATTTCGCTCTTTGACGCTAGCGAATTTCCGGTTCAAATTGCAGCTGAAGTAAAAGGTTTCGATCCTTCGAGCATAATCGAGGATGGAAAAGAGATAAAAAAGATGGATAGATTTATCCAACTCGGGCTTAAAGCCGCGGGCGAAGCCATAGAGGACGCTAAATTTAGCGGTTTTGATAGCGACGAATTCGGCGTTAGCTCCGCTAGCGGTATCGGCGGTTTGCCGAATATCGAGATAAATGCCAATACCTGCTTGCAGCGCGGCCCTAGGCGAATTTCTCCGTTTTTTATCCCCTCTGCGTTAGTAAATATGCTCGGCGGCTTTGTTTCTATATATTATAAATTAAAAGGTCCGAATTTATCCAGCGTTACGGCTTGTGCGGCTTCTGCGCATGCGATTATGGACGCTGCGAGAGTTATTATGATCGGCGAAGCGAAAAAGATGCTTGCAGTGGGAGCCGAGGCTGCGGTTTGTCCCGTGGGTATCGGCGGATTTGCTGCGATGAAGGCGCTTTGCGCTAGAAACGACGATCCCGCGCATGCTTCGCGTCCGTTTGATGCGGAACGAAACGGCTTTGTGATGGGTGAAGGCGCGGCGGCTTTAGTTTTAGAAGAGCTAGAGGACGCAAAAGCGCGCGGCGCTAAAATTTACGGCGAGCTCGTAGGATTCGGCGCTAGCGGCGATGCTTATCATATCACTTCGCCTAGCCTAGACGGCCCGATCCGCGCTATGAAAAAGGCCTACGAAATGGCGGGACGCCCGAAGATTGATTATATCAACGCTCACGGAACGTCCACCGCGATAAACGATAAAAACGAAACCGCGGCTTTAAAAGAGCTTTTCGGCGAGGGGAAGGTGCCTGCGGTCAGCTCCACCAAGGGCCAGCTAGGACATTGCCTGGGCGCTGCCGGAGCGGTAGAGGCTGCGATCAGTCTTTTAGCGATGCAAAACGGCATCATACCGCCTACGATAAATCAAATTTCAAAAGATCCCGATTGCGATTTGGACTATGTGCCAAACGTAGCTAGGAAGGCCAAACTCGATTGTGTTATGAGCAATAACTTCGGCTTCGGCGGCACGAACGCATCGCTTATTTTCAAAAGAGTAGATTGATGGCGAGCTATCTGGACTTCGAAAAGTCTATAAAGCAGATCGACGAGGACATTACCGCTGCAAAAATTCGCGGCGATGAGGATGCGGTCGAAATTTTAAATAAGAACCTCGAAAAAGAAATTTCCAAAGTTTATAAAAATTTAAACGAATACCAAAGACTTCAGCTTGCGCGCCACCCGGATCGCCCTTACGCGATCGATTATATTCGTGCGCTTTTGCAAGACGCTAGGGAGCTTCATGGCGACCGCGCCTTTAGAGACGATCCTTCGATCGTGTGCTATCTGGGCATTATGGGTAACCGTAAAATTGCCGTGATTGCCGAGCAGAAGGGTCGCGGTACCAAAAACAAGCTGAAGCGAAATTTCGGCATGCCCCATCCGGAGGGCTATCGCAAGGCACTGCGCGTAGCAAAACTTGCCGAGAAATTTAACCTTCCGATTCTATTTTTGATCGATACTCCGGGCGCATATCCGGGACTTGGTGCCGAGGAGCGCGGTCAAAGCGAAGCAATCGCGCGAAATCTATATGAGCTTAGCGATATTAAAACGCCTACGATCGCCGTAGTTATAGGCGAGGGCGGTAGCGGCGGAGCTTTGGCTATCGGCGTGGCTGATCGGCTGGCGATGCTTCAAAACTCAATTTTTTCAGTTATCTCTCCTGAGGGCTGTGCCGCGATTTTGTGGAACGATCCAAGTAAGAGCGAGGCCGCTACGAAAGCGCTAAAGATCACCGCCGAGGAGCTAAAAGAGCTGGGCTTGATCGACGACGTGATCAAAGAGCCTAAAACGGGCGCCCACAGAGATAAAGACGGCGCGATAAAAGCGCTTGGAAACTACGTCTTAACCGAGCTGCACAAGCTAGACGATCTTAGCATAGACGAGCTCATCAGCAGAAGACAACAAAAAATTTTAAGGTTCGGTGCTTATAAAGAAAACTAAATTTTAAATTTCGCAACTTTTTAAAACCAAATTTAATAACTTCACACTCTAAGAGGACAAATGGAAAATACAAATCAAAATTCCGCTCAGACCGCCGTTTCAAATTCTAATCAAAACGGCAGAAAAACTTACGCTAAAACGCACGTTCCCGTCGAGGGCTACCAGATCGAGGAGCTCCGCTCGATGGATCTTGAAAATCTCATCGCCATAGCAGACGAGCTGGGCGTCGAAAACCCGCGCGAATTCCGCCGCCAAGCTCTCGTTTTTGAAATTTTACGCATGCAGACGAAGCAGGGCGGCTTTATACTTTTTACGGGGATTTTGGAGGTTACCGCCGAGGGTTACGGCTTTTTGCGCGGCATAGATTCAAATTTAAGCGACAGTGCCAACGACGCCTACGTGAGCCTAAGCCAGATCCGTAAATTCGCCCTACGCGTCGGCGACATCGTCACGGGCCAGGTGCGCGAGCCGAAGGATCAGGAGAAGTACTACGCGCTCTTAAAGATTGAGGCGATCAATTATAAATCGATTCAAGAGGCCAGAGAGCGCCCGCTATTTGATAATCTCACGCCGCTTTTCCCGACCGAAAAGCTCAAGCTCGAATACGATCCTATGCACCTTACCGGTCGCGTGCTCGATCTTTTTACCCCGATCGGCAAGGGGCAGCGCGGGCTCATCACGGCGCCTCCGCGTAGCGGTAAAACGGAGCTGATGAAAGAGCTTGCCAACGGCATTACGCGCAACCACCCCGAGGTCGAGCTTTTGGTGCTGCTAGTCGACGAGCGTCCCGAGGAGGTGACCGATATGGAGCGCAGCGTGCGCGGCGAGGTGTTTAGCTCGACCTTCGATCAGCCCGCATTCAACCACGTCCGCGTCGCCGAGCTCGTCATCGAAAAGGCAAAACGCGCCGTCGAAAACGGCAAGGACGTCGTCATCCTGCTCGATAGCATCACTCGCCTTGCGCGCGCCTACAACACCGTCACGCCTAGCAGCGGCAAAGTCCTAAGCGGCGGCGTGGACGCAAACGCCCTGCATAAACCGAAGCGCTTCTTCGGTGCGGCGCGAAATATCGAAAACGGCGGCTCGCTTACCATCGTCGCTACCGCACTCATCGAGACCGGCTCGCGAATGGACGACGTGATCTTCGAGGAGTTCAAAGGCACGGGCAACAGCGAGATCATCCTCGATCGCAACATCTCGGATCGTAGAATTTACCCCGCGATCAACATTACAAAGTCCGGCACGCGCAAAGAGGAGCTTTTGCAAGGCAGCGAAAATCTGCAAAAGATCTGGGCGCTGCGCTCGGCTATCTCGACGATGGACGACGTCGAGGCGCTGAAATTTTTATACGCCAAGATGCTAAAAACCAAAGACAACACCGAGTTGCTATCTATAATGAACGGCTAAATTTTATTAAATTGATTCGTTATGAAATTTAATGCTTTATTATTCTTGCGTTAGGTTTTATGTAAACGACTTAGATTTTGATAAGAGATAGTCAAGGATTTCGGTTGTGGAGGAATAGGTCAGCTCATTTTTTTGAGTACAACATACTCTCTATGAGCTTAAATCTATAAAAATTAAACAATATAAGTGAGTAATTCTATGAGTAATGATTTACAGCATCCAAAGTATAGACCAGATATAGACGGTTTAAGAGGAATAGCCGTTTTATCTGTTGTGGCTTTTCATGCTTTTCCAAATAAAATAAGTGGCGGTTTTATAGGTGTAGATATATTTTTTGTAATATCTGGATTTTTAATTTCTACGATTATTTTTAATAATTTAGAAAAAGGAACATTTAGTTTCTATGAATTTTATGCTAGACGTATTAAAAGAATTTATCCGGCACTTTTCGTCGTATTATTCGCATGTCTTATTTTCGGATGGTTTGCTTTATTGCCGGAGGAGTATAAGCAGCTTGGTAAGCATACGGCCGGCGGAGCAGGGTTTATTGCAAATTTCATATTATGGAGCGAAGCCGGATATTTCGATAACTCTGCTGAAACTAAACCGCTACTACACCTATGGAGCCTTGGCATAGAAGAACAATTCTATATAATTTGGCCTTTTTTATTATGGTTTTTATGGAAGAAAAAATTTAATTTGCTAACTATATCGGTTATTATTCTGTTAATTTCTTTTATTTTAAATCTAAAAGGTATAAAACAAGATTTAGTAGCTACATTTTATTCGCCGCAGACGCGTTTCTGGGAACTTTTGTCTGGTGCTGTTTTGGCATGGTTAAATATACATAAAAATAATACTATTAAAAATTTTAAATTAAGGATAGATCATTACTTTTCAAAAATTATATATAGAGAAGGCATTCCAAATGATGGCAGATCTTTGTCTAATGTATGTGCCTTTATAGGTATTTCCATACTTATATATGGATTTTTGCATATATCTAAGACTATGCCATTTCCGGGTAAATGGGCAATAATACCTATTCTAGGTTCTATTTTTATTATTATCGCAGGTTCTAATGGGGGGGGGCTTATATCAGCCAAAAGATATTATCAAATAAAATTTTAGTTTGGTTTGGGCTTATTAGCTTTCCGTTATATTTATGGCATTGGCCGTTATTATCGTTTGCTAGAATTTTAGAAAGCGAAACCCCTAATAGAACCATAAGAATATCTTGTGTTTTCTTATCCGTTGTTTTGGCTTGGATTACATATAAATTTATAGAAAGACCATTGCGCTTTAAAAATAATTTTAAATTTAAAATTCCTATATTATTTGCCATGATTGTCTTAATTGGGATTTCGGGGTATATTATTTATCTAAGAAACGGTAAAAATGTAAACTCAATTTCGATTACCCAGCCTGACCCTACTGAATTTTTACATGATAGCGCTCAGAATTGTAAAAAGTATTTTCCTGATTGGTCGAAGATAACCGATCACGAATGTATGATGCAAAAACCTTTTGGGAATAAGATTGCGATCATAGGCGATTCTCATGCCAATCATTTATATTTAGGTATTGCAGAGAAAACTAAAGACGGCGTTGCTTTATTTCCTGCAAGTTGTGCTGCACCATTTATAAATATTTCTAGTGGCACTAGTGATATTGATCCCAATATAGTTAGAGTTAGAAAAAACGCTTATCAACTTATAAATTCAGCATATAATTTTATATTTCAAGATCCAAATATCAAAACCGTAATATTAGGGCATAATCCTGATTGTTCCTATATAGATGCAAAAGATATGGAGAATTTACAAGAAAAAGATGTCGATAAAATATTGGAAGATGGCATTAGAAGAACGCTAGATTTATTATTAAAAAGTAAAAAAGAGGTTTTAATTTTATTAGATTCACCGCACTTGCCTTATGACCCTTCAAAGTGTGCCATAAGATCTATTAGAGCTATAGGTAGAAATAAGTGCGTTTTCCCAAAAGAATATTCGGGAGGCCAAAAAAAGTATAATAGTATAATAAAAAGGATTATAAAAGATTATCCATCAGTTAAAGTCTATGACCTTTTTGAACCATTTTGCGATGAAGATAGTTGCTATATCTCTAAAGATAATGTAATATTATATAATGATAGAGATCATTTAAGTTATGGAGGTTCTAGATTTGTCGCTCCATTTATATTGAATAGATTGGAATAATAAAATTATAATACTATACCCTATATTGCTATCTATTTTAGCGCTTTTGAAGCGACCGATAGTATTTATTGCTATGTTTTTAAATTGCGAGTAAAATGCGGTATTCATTTTACATGGAGTTCAATCACGGCGTCGTAGTCCTGCCTATTTTGTCCGTAGCCTCATTTGGGCGATGTGCGCACTTCAGCTGCGACAAGATTAAAATTATGAATCCCACATCTAAGCTTGCTATTTACGTTTAAATTTTACTAGCCACGTTTTAAAATTTTAAAATAGCAGTTTAATCCATATTTTAAGGAGATTTAAATTGGGACGGCGTTATAATTTATCTATATTTTAATTAAAAGGAAAAACGATGAAATATCCGGTTTCAAAAAGTCTTTTTACTTTAGCCGTGTCTTTTGCAGCCGCTTCCGTCTTAGGTGGTTGTGGTTTTATAAAAAAGCCAATGACTAGTGAGGCGACACTCTTAGATCGCGCTGAAATGGCAACTGGTATAGATAAATCAAATCTAACGGTTGTGCCTGATTCAGTAAAAAGTGAGATCGACTCAGTACATTATAAGGTCAGGAGCAAAAACGGGGATTTATATCGTTGCTATTTTTCATCCGTTATAGTAGTTGATTCTGACGTGCTTTGCACAAAAATTGTTGGCGCAGGCGGTACTGTAGGTTCCAAAAGTGGTAACTGCAACGCTCTGCTTAAAAAAGCGGGCAAGTGTTAGCGCGCTAAGGACGGCTTAAATCGTGCGGCTTTAAAACGGTTCATTCGGTCCTAATGCGCGCCGCTAGCCGCTTAGGTCGCACCCGCAAAATTTTCATCGCTCCTGCAAAGCAAGCCCGCTGCTTCTACGGCTCATTTCGGCGCTCGTTATGCTAGTGGGTAGTAAAATTTTAATGCTTTTAGGCTTTGCCGAGAGGGTTGCGAAATTTCAACGCGTAAATTTTAAATCTAGAGGCACGTTTGGACTCTTTTTGGTACGAAGCGAAGCGTAAAATTTTACCGCACAATATTTACCGCATAAAATTTAATTACGCAAAGCCCTTTGTTCGGGCGCTTCGCGGATCGCAGCACACGATTTAGCCGAGCCGTCTAAACGTTGCAAATTCGCGATCCCGCGTGCCGCTTCGCCGCGCAAATCTGTCGCACGATTTATCGCGTGAAATTTCGCTCACTCCTATCTATTCCGTTCGCTTCCTATTTTCCGCCGAAAAACAGCAGATTTGCCATTATGATCACGATCGCGACGGGCGCTACGAAGCGCAGCGAAAAGTACCAAATTTTAAATCCCAGCTCACCCATATCGGCGCCGAAAAGCCCGCGTAGACGCTGTGCATCCATCACAAAGCCCACGAAGATCGCCGAGGTTAGCGCGCCCAGAGGCAGCATAACGTTTGAGCTTACGAAATCCAAGCAGTCAAAAAAGCTCGCGCCGAAAAACTTAAGCTTGCTCGCATAATCCGCGTGCATCGATAGCAGCGAGCATGCGCCTAGCACCGCTATGGCGCACCCCGAGATGCAGACTGCGCGCAGGCGCGAAATTTTAAATCTGCCGATGAGATAGAAGACGAAAGGCTCGATCATCGAAACCGCGCTCGTGATCCCCGCGAAAAAGAGCGAGACGAAAAACGTGACTTCAAGCACCTGTCCCGCTAGCCCCATTTTTGCAAACATCGTAGTGAGCGAGACGAACACAAGCCCCGCACCCTGCGCGGGATCGGCGCGGAATTCGAAGATGAAGGTAAAGACGATGAGCCCCATCATCAGCCCGATCGCGATGTTGATAAATACGATGTTTACCGAGCTTCGCACGAGCCGCACCCCCTCGCTAAGCGACGCCGCGTATGCCGCGATACAGCCGACGCCCACGCACAGGGTAAAGAGCGCGAGCCCGAGCGCGGATAGGACGGAATTAACGGTGATTTTGCCGAAATCGGGGTAGAAAAGAAATTTCGCCGCTGCGCCGAAGCCTTGCATCGTGCACGCATACGCAAGCATCGCGAGCAGCAGCACGAAAAGAAGCGGCATCATCACGACGTTTAGCCGCTCGATACCGCTTTTGATACCGCGCGCGACGACGGATAGCGTCAGCACGAGCGCAAGTGCGTAAAAGCCCAGGCTGGTGACTAGCGAATGCGAGATGAGATCGTCAAAGACGGCGCCCGCTTCCTCGGCGGTTGCGGGCAGCGGAGAAAAGCCCAAAAAGATATATCGGATCACCCAGCCGAGGATGACGAGGTAAAAGGACAGCACCAGCATGCCGCCCGCGATGAAAACGCCTCCCGCGCGCCATTTGCGTCCGCCGCGCGGTGCCAGCGTCTCGTATGCGCTCGGCAGATCCCTCCCGCTTAGCCTGCCTAGCGCCATCTCGGCTAAGAATATGCTAAAGCCCACGCCCAGCGTGAGCGCGAGATATAAAAGCACGAAGGCGCTGCCGCCGTTTTGACCCACGAGGGTGGGGAATTTCCATGCGTTGCCAAGCCCCACCGCGCCGCCTGCGACGGCAAGTATGAAGCCGATTTTGCTAAATTTATCGTTCATTTTCTCTCCGATGATTTTTTAAATTTTAAAGCTACGGAATTTTAAAATTCCGCAGCGCAATCAGATGCGGCTACGCTACGACGCCTTTGCCGCGGTTTTGCGCAGGTTACCGCGCGGGTTAGCGCGGTCGTCGAAGGCTGATTGCGGTCGCCGCATGCTCCTATCTAGACATAAAATTCCAAGCGCGATTTTTGACAGCCGCCATGGCCGCTCACGGATCGCCGCAAACTCGCTATGAAATTTTGCCTATCGCTCCGAGCCGTCAGAGCGTAAAATTTTAAAATTTCAAGCCGCAATACGCGATCCTTGCGCTGTTCCGACGGATCGGTCGTCTATTAGACGGATCGCGGGTTCGCGCGCCGCTTTAGCGCTAAATTTTAAAATTCCAAGCGCAATTTCGCGCGGGTCACCACAAAATTTTACGCGCCGTTTCTGTGGCAGATTGCATAGACCACGTCATAAACTATCGCGGCGGCTGCGCACCAACCGTCTCGGTTTAGAATTTTAAAATTCCACAGCGCGATCAGACACGGCTGTGCTACGACGCCTTTGCCGCGCGCACCGATCGCCATACAGGTTGCCGCGGTCGCGCCGAAAGCTGATTGCCGCTACATACTTTGATCTTCCTCTATCTAAACATAAAATTTTAAACTATCGCTGCAAGGCTCACGGATCGCGGCAAGTTCGCTATGAAATTTGACTCGCTACTTTTGGACTGCTTTAGCGCCAAATTTTAAATCCATGTTATCCACCTGCTTTACAAAATTTAAAAATTTAAAATTTTTAGCTGATTGAGTGCTATCACTACGATCGCGACTGGCGCCACGAAGCGCAATAGCATGAAATACCACAGCTTAAAGCCCATTCGTCCCATATATGGACGCAGTAGAATTTCGACGGCTCGTTTTTTGATCACGAATCCTACGAAAATCGCCACGATTATGCCGCTAAGAGGCATTAAGATATTCGAGGTTAGGTAATCAAGCATGTCAAAAAAGCTCTTGCCACCTAGGCTAAAGTATTCGCTCGTACCCCCGTAATAACCTAAAATGCAGCATATCCCTAAAACATACGTCACGGCAAAAACTAAAAGTGAAGCGCGCTTTCGGCTTAGCTTGCGGGAGTTTACGAGATAATAAATCGCAGGCTCCAGCATCGAAATTGCAGAAGTAATCGCCGCGAATAACAGCGAGGTAAAAAATAAAAAGGCTAGGATGTTTCCGATCGCACCGAGCTTTGAAAAAAGTACCACCAGCGAGACAAACACTAGCCCTGGGCCTTGCGCTTTGGGATCGCCGCCGAATTCAAAGATGAAAGTAAAGACGATAAGTCCCATCATCACGCCGATTAGGACATTAATGCAGACGATATTTATGCTTGAGGTTAGGATATTGGTTCGCGCAGGCAGGCTTGCAGCATAAGTCATAATCGTAGTAACGCCCAGCGAAAGCGTAAAAAACGCAAGTCCTAGCGCCGAAAGAACGCTATCCTTATTAAGCTTGGAAAAATCTGGCACCAGTAAGAATTTCGCGCTACGTCCGAATCCATCGAAACTCGCGGCGTAAATTAGCATCAAAACCAGCAAAATAAATAGTGCGGGCATCATCCAGACATTAAGTCGCTCGATGCCGCTTTTGACACCTTTAGATACGATGAAAAAGCAAAACGCCGACGCTATGGTAAAGCATATCGCCACGCTTAAAAAGTCGCTACCTAAAAGCTCTTTAAACGCTGCGCCACTTTCATCTATACTTTTTGGCAGATAAAAAGCGCTTGAGACCACGTATTTTAGGATCCAACCCATTACGACGCTGTAAAAAGCATAGATCAAAAGCGCACTAATCATAAAAAATCCCGCGTATTTCCATGCGCCTTTGTATGAGGGCGCGAGCTTTTCAAATGCGCGCACTGGATCACTTTCGCTTAGCCTGCCGATGACGATCTCGGCTAAAAAAATCACGAAGCTAACCAAAAGCGTCAGCAAAAGATATAGCAAGATAAATGCGCTGCCGCCGTTGGTGCCTACTAAAGTGGGGAATTTCCACGCATTACCGAGCCCTACGGCGCTGCCTGCGACTGCCAAGATAAAGCCGATGCGCGTAAATTTATCATTCATATTATGCCTTGTAGCGGAATTTGAAAGGGCAATATTAGCAAAATCTAGCTTAACTCGCCAAGCTAGCCGAGTGGAATTTAGGCAAACCCGCTATAATGCCGCGAATTTTAAAGGAGATAAAATGAAATCGATAAAAGAAGTGATGCTCTCTCGCCACAGCTGCCGTAAATTTTGCAGCTATAAACTAAATAGCGAGCTCGTGCGCGAGATACTTGATCTTGCGCGCTTAAGTCCCAGCTCATGCGGATTAGAGCCTTGGAAGATGATGATAGTCTCGGATCCTTGCGAGCTAAAAGAGCTTTCCGTAGCCTGCAACAGCCAGCCGCAAGTCGCTGAGTGCTCGCACGCCGTGATTTTAATCGCGCGTAACGATCTGCGCGTGGGCGAAGCGTATTTAGAGCGCACCGTTCGCCGTCGTGCAAACGCTCCGCAAAAATATGAAGCTGCGATGAATTATTTCTGCGCGAAATTTGCGGACTTAGACGACGAAGCGCTGATGAACTACGCGACCAAGCAGCTTTATATCTTAGCGGCAAATATCGCTAATATCGCCGAGGACTTTGACGTGCGCTCGTGTATAATGACCGGCTTTGACGCCGAGGCTTTGGAAAAATTCTGCGCTTTAGAGGCGAAATTTCGTCCTGCAATCGTCGTGGCTTTGGGGCGTGGTGAGCCTAGCAAATACCCGCACACGCGCTACGAGCTGGATGAAATTTTAATCTCTCGCGGCGGCAGCAAAAAAAGATAAAATGAAGCATTTCTTCTCGCAAAGCTTAGGCGCGAGCTTTGTTTATTAAAAGCGTCGTTTTGCGAAATTTTATCGGTTTAAAAGTGCGATAGCGTTAAAATGCGCTTAAAATTTCAAAGGATAATCATGCAAGTCAAACTTCTAAATTTCACTCCGCTTTGGGTCTGTTCAAACGCGATCCGCACCTGCTGGCAGAGCTTCGAGCGCGGCGATTGCGGCGGCGCCAAAGACCTAGCGCTAATAGATCGCGTCGGCAACCAACTCAAGCACTCAAGCACGCTCGAACACCTCTACTACAACTTCTACATCAGCGGTATCTCACGCGCGCTGCTTCAGGAGCTGGCGCGCCACCGCCTAGCAAGCCTTAGCGTAAAATCCACGCGCTACACTCTCAAAGAATTGCGCGGCGAGGGCAGCTTCGCGCAAGGGGACTTCGAAAACGCCGCGCGATACGTCGTGCTTACCGGCAACGAAGCGGTCGATAATGCAAGTATCGCGGCTCTTGAAAATCTGCGCGTAATCTTACAAACCCCGATCAGCCTTGATATCGCCAAATACTGCCTGCCCGAGTGCTATAAGAGCGAGCTTAGCTGGAGCATAAACGCGCGTAGCTTGCAAAACTTCCTCGCTCTGCGCTCTAGTAAGGCGGCACTTTGGGAGATCCGCGAGCTTGCGGGTAAAATTTACGACGCGCTGCCGCAGGAGCATAAATTTATATTCCAAAGCTGCATGGCTAGCGGAGAGAAGACGCAGGGCGAGGGGTAGCGAGCGGGATAAAATTTTAATATAAGAGAGCTGTGATGATAAAACTTACGCAGATGAGAGCGGCTTTTGAAAAAGAGGAGCCGGACGCGCTTTATCTTAGCTACCTGGAGTGGGTAAAAACCCTGATCCCATTTTGGAGGCAGGCTGCTGCGAGGATCGCGGAGTTAAGCGGCACGGCGGATGAAAAAAGAGACAAGCATCTGCGTTCAATCGACAATTCTTTACAGCTTTTGCAAGCTTGGCGATTTAAAAAGATAAAATACGTGCAAGCAAGAAGAAAAGAGATCGATAGCGCCATAAGTTTTATTCGAAACGGCGCCTTAACGCAGCAGGCATGCAGATACGCCTTTGCGCCGGTCTGTAGAAATTTAGCGAGCATTTTGCGCAGCTTTTTATACGTTTCTACCTTCGGCTATTCGGACGAGCAGCTTCCGACCGTATTTGCTCAAGATATTTACGGCATTGCGCTGTGCCATACTTTATTTCCTTTTGATACAAGCGATTTTGTGTATTATCTGCCGCGAGAGAAATCTATCCACACCGACGACCCCGCCGATTTGGACAACTGGCATTTGATGATGAGCGAGGCGGGCAAGGCTTTGAATATCGCGAAGCTCACCAAAGAGGTAAATAATCAGGCTCGTAAAATTTACGAAAACCGCAAAACGCCGTTTGAATGGAAATACGACGAGGGGATTTGGAATTTGGAATTACAAAATGTTTCAAAAAGGCTGCATTATGCGGGCTTGCGGGCTTTTGCAGGTCTGAGTAAAGCGGAATAAAAGGCGCGCAAAATTTTAAATTTGCTTTTAAAATTTTATTCGCGGGCGGTAAAATTCTGCAAATTTTTAATGCGGGTAAAATTTAAAATTTATTTGAGCGGGTTTTTAGCGACCTGCGGTATCAAAATTTAGCCGCCGCGCATTTTACGACTTGCAGCGCCGAGAATTGCAGCGGCGCCGCGCCGAAAGCTCATAGGCGAGCGATAAATTTTAAAGGACGGATCATGAAAAACCTAGCGCTTGTGATGTTTAGCGGACAGACGCACCTCGATTTTGTGGGATTTTACGATTGTATGCTAAGGCTCAAAGCCGTCCGCCCGCAGCTTGAGATGAGGTTTTGCTCGCGCGAGCGGCAGGTTTCGGACAGCGGCGGCCTTACGATCGACGTGGGCGAGATCACGACGGATCTAGGCGGCTTTGATGCGGTTTTTGTGCCCGGCGGTATGGCGACGCGCCGCCTTAAAGACGATGCGGGCTTCATCTCGTGGCTCGCAACCGCGCGCGATGCGAAGTATAAGTTTAGCGTTTGCACCGGTTCGCTGCTTCTGGGCGCGGCGGGGTTTTTGCGAGGTAGGCGCGCGACCACGCATCCGTTTTGCTACGATCTGCTGGCGCCTTACTGCGCGGACGTGGTGCACGAGCGGCTCGTGCGCGAAAGCCTGCCCGCAGGAGGCGAGATCATCACTGCAGGCGGCGTGAGCAGCTCTATCGAGCTTGGTCTTTGCGTGATCGAGAAATTTGCGGGCGGCTCTGCACGCGAGGCTGCCGCTGCGGCGATGGATTATCCGTATTACGGCCTTAGAAGCAAGCCCGCGCGATGAAATTTTAAAAGCCGCAAGAAACGATGGAGTAAAATTTTAAGATCGCAGCGTTTTTAAGCGAGCAAATATCGATACGATGGACTTGAGACGAAATAGGAGATCGCAAAGACAGCATGAAACCGGCTCAAATTTTATCGCTGCTTTCGCATATAGCTTTCGGGTCGCTTATAGGTTAAAATTCAGAGATAATAACCCGTGGGAGTTCGCAATCGCGCTTTTTGCTTACGCGATTTTGTTTGCTTTTTATCCGCAGAGCTTGCTTAACGATAATAAAAAGACGATCGCCCTGCTGCTATTTATGGCGCTTTTGATCGTGATCGTATAACGGCGCCTATAAGTCGGCGGGATCGGTTGCGGCGGCGGTGCGATCCACCTTTGATTGCAGCAACGCGCAAGAGCGATACTATTTTTAAAATTTATTGTAAAATTAGAGCGTTAATTTATTAAAATTTAAAGGGTCGGTATGCAGATAAATTTAGACGACGTGAGGATTGAGAGCGGTTGGAAAGAGGCGCTTAGGGAGGAATTTTTAAGCGAGTATTTTGCGAAGATCAAAGAAAATCTACTCGCCGCAAAGGCGCGCGAGATCGTCTATCCACCCGGAAATTTGATCTTTAACGCCTTTAATCTCACCCCGTTTGAGCGGGTGCGAGCGGTGATTTTGGGGCAGGATCCCTACCACGGCGCGCATCAGGCGATGGGGCTTAGCTTTTCGGTGCCGCACGGCGTGCGAATTCCGCCCAGCCTCGTAAATATCTACAAAGAGATTAAAAGCGATCTGGGTATCAGCGAGCCTGAAAGCGGCGATCTGAGCTACTGGGCGAAGCAGGGCGTGCTACTACTTAATGCGAGCCTTAGCGTGGGCGCGAACCGCGCGAACTCTCACAGCGGCTTTGGTTGGCAAATTTTCACCGACGCCGTGATTAAAATTTTAAGCGCTAGGCGGCAAAGCCTGGTCTTTATGCTGTGGGGAAATTTTGCCAAAGCAAAATCGGCCCTGATTGATGCGCAGAGGCATCTCATTTTAACCGCCGCGCATCCCAGTCCGCTTGCAGGAGGGGCGTTTTTTGGCTGCAAGCATTTTAGCAGATGCAACGAATATCTGCGCGCGCACGGCCTAGGGGAGATCGATTGGGATCTAAATCACGGCGCAGATTAAATGTATTTTAAATGAAATTTGCGTAAAATGCGCCGCAAAATTTCAAAGGTAAAGAAATTTTAAAAAATGTCGAAAGGAGAAGTGAGCGAATAATATACGACCGGCTTAAGACGGCTTGCCGAAGCGACGCAGATGCGCGGCTAGGCTAATCATTGCAAATTAAAGGAACGATATGAAAAAGATAATTTTGGGAATTTTATTGCTATTTACAAGTAGTGTAGTGGCAAATACCCTATCTGAGATTAGGCAATCGGGCAGTGTGCGCGTAGGCGTATTTGAGGCGCAACCGCCTTTTAGTAAATTTGAAGACGGCAAATTTCAAGGATTTGAGGTGACTTTAGCCGAGGCGCTATCAAAAGATATATTTGGTGGCAAAGCGGGCAAGGTAGAATTCGTACCCGTAAAGGCTAGTGAGCGTTTAAAAGTGTTGGAAGAAAATAAAGTAGATATGGTGCTTGCGACCTTTACGATCACAAATGAGCGTAAGCAGGTGGTCGATTTTACGACGCCGTATTTCGCAGTAAATATCGGCGTGCTAACCCGCAAGGGCGATAAGATCAAAACTATGTCTGATTTACACGATAAGCCGATCATTGCAGAAAGCGGTACGACTAGCGAGGCATATTTTAAAAAAGAAGGTTTTGAAATCATAAATTGCGCTACTGCACACGAATGCTATAAAATTCTAAAAGAGGGCAAGGGTGCTGGCTTTGCACACGATAATTTATTAGTTCTTGCCTACGCGGTCGTAGATAGCGACACTGAAGTAAATATTAAGAATTTGGGCGTTTCGGATTTCTTGGGCATTGCGGTTTCTAAGGGCAATAAGGATCTGCTTGAGTTCTTAAACGGCGAGTTAATTAAGCTTAGTAAAGACGGCTTTATGAAAAAGACCTATGATGAGGCGATCGAGCCGTATTATAAGGGCACTGCGGAGAAAAAATATTTCTTGCTGGATGATCTTTATAGCTTAGTTTAGGCGGTCGTAGCGGTACAGCACGCCTGCATTTGCTTGCAGTAAGCATAGCTGTGTGCTCTCGCCAGGTAAAATTTAAAGGGCTCGCATAGCCTTGCTATTTTGTCCGACTTTGCGAGCTTGGTTTAGATTGTAAGATTTTACTAACGCGTCGTTACAGAATTTATAAAATTCCATAGAATTTCGCAGCAGCGCGCTATTTTTATGGCGCTAATAGACGCACAGAATTTTATAGCGAAGCGCTAAAATTTAATGAGAGCAGGCGGAGCTTGGCGCAAGGCAGCAAAATTTAAAAAGCCTCTATCATTATGCTTAGAAATTTTAGTTGCGAAATTTTATCGCTAAGCTCGTAATTTAGGGAATAGTTTCGGTTCTAGTAAAATGAAATTTTAAGAAAATTTACATTACAATTACGAAAAATTTAAAATTCAAGGAGGAAATTACGAAAAAGTCATTTTTTCTTATTCTATTGTCGGCGATCTTTGTTTTTGCGAATTCCTTAAGCGAAATAAAGCAAAGCAAGGTTATCAGAGTGGGCGTTTATGAAAATGAGCCGCCTTTTAGTAAGTCGAGCGAGAAAGGCTTTGAGGGATTTGAGGTCGAGCTTGCCAATGCGCTAGCCGGTAAAATTTTCGGTAACAGCGGTGGTCGTATCGAGCTCATACCGGTAACAAACGAAGTGCGTTTTCCGATGCTGCAAAACAACCAAGCCGATATGATAATCGCGGCTGCAAGTATCACTGAAGAGCGTAAGGGCAGCGTAGATTTTTCGATGCCGTATTTTACGGTAAATTTGGGAATTTTAACGAAAAAAGACTCAAATATTCACAAAATAGGCGATCTGATGGGCAAAAAGATCGGCGTCATCCGCAAGACTACCGGCGAAGCGTATATCAAAAAGGACGGCGGTTATAATGTTTCTTATTGCAACGATTCGGTCGATTGCTATAGGAGATTAAAAAGTGGCGAGATCGACGGGTATTGCAACAACAACCTTTTTGTAATGGTCTATCCGATCGTAGATCCTGCAGTCGAAGTCAATATCAAAAATCTAGGCGATAATGTATTCTTGGGCGTCGCGGTGCAAAAGGGTAACGCGGAGCTGCTAGAAGCGATCAATAAAGGCTTGATCGCGCTTAGCAAAGAGGGCTTTTTCAAAAAGGCTTACGAGGATACTTTTGAATCCTTCTATAAAGGCACCGTCGATAAAAAATATTTCTTACTCGACGATCTTTACAGCTTTTTTTAATAAAAAAGGAATTTGAAATGAAAAAATCACTGTTTTTAATTGTTTTATCTTGCATCTTTGCGCTTGCGAATTCTTTAAGCCAAATAAAGCAGAGTAAAGTCATTCGTATCGCTGTTTATGAAAATGAGCCTCCATTTAGTAGAGTTACGGATAACGGCTTTGAGGGCTTTGACGTAGAGCTTGCTAATGCAATCGGAGGCAAAATTTTAGGCGATACCGGCGGCAGGATCGAGCTCATACCGGTATCGGCGCAAGCGCGCTTTCCGTCCATTCAAAATAATCAGGCAGATATGCTTATCGCGGCTGCAAGCGTTACTGAGGAGAGAAAGAAAAATTATGAGTTTTCGATGCCCTATCTTTCGGTAAATTCCGGAGTTTTAACCAGAAAAAGCGACAATATCCAAAAAATAAGCGATCTGCGAGGTAAGAAAGTAGGCGTCATTCGCGGCTCGACGGGCGAAGCGTTTATGCAAAAGGACGGCGGCTACAATCTAGTGTATTGCAAAAATTCCTCCGATTGCTACAAGCGGTTAAAGAGCGGCGAGATCGACGGCGCGTGCGACGATAATCTATTTGTGATGGTCTATCCGGTCGCAGATCCTAGCGTCGAGGTTAATATCAAAAGCCTCGGCGAGAACGTATTTTTAGGCATCGCGATGCAAAAGGGCAACGCAGATCTCGCAGAAGCCGTTAATCAAGCGCTCATCTCACTCAGCAAAGAGGGCTTTTTCAAAAAGGCATATAACGATACTTTCGAGCCTTTCTACAAAGGCACCGTCGATAAAAAATACTTCCTTTTAGACGACATATACAGCTTCTTTTAGAATTTTAAATTTTGATTGTGGGTCGGGATTTGAAGCTTCGCGGCTTTAAATTCTAACCCGCGCATAACCGGCGTGTCATTAAAATTCCATATCAAAATTTTGTCCTAAAACCTCATTTCAAATTTTATTAGTCCCGCCGCCGCGCCGAAGCCCGGCATACACACGTCAGTCGCAGTCTTTAGTATTTGCGAGCATTTAAGGCGCGCAAAATTAGATCAAGCTAAACTTTAAATTTTACTTCGAGCCCTTGGAATTTTTTAAATCCTCCATGCGCTCCTGCTGAGCTTGCACGAACGCGTCGTATCTGATAAAAAGATAATCTTTGATCTCAAAAATCATCAACGTAAAAATCGAAGGCAGCGTGAAAAATCTAATCGTCATAAACACCAGATCAAGCGCGCTTAACTCATCCTCGCTCGCTCGATACCCTCTCGCGCTCGCGGTTAAAATCCCATGTAGCGCCTCGTAGTTGTAAAGGATGAAAATCGTCACAAAAAGCGTCGAGAGCTTCGATACGATCTTATTCATGATCTGCGCCACGTCCTCATCTGCGATCACCGACATCGCAAACCACACGAGGGTGAAAAATAGCGGAAAGACGATGTTAAAATTTAGCGAGTTATCAAGCTTCTGCGCACCCGTCACCGCGATGATCGCAAACACCGCCGCAAAGGGGATCACAAATAGCGCGAAGGTCATCGCCGATTTTATCGCCTTAAAAAAGCTATACGCAAGCAGGGGCGAGCCCAAAGCGAGTAAAAAGATTGTCAGCGCGTAGTTTGCTTTGGCAAAATCGTATAGGTTAAACAGCGCAAATACCGATGCTGCTGCAAGTAGCGGCACGCTTAGTTTAAAGAGCGCCCCGTATTTAGCGTAAGCGTGCGATACGACGGCATCGAGCCTGCTAAATTTGACGTTTAAGCTTTGCGCCCTGATGAAAAACAAAATGACGAATTTAACGATTGCGTTTGGGCTCATACGCACCTTTCCATTTAAATTTATGAAATTTTATCCGCGGAGCCTGTCTGTAGAATTAGGCTTTGCCAACGGCTTATGCGGCCTACGTTAAAATTTCATCGCGCTCTCGTTGCGTTGCTATCTTGCCGTCTCTCGGGCTCTGTCTTTTGGCTACGTGAGGTGGAACTGCGCGCTTTGGCTTGCATAGCGTCTCGCTAGCAAGCCTTTTCGGGTTGCGACGTGCTACGGCAGCGCCCATTCGGCTCGGCGCGCGATACTTTGCTTGTGGTATCCGCGTCGTGCCCGCGCATGAGAGCTTAGCGCTGCTAAAATTTTACCGGCTCTTAGCCCTATGCGATACGTCCTGCGCGCCGCGATAGAATTTTGCGCGACGCAAGGACCTATCGGGCTTGGCTTTGCGCCACATTGAGGCAAAATTTTAAAATTTGCGCCGCAAAGCGCTCGCCTTGTATTGGCCTGGGATGGGGCGCGAATGATTAAAATTTAACCGCACCATTGCCGAGCCGTTTTAAAGCTCAAACGAATTTTTGAGCCGCTACGATACGTGAAATTCCAAAAATCGCGCTTTAGCGATCAAGCTCATTTGCGCTTGCTTGCGAGCCATGCAAAAAGCGGCGCACTTGCGCCCTTCACCGCGCCCATGCAAAAGCAACGCGTCCCTTGCCGCTCAAAGTCCATTTCCGCTCGCTTGCGCCGCCCGCTAAACCGAGGCTAAGAAGCGCGCCGCCTCACATCCAATCTAAAATTTGCGTGATCTCGGTAGCGTGAAAAATTTTAAGCCCCTGCGCGTTTTGCGGCTTCATCGGGACGATCGCGTTTTTAAATTTCTGCATCGAGGCTTCCTTCAGGCGCGCATCGAGGTTGAAGATCTCTCTGATCTCGCCGTTTAGACTCACCTCGCCGATGAAGACGCTCTCTTTGCTGATCGGACGGTTTTTGAAGCTGCTTACGATCGCCGCGACGACGGCTAGATCGCACGCCGTTTCGGTGATCTTTACGCCGCCGCTTACGTTTACGAAGACGTCGTATCCGCCAAGCCCGATCTCAAGCTTGCGATCAAGTAGCGCTAGAAGCATATCGAGGCGGTTTTTATCAAAGCCCGTAGCGCTGCGCTTGGGGTAGCCGCTCTCGCACACGAGCGCTTGGATCTCCACGACGAGCGCGCGCGTACCCTCCATCGTGATCGTGATCGCCGAGCCACTTACCGCCTTGCCGCGCGTGAAAAATTTACTCGCGACATCCTTGGCGCTTACGAGCCCGTGCGGCCCCATCTCGAAAATCCCCACCTCGCTCGTAGCCCCGAAGCGGTTTTTAAAACCGCGTAAAATTCTAAGCTGCTTGCTCGCATCGCCCTCGAAATACAGCACTACGTCCACCATATGCTCTAGTATACGCGGGCCCGCGATTGAGCCCTCTTTGGTGATGTGGCCGATGATGAAGATCGAAATCCCGCGCGCTTTAGCAAGTCGCATCAGCTCGAACGTGATCTCGCGCACCTGCGTGATCGAGCCCGGCGCAGAGGAGGCTTTGTCGCTAAAAAGCGTCTGGATACTGTCGATGACGATAAATTTATAATCCCTGCGCTCCACCTCTTCAAGCACGGCGCCCAGATTTATCTCGGTGAGCAAAAACAGCTGCTCGCTTATCGCGCCTAGCCGCTGCGCACGCATTTTGATCTGGCTGGCGCTCTCCTCGCCGCTCACGTAAAGCACGGCGCGGTCGTCGCTTGCTAAATTTGCCGCGATTTTAAGCAGTAGCGTGGATTTTCCGATACCGGGGCTGCCGCCGATTAGCACGAGCGAGCCTTCCACGACGCCGCCTCCGAGGACTAAATTTAGCTCGCTATCCTTGGTGTCGATGCGCGAAATTTGCTCGATCTGTATCTCGCTGATCGCTTTGGCGCTTGCGGACGAGGCGCGGGCAAGCTCGCCCTCGATCTCTTTTAGCGCTTTGATCTGAGCGGGCTTGAGTTCGACGAAGCTATCAAACGCGCCGCAGTCGGGGCATCTGCCGAGCCATCTGCTTTGCTGATTGCCGCAGTGCTGGCACTCAAAAATCGTGGTTTTAACTTTCGCCATTTTTATCCTCGCTCATTTTCGCTTAAATTTAGCCTCAAGCTTTGCGAAATTATACTTAAAATTTTTAAAATTTTAGCCGCCCCGCGCGCTGCGTGTCCGCCAAAAAATCGTAAAAAAGCTAATTTTTAGCTAAATTTCGGCTAAATTTAAATATGTTTTAAACATTTGTAACTACAATATAAGTTTCAAATCCAGCAGGGAAGGTTTAAGATGAAGGGCAAGCTTAGTAGAAGCCAGTTTTTGACGATATCGCTTACGCTGTTTGCGATGTTTTTCGGTGCGGGAAATTTTATTTTTCCGCCGGGTCTTGGCAGGGAATCGGGGCAAAATTTTTATATTGCGATAATGTTTTTTTGCGCTACGGCGGTGCTTCTGCCAGTACTGGGCGTTGCGGGTATCGCGCGTGCCAAGGGGCTTCAGAGCCTGGTGCGCCGTATAGATCCGGTGTTTGCGATCGTTTTTACCGCGCTTTTATATCTTACGATCGGGCCGCTTTTTGCGATACCGCGCGCGGCGAATATGCCTTTTGACATCGCGATCAAGCCTTTTATTGCGGAAGAGCGTCTTCAAATTTGGCTATTTGTTTATTCTGCGGCATATTTTGCGCTGAACTATTACATCTGCATGAACCCTTCAAAGCTTGTCGATCTGCTCGGAAAATACCTCACGCCGATACTTTTGGCGCTTATTTTGTTACTTTTCGGCGCGGGATTTTTGTTTCCGATCGGAAGCTTCGTAGCTCCTAGCGGAGAGTATGTCGATCATGCCGCAGCAAAGGGCTTCGTAGAGGGCTATCAGACGATGGATGCGCTTGCATCGTTGGCATTTGGAATCATCGTAATTAACGCTATTAAAGCAACCGGCGTTAGCGACGAGAAGCACCTCGTCACCTCTACCATAAAAGCGGGAATGATGTCGGGCGTCATACTGATGACGATATATTTTATGCTGGGCTATCTGGGTGCGACCTCTGCTGAGCTTTTCAAAGATACGCCGAATATCAACGGAGCGGAGCTTCTGTCGCGAGTAAGCGATCATTACTTCGGAAGAATTGGCGTCGTGATCCTAGGCAGCGCGTTTTTCCTAGCCTGCATCACCACGACGCTGGGTCTTATAAGCTCGGCTAGCGAATACTTCGAGGAGCTTACGAAAGGCAAGATCAAATATAAAACCTGGGCGATCGCTTGGTGCGTGATCGGCTTTGGAGTTGCAAATTTCGGCCTTACGACCATCATCAAGGGCTCCATCCCCGTGCTCGTCGCCATCTATCCGATCTCGATCATGCTGATAATCCTCTCGCTGATTAATCCGTGGATCGATTCGAGCAAGCTGATTTACCGCGCCTGCGTCTATGTCTGCGTAGTCGAGGGCGTCATAAACGGACTTGATATTTTGGGGATTTCGGTGCCGCTTGTAACGTCGTTTGTGAAGATGATGCCGTTTTACGATTCGATGCTCGGCTGGATCGTGCCTAGCACCTTAACCTTCGCCGTGACATACGTGCTGCATCTGATCTTTGAAAAAAGAGACGATAGTTTTTAAATTTAAGAGCTATTTTAAAATTTAGCCGGGCTCTACGGGGCTCGGCACACTTTTAAATTTTAATTCGTCGCCGAATTTAATCTCACATATTTTTTACTGGAATTTTGACATATAAAATAAGTCGCCTTCAAAATTTTAACCTAAATTTACGCTAAAATTATCAAAATAAAATCGCAAAAGGAAATAAGATGGATAAACGAGACAAGGCGCTAAATCTGGCGCGAGATTTCGAACGCGACGGCTTTAGTATGCCTGATTTATACGAGCGGTTTTGGCGGCTGCAAGGGGATGCGGCAGCGTATTTTACGCTAGCGGACAGCCTGCTACGCGGGCGGATGGACGGCCGCACGCTGCTAAAGGACGCTCTGGGCTATGTAGGCAAGGAGGATTTTAAAGCTCTGATCGCCACGGCGGTTGAAATTTTGCGCGAAGAAGCAGCAGGGTGGCGCAAAACCCAACAGGACGAAAGCGCGGCACAGATGGGAGAGAATGCCCGCTCGGCGCGGGCTGACGAAAGCGTAAGCAAAAATGCACGGCAACGCGGCAGAGATGAAAAGAGCTCGCGCTGGAAAAACGCCGAAGAGGTCATCATCATGGCAAGTCTCGAGTTCGCGCCGTTTTTGCACCCGTATCTGGGCGAGCTTTTTAAATTGCAGCCGAACGAGAGCGCGTATTACGCGGAGTATCCGTGGCGCGGGCTTAGTTACGAGAGCTCGCAAATATGGCGCGAGAAGCTTGCGGATCCGCAGACGAGCAAAGACGATAAGCAAAAAATTTTTAGCTGTCTGCTGCAAACCCGCGATCCGCAAAATATAAAATTTGCCTGCGAGTTCGCGCTTGCGGAGGACTTCTTCGACCGTCCGTGCGACCTGCTTGAGTATATTGGCTACTGGCTGGAGGCAGTGGGATTTACTTTTGAGCGGACTAAATTTGACGCAGACGGCGCGGCTCAAATGGCAGCAAATGAAATTTTAAAAATGGATGCGCTCAAACACGGCGACGCCAAGCAAGCTCAAGCGGATGAGTGCGACGTATCGCGCAAAAATTCAGATGAAGCGTGTGATGCGGCAAGTGCCGTTAAATTTAACGCTGGCGAGTTAAAATCGGCAGCGAGCCAAAATTTTAAAGCGTGCGCGGCTGAACACGACTCTAAATTTAACTCAAACGAGCCAGCCGCCGATAAATCACAAAAAGCGCCGAACGATGAAATTTGCTTTGGCGGTGAGAAATTCAGGCTCAAAAGATACTGCAGTCAGCGCGCGTATCACATAATCTTTCCGCGCGGCTATTTCGGCGCGCCCTACGCGCCGCATCTGGCGAAGCACCATCCGACCTGGCGGCTTGAGGGCGGCAAGGCTGGATATAAGCTAGGCGGAGTCTTGGACGAAGCGGACGGCGATGCGCAAAATCCGCTATTTCATCTCATTACGCTTGATCCGCTACCCCATGACTTGCCCGTGCGATCGCTGCCGCGCCTAATCCTCGCCGCGCACGTCAGAGAGATAAACGAAGGCGAGATAGTCTTTTACGAGCACGACGCGCAGGGTATGCCGCGACGTATCGGCGAGCGGACGCAGGTGGAATACGTGCAGGACGAACCGATAAAGGAGTGCGAAGTAGTACTTGCGCCCACGCCGGCGCGCTGGGCGGCTCAGGACTGGGGGATGTCAAACAGCAGGCAAAACCTCGCGCGCATCGGCGGCGAGCCTTCGTGGATACAGGGCGCGCAGGTGCCGCGCTGTCCGATATGCGGCGAAAAGATGGAGTTTTTGATGCAGCTTGACAGCGAGCTTCCAAGCTGCGAGCAAGGCGGCGAGGTATATTTCGGCAGCGGTGGGATTTTATATGTGTTTTGGTGCGAGCGGACGCGGGTGAGCGCGTTTTTTATGCAGTGCACGTGAGTGAAATTTAGGAAAGGCACGCAAATGGACGGACGGATGATCACGGCGAAAATAAAAAGAAGGGGCAATGTTTGGCATTTTGACGATTATTTTAAGTCGCTTCGCAAGAATGAAAACGAGATAGCAGAGCCTATCAGGCAGTTTGTCTTGGATCCGAGAAGATATCTGTTTAATACGAAAGAGACTCTTCACGACGCCGTTTTGACTGAATTTAAATTTGGCATTTTAAAAAACGAAGATAGATTAACGATGAAATTTTTATCGCCATATGGGGATAGAAATTTTAAATTTGTTTTCAAAAACGTCCTAGCCGTCCGCTTTAAAACGAACGACAAGAGCTTTAAAAATAACGATCTGATAGTTCATCAATTTTCGCTAGAGCGGGGAGGCGTTTGCGAGTATGATTTCATCTTTGCGAGCGGGCAGAGGATAACCGTGAAATTTAAGCACCTCGAAATCATTGAAGAATTCTTATGAGCGCGCTGCTTTGCTGATGGCAGCGGGATTTTACGTGTTTTGGTGCGAATGGACGCGGGTGAGCGGGTTTTTCATGCAGTGCACGTGAGTAAAAATTTTGTAAAATTCTAAAACGAAAATCGTAAAATTCTAAGTAAAATTTATTCTAAGATAATCGAGCGGCAAAATTTGCCGAGCATTTCGGCGCGTAAAATTTAAGCTTGTTTGGCGAGAATATGTAAATTTACGCAGACACGCAGAGTTTAAGCGTAAATCCCATCCACCAGCGTCTCTACGAACTGATCCGAGTTAAATTCCGCTAAATCCTCCATCCGCTCGCCCACGCCGACGAAAAGTATCGGCAGCTGCAGCTCGCGCGCTATAGCGAAAAGCGCGCCGCCTTTGGGCGTGCCGTCGAGCTTCGTGATGATGATGCCGTCGAGCCTTACGATCTCGTTGAACGCCCTGGCTTGCGCGACGCTGTGATTGCCCTGAGTGGCGTCCAGCACGATGATCTTGCGGTGCGGTGCGCCGCTTTTTGCGCGGTCGCAGATGCGCACGATCTTCTCTAACTCCGCGGCTAAATTTTTCTGATTTTGCAGACGCCCGGCGGTGTCGATCAGGACGCGATCGATGTTTTTTGCACTTGCCGAGCTTACGGTGTCAAACGCCACGGCAGCGGGATCGTGCCCCTGCGCGGTCGCTACGATCGGTAGATTTAGGATCTGCGCCCATTTGCGCAGCTGCTCGACCGCGCCCGCGCGAAAGGTGTCGCATGCGCCTAAAATCACGCTCTGGTCGCTATTTTTATATAAATTTGCAAGCTTTGCGGTCGTCGTGGTCTTGCCCGCGCCGTTTACGCCGATGATGAGCTCTACGAAAGGCTTCTCATCTGCGGGTTTAGTGATTTCGTAATCGAAATAGCTCTTTAAAACGCTCTTGAGATCATCTTTTGCGACTAGCTTTTTTGCGGGCAGTTTTTCTAAAATCTCCTCCACGAGTTCGTAGCCTACGTCGGCTTCAAGCAGCATCTCTTCTAAAATTTCTTTTGAAATTTTATCTTCGCTTTTCGCGCCCCGCATCGCGTCTATGGTCTTGCTAAGCCCTTTTTTAAAAAATTCGAACATCAGAAAATTTTCTCCAATTCGGTCATTAAAATTTCTTCCGGCATCAGCCCGAAATACTGCGCGCTAAACTCGCCTTTTTCGTCGTAGATCGCTATATACGGCACTTCGTTTATGCCGCCTAGCGCCTTTGTAAAAAAGTCCGTCCCTTCGCCGTAAGCGATCGCGTAATTTACTTCGTGTGCGCTTGCGTAGGCCTTAGCGTCGTCTAGGCTCGCATCACCGATCATCACGCCGATGATATCAAGCTTGCCGGAGTAGGCTTGTTTGGCGGCATTTAGTGCGCTTACCTGCACGGCGCAGGCGTCGCACCATGGCGTAAAAAACGTAAATAGCGTCACGGTGGAGTTATTATCGATTCGAAAACCCTGCTTTGTCTTTTGCATATTTAAAATTTTGCCGTTACTTAGCTGAAGTGTAAAAGGAGCGGTATAATCGACCTGGATTACGGCTTCGGTTTCGGACTGCGGCTGCGTGGCGTTGGCCTCGGTCGGGGTATCGCTTGATTTTTTATCCTCATCATCGCCGCAACCTGCAAGAAATAAAACAGCCGTAAAAAGCGCTAGAAAAAAACGAAATTTCATAATAAACCTTAAAATTTAATCGCAAGATTATACAAAAACTAGCTAAAATAAGCGTTAAAATTTTATAAAAGGCTTAAGCTATGCAAAAGAATGAATTTAGAAAAATTTGCAAATCGCGCTTAAAATATCACGCCGCGCGATCGGCTAGATGTGAGCATTACGCACTTTTATGGCGGCTTGAGCGGCTGATAAAATTTTTAAAAGCGCGTAAAATTTTGATATTTTTGCCGATGAGCTACGAGCCGAACGTTTTGATTTTAAGAAAAAAGCTATCAAAAAGCTGCGAATTTTACGTTCCGTTTATGGTGGATATTAGTTTAAAAATGGTAAGATTGCGCCAGCCTTTTAAAATTTCACGCTTTGGGCTGCGCCAGACGCTTCCGCAAAACGGGTATTTTAAGAAGGTCGATCTAGCCGTGGTTCCAGCTATCGGAGTGGATGGCGCAATGGCTAGAATAGGACATGGGAAAGGATTTTACGATATGTTTTTTTCAGGTCTGAAGCTTAAGCCCGCAATCGCGTTCGTGAGTATAAAAGACTGCTTTTGCAGCGAAATTTTATCGCTTGATCACGACGTAAAGGGCGATTTTTACATAACTCCGAGCCAAAATTACCTAAAAAGAGGAAAGTATGATAGAGATTTTAATCGCCTTGTGCGCTCTTGCGGTGGGCGCTGGCATAGGATACTTAGTAGCTAGAAAGATCAATAACGCCAATTACGATTTCTTCGTCGAACAAGCCAAAGCTAAAGCCAAAGCTATAGAATTTGAAGCCGAGGGCATCTTGCGAAATTCTAAAATTTCGGTGCAGGAAGCGGAGTTTGAAGCTAAGAAAAAATACGAAGATAAGGCAAGCAAACTGCAGAAAGAATTTAACGTTAAATTTGACGAGCTCGGCAAAAAGGAGCACGCGCTTCTAACAGAGCAAGAAATTTTAAAAGACAGTAAAAAAGAGCTCGAAAGTGCCAAAAAAGAGGCGAAATTCCTCTATGAAGAGGGCTCAAATTTAAAGAAAAGCTATGAAGAGAAGCTAGCCGAAGCGCTTAAGGTTTTGGAGCGCGTGGCGGGCTTTACGCAGGACGAGGCGCGCGCGCAGGTGCTTAAGAAGGTCGAGGAGCAAAGCCGCACCGACATTGCTCACATAGTACGAAAGTATGAAGAGGAAGCCAAAAAAGAGGCGCGAAAAAAGGCGAATTATATTTTGGCGCAGGCTACGTCGCGCTTTGCGGGCGAGTTTGCGGCAGAGCGGCTTATCAATGTCGTAAATATCAAAAACGACGAGCTCAAAGGCCGTATCATCGGCAAGGAGGGGCGTAACATAAAGGCGCTTGAGATGACTCTTGGCGTGGACGTCATCATCGACGATACCCCGAATGCGATCATCGTAAGCTCACATAATCTCTACCGCCGCGCCATCGCCGTTCGCGTTATCGAAACTCTTATCGAGGACGGCAGAATTCAACCTGCGCGCATCGAGGATATCTACAAAAAAGTAAGCGACGAATTTGAAGCTAGTATCGCCGAAGAGGGCGAAAATATCGTAATGGATCTAGGTCTTAGTAAAATTCACCCCGAAATTTTAAAACTCATCGGCAAGCTTAAATTTCGCGCCAGCTACGGGCAGAATGCCCTTGCGCACAGCCTTGAGGTGGCACATCTTGCGGGCATCATCGCTGCAGAAACGGGCGGAGATCAAAAGCTGGCCAAGCGAGCGGGCCTACTTCACGACATCGGCAAGGCGCTAACTCACGAATATGAGGGCTCGCATGTGGATCTGGGTGCCGAAGTTTGCCGCCGTTATAAAGAGCATCCGGTAGTGATAAACGCGATCTACGCCCACCACGGGCATGAGGAGGCCACAAGCGTAGAAAGCGCCGCAGTCTGTGCCGCAGACGCGCTAAGTGCCGCGCGCCCGGGCGCCAGACGAGAGGTGCTAGAGAGCTATCTAAAGCGCGTTAGCGACATCGAAGCGATCGCGATGAGTAAAACGGGCGTCAAGCAGGCTTACGCGATCAATGCGGGTCGCGAGATCCGCGTCATCGCAAACGCCAAGCTTATGAACGACGACGAGGCGGTTTTGGTCGCCAAAGAGATCGCCTCTGAGATCCAAGATAAGGTTCAATTCCCCGGCGAAATCAAGGTTAACGTCATACGCGAGCTTCGCGCGGTCGAGATAGCCAAATAAGGAGTGTGAAATGAAAAAATTTATAATCGCTTTATTTTTGCTTTTTAACGCGGCATTTGCCGATGATGAGCTCATCATCAACAGCGCGAGTGCCTATTCGTCGGTAATGCGCACAAACTCGCAGTATAAATACCTAGCGCAGCAAGCCCGCGCGATAGTGATATTTCCGAGCGTCAAGAAGCTTGGTTTCATCATAGGCGGAATGTATGGTGAGGGGATCATCATCTATAATAACGATGGCGCGCATAGCGTAAGCGGCGCTGAGATCAGCAGCGCCAGCGTAGGACTTCAGATCGGCTATGAGGATAATTATCTAGTTATTTTCGTAATGCATGATGATGTGATCCAAAAAATGCGAAATTCCCAAATCACGCTCTCAGGCGATGCGACGGCAGTTGCAGGTAACTACAGCGCCGATTCTGGCTCTTTAGACGTGCTAAATCAAGATATGTACGTCTTTACGAATAAAGGCGGGCTGTTTGCGGGCGTGAGCCTGGGCGGCTCGGTGCTGGAGACCAAAAATGACCGTGCTTTTGATCCAAATACCGAGGGCTATGCGCTTTTGATGCGAGTAATTGGCGCAGATGAGTAAAATTTAGCTAAAGATGCTAAGGCGCATAGCTTAGCGAAAAATTTTGCTTTATGGGCGTTTTATTAGCGGCTTGGAATTTTGCTCGCGTAATTTCTGCAGAATAATAGACTTGGGTGCGTAATTTTATTGCAATTCGTGGGGTGGGAGGCATTTGAGGATATCGCGTAAATCGTTCGTAATTCGCAAGTTACTTTGAATTCTAAAGAAGTCGAAATTTTGTCATTAAATTTATAGTCGCAAAATTTTACCGCTAAATTTTGCGGTGATTTTATTTGATGTCTAGAAATTTTATTTTAGAATTTCGCTCAATATTTTGCGGCGAAATTTTGTATTTTGCGACAGCTGCGCGGAATTTTAAATTTAATGTCACAGCAAAATCAAGTGGCGTCGTGGGGCGTTAGAGTGAAGCTTTCGTGCCGAATTTTAAAGCTGCTTTAGTCAAAATTTATAGAATTTTATACGATCTAATGAAAGGATTCGATGGAATCGATGTTTGCAAACCTCCATACGTGGGGGTATTTGATACTGTTTTTGTATTCGCTGGGCGGAGGATTTTTGGCGCTTGCGGCGGCGGGCGTGCTAAGCTCGGCCGGTGAGCTCAATATCGTCTTATGCATCGTAATCGCCTGCATATCGAACTTTATAGGCGATTCTGGGCTGTTTTTAGTAAGCCGCTACAATAAAAAAGAGATCATGCCCTATCTGCGCAAACAGCGCCGCAACCTCGCTCTGGCGCAAATTTTGTTTCGCAAATACGGCGACCGCATAATTTTAATCAAAAAATTCATCTATGGCCTCAAAACCCTCGTACCGATCGCGATCGGCATCACAAAATATTCATTTTTAAAATTTAGCGTCATCAATGCCGTAAGCTCGCTCATTTGGGCGCTTGTGGTAGGGCTACTGAGCTACTACGCGGGCGATTTCGTGCGCGAGCTCTATGTGCACATTAAGGACGCGCCGTGGATCGCTCCGCTGGCTCTAGGCGCGATAGTAGTGGCGATCGTGCTCTATTTTCGCTTCGCCACGCGCAAAAGAGGCTAGCGGTGGCAAAAAAGCTGATCCCGCTCGCAATTTTTGCAGCACTTCTTTTGGCGCTAAATTTGATCTCCAATTCGCGCGACCCCGCGGCTAAAGATGAGCGGGTTTTTACCTCCAAAACCCTGGATGCTGCGTCGCGTAAAAGCGGCGTGCAAAATTCTGCAAGCGGCACCGATCGCGAAATTTCAAGCTACGAAAATCCAGAAAGCGGCGCCAGCGCAAAAGATGAGAGCGGTGCAAGAAGCGCAGACGGCGGAGCAGGGCGTGGAGCAGATCTAGGAGATTTAAAATCTCATCCGCGAGCAAACGAGCGCGGCGCGACAGATTCTAAAGACGAGGCGGACGTCCACAGGCGGCGTAGCGCAGATTATGAAGCTTCGCAATCTCAAAATCCCGCTGCAAATTCTAAAAATCAGCTCGCGGACGAGCCCTGCATAAGCAGGGAGTGTGTGAGCGCTCATATCCGCCGTACGGGCGCTTTGCCGCAAAATTTTATCACGAAAAAGCAGGCGGGCGATCTTGGCTGGCAGGGCGGCGATCTGTGGCGATATGCGCGCGGCAAGAGCATCGGCGGCGACCGCTTCGGCAATTTCGAGCGCAGATTGCCTGATAAAAAGGGGCGGATTTGGCGCGAATGCGATATCGAGTATCGCGGCGGCGCGCGCGGCGCGAAGCGGCTGATATTTTCAAACGACGGGCTGATCTTCTACACCGCCGATCATTACGAAAGCTTCGAGCGCGTGCAATGAGTTTAAATTTTAAAACGCGCCGCGGCGCAAAGATTATCATCGACGGCACGAAGATTAGGCGCAAAGATCAAATTTTCGCGCTGTTTGCCGCAGCGCTGGATTTCAAGCCCGAATACATCGCAAATTTAGACGCGCTTTACGATGCGCTTGGCGAGCGAGGCGGACAGGTCTTCGTGATCATTAAAAAGGGCGGAATTTTAAAGCTAAGACTGGGCAAATTTTATGATATTTTGCTGGATGTTTTGCGCAGCGGTAAGGCGAAAATTTTAATACTATAAGCTCTCGCGACAGCTTATTATGGCTTCAAAGCCAAATTTTACCGAGCCTAAGACGAGTTTATTTCGCCGCAGTTTCGATCGCGTCGTTAAAATTTCCTAAATTTAGATCTAAATTTTAGAGCTTATTAAAAGAGGCGATTTTAGAAATTTCGCTCACAAAGCTCACGCGGTCAAATTTAAACTCAAGTCCATACTGCCAATCTTTGCGGCGCGGGTTTTTAAACTCGTAAAGCTTAACCGTCTCCGCTTCAAATTTAGCCTTAAGCGCGAGATACCAGCAGTCCCAGATCCCGCACGGACAACTCAGCAGCACGACATCTCGCTCATCTTGCGCCAAATCGGCTTCAAGCGCGGCGCGCAAAAATAGCTCCTCAAAATCGATCAAGCTCAAATAAGCATAGCTTCCCGCGATGCTAGCCTGCCCGTCCTTTGCGGCAAAGCTTTGCTCGCGCCGTTTAATCAGCTCGAGCAGAGGCTCGCCGTTTATCGCAACGACGACTTCGGTAAAGCTTTCACCCTCAATTTCGTAATCGTTTAGGTAAAATTTAATGCTATCCATGCGGCAATCTCGCTAAATGATCTATTTTACGCCGTATTTGCACCGACCTGCTAAAATTTCAGCGCAGTTTAGCGAATTTGAAGTGAAATTCGGTTGAAGATCAAAAAATTCGCTGCTAAAGCGCAGATCAAATGGATATTTTGTAAAATTTAGGGATTTAGGGACTTATTTTTTAACGCACGCAAGCTCAAATTTACAAAAAAAGCTAAATTTGCGTAGATGAAAGAAGCAAAAATAAAAGGTTAAATTTTAGCGCAGATCAAAGAGATCGAAACGAGAGTTAAATTTCGCTATGGATAAAGAAGCAGAAACGAGGGGTTAAATTTAATTCACTTTTTAGGGCGCTTAAATTTAACCCCGCCGCGGCTACATCATTTCGCCGTTTTTGTGCTCATATTCGGTGTAGGTTACCGGAATATCCTTCTTGCCTTTGCCCGGCGTGTACACTCCCTCTCCGCGTTTGAAAAGAAGCTCGATGCCTTCGGCGTTCGTAAGCATTATACCGCTTGCGGAAGCAGCGCGTTTGAGATTATGCTTTTTGCCTTTTTCGTCGGTTAGCACGCCCGTTGCGAACATATCGTTCGAACTAAGGCTGATGCGCTTATCTCCGGTCTCTCCAAGCAGAAATACGATCGTGTGCGTTACGGGCTCTTGCGTTTGCTGTGGAGCCGTATCGGCCTTAGGTTGGTTGCATCCGCTTAAAATCGCGATTGCCGCTAATGACGAGAATACAATTCGTCTCATTTTTTCTCCTTTAAAAAAAGTTCGCGAATTATATAGCCAAAAAGTAAATCCTAAATTTCGCGACTTTTTATTTAATCAAAGATTAACCCAAATTTAGTAAAATTCCAGCTGAAAACATCCCAAATAAGGAGAACCTTATGGCAGTAAAAATCGCAATCAACGGCTTTGGAAGGATCGGTAGGTGCGCGGCTAGAATTGCGCTAAGCAGGGACGATGTAGAGCTTGTGGCGATCAACGATACCGCTAAACGCGAGCTTACGAGATACCTGCTTCAATACGATACCGTTCACGGCGAGTTTCGTAAAAAAGTAGAAATTCTAAGCGACGAATGCATAGCCGTAGACGGCAAAAAAATCCGCGTCTATTCCACCAGAGAGCCTGCGGAGCTTGATTTTGCAGGCGATGGCGCAGAAGTTGTGCTTGAATGTACTGGTGCGTTTTTAACGAGCGAAAAATGCAAGCCGTTCATAGATAACGGTATCGGCGTAGTCGTAATGAGCGCGCCTGCCAAGGATGATACGCCTACTTTTGTAATCGGCGTTAATGAGGGCGCTTATGTAGGACAATGCGTCATTTCAAATGCTAGCTGCACCACTAACGGTCTGGCTCCGATTGCAAAAATTCTAGACGATGAGCTTGGTATCGAAAAGGGTCTGATGACGACGATTCATGCCTATACGCACGGACAGAGCCTAGTCGATGTAAAAGCCAAGGATTTTCGCCGTTCACGCGCCGCGGCTCTTAATATCGCTCCGACCACGACGGGCGCGGCAAAAGCGATTAGTAAGGTACTTCCGCAGCTAAGCGGTAAGATGCACGGACAATCTGTGCGCGTGCCGGTGGCTAACGTATCGATGGTTGATCTAACGGTGCTAACGCGCAAGCAGACGAGCGCCGAGGAGCTAAATGAAATTTTCCGTCGCTATGCCGCTAAAGAGATGAAAGGAATTTTGCTCGTAGACGACGATAGCCGCGTCAGCAGCGATTTTTGTACTTCAGAATACTCCAGCATCGTAGCTAGCGACTGCACGCAGGTAATTGACGGTAATCTTATAAAAGTGATGAGCTGGTATGACAACGAGTGGGGATATAGCGAGCGCCTCATCGATTTAGCCCTATATGCGGCAAAAAGAAGGAAATAAGATGGGCGAAATTCTTTCGATTAAAGATTTGAAATTTAAAGACGGCGCGCGCGTTTTTATCAGGTGTGATTTTAACGTGCCGATGGATGAGTTTTGCAATATTACGGACGATCGTCGCATCCGTTCGTCTATCCCTACGATTAAATATTGCTTAGACGAGGGCTGCGCGGTAATTTTAGCCAGCCACTTAGGACGCCCGAAAAACGGATACGAAGAAAGACTTAGCCTAAAGCCTGTGGTAAAGAGACTATCTAGGCTTTTGGAACGCGAGATAAAATTTGTCTCCGATGTCGCGGGCGAGGAGGCAGGAGCTGCGGTAAATTCGCTTAAAAAGGGCGAAGTGCTTTTGCTAGATAATCTGCGCTTTGAAAAGGGCGAGAGCAAAAACGACGAAGCACTAGCTAAGAGGCTTGCGAGCTACGCGGAATTTTATATCAACGATGCTTTTGGCGTATGCCACCGCGCGCATGCTTCGGTAGAGGCGATTACGAAATTCTACGATGAGGCGCATAAGGCGGCGGGATTTTTGCTGCTAAAAGAGATAAAATTTGCTAAAGACCTTATTAAAGATCCTGCGCGTCCTTTTGTAGCCGTAACGGGCGGCAGCAAAGTAAGCGGCAAGCTTCAGGCGCTTAAAAATTTACTTCCTAAAGTCGATAAGCTCATCATCGGAGGCGGCATGGCGTTTACGTTTTTAAAAGCCGTCGGATATGACATCGGCAAATCTTTACTCGAAGAGGATCTAATCGAGGAAGCAAAAAATATTCTCCGCAATGCTCGCGAGCTTGGGGTTAAAATTTATATCCCCGTCGATGCCGTCGCAGCTCCGCAATGCTCGCAAGATGCCGTTACAAAAAAGGTTACCGTCCAAGAAATTCCAAGCGATTGGATGGGACTAGATATCGGACCTGCGACCGTAGCGCTTTTTAAAGAAGCCTTAGACGATGCACAAACGATCTGGTGGAACGGACCGATGGGGGTTTTTGAGATCGATAAATTCGCTCGTGGCAGCCTGCATATATCGCACGCGATCGCAGATAGCGACGCCACGACCGTAGTGGGCGGTGGCGATACTGCAGATGTCGTCGAACGCGCAGGCAACGCTGATGATATGACTTTTATTTCTACCGGAGGCGGCGCGAGCTTAGAACTCATCGAGGGCAAGGAGCTGCCGGGCGTGCGAGTGCTTACTGCTAAAACGGAGCTGCGATGATACTGGCGGCGAATCTTAAATGCAACCATACTCGCGCTAGTTTTGAGCAGTACGCTAAAGCTTTAGATGAAGGCTTAGCGGGCGGAATTTCGCGCGAAGATGAAATTTTGGTTTTTCCTCCCGCTAGCGCATTTTGCGCGAGGGCAAAAAATTTCATCCAAGGCGCGCAAAATTTCTATCCTGCCGCGCACGGCAGCTTTACGGGCGAGATCGGCGGCGATATGCTGGCGGAATTTGACATCAAAACCGTTCTTATTGGGCATAGCGAGCGGCGCACTATTTTGGGCGAGAGCGCGGAGCTGATAAGAGAGAAATTCAGTTTTGCCGCGGCGCAGGGCTGGCGCATCGTTTTTTGCGTCGGAGAGGACGAGGTGGCATTTGCGCAAAACCGCAGCGAGGAGTTTGTAGCGACACAGCTTGAGGGTATCGATCTGAAATATCCGAGCTTAGTACTAGCCTACGAGCCCGTCTGGGCGATCGGCACTGGCAGAAGCGCGCAGTGCGAGCAGATCGAAAGAATGCTAAATTTCTTGCGTGCTAAAAGCCCCGCGCCGCTACTTTACGGCGGCAGCGTGAATGCTGAAAATATCGCAAAAATTTGCGCGATAAGAGGTTGCGACGGGGTGCTGGTGGGTACGGCGAGCTGGGACGCCTCTAGCTTTTTGGAACTTATTAGCGCGTCATCTCGCTGACGTCTTTAAATGATTTCGTAAATTTCGCCCTGCGACAGGCTACATGCCTAGTCTTGGGACGAAATTTACTTCTTCTATTTATAGCTACAAGCGTAGCGAAGTAGAAAACATTTAAATCCGCCTAGCGATATTTCCGCTTGTCGATTTATGTTTAGAATTTGACATTTTATTAAATTTGGATTGCAAAATTTTAGGTCGCCTAGTCTAGCTTCGCGATACTACCGCTATCGAATTGCGTTTAAAATTTGGCGTTTCGCGAGATTTTGCGAATTTTAATTTGTAGAATTTTAAGTCAAATTGCGAAGGATTTTTCGCTTAGTCAAGGCAAAATTTAAAAAATAAGCGGAGCGAACATATGGTTCGTGAGCATTATTTTTTAAATTTTAACGCAGAATAAGTAGAAAAAGCCAAGCAAAATAGAAAGGAGAAATAATGATTTTAAAAGGAAAAAAAGGCCTCATCGTCGGCGTCGCTAACGCCAAATCCATCGCTTACGGCATCGCCGAAGCTTGTCACGAGCAGGGTGCGCAGATGGCGTTTACCTACCTAAACGACGCGCTAAAAAAACGCGTAGAGCCGATCGCGAAGGAGTTTGGCAGCAAATTCGTCTATGAGCTTGACGTAAACAACCAAGCCCACCTAGACGGCCTTGCGGATCGCATTAAAGCAGACCTCGGCGAGATAGATTTCGTCGTGCATGCGGTAGCCTATGCGCCAAAAGAAGCTCTTGAGGGCGAGTTTGTAAACACGAGCAAAGAAGCCTTTGACATCGCGATGGGTACGAGCGTGTATTCGCTGCTAAGCCTTACTCGCGCGGTGCTGCCGGTGCTAAAAGAGGGCGGCTCGGTGCTCACGCTAACTTACCTCGGAGGGCCAAAATTCGTGCCTCACTACAACGTAATGGGCGTCGCAAAAGCGGCTCTTGAAAGCTCGGTGCGCTACCTCGCACACGACCTTGGCGTGCGCGGTATCCGCGTAAATGCGATCAGCGCGGGCCCGATCAAAACGCTTGCCGCAAGCGGCATAGGCGATTTTAGGATGATTTTACGCTACAACGAAGTAAATAGCCCGCTAAAACGCAACGTCACGACGCATGACGTCGGCAACAGCGCGATGTACCTACTTAGCGATCTAGCCAGCGGCGTGACCGGCGAGGTGCACTACGTCGACTGCGGCTACAACATCATGGGCATGGGCGACGTGGCGACCGACGAGCAGGGCAGGACGATTCTAGCTTGGGATGCGGCTAAGACCGAGTAAAGCGGCGTGCAAAAAGGGCAAAATTTGACGCGCGCGATTTTTTACGACGATAGTCATAGACGGATAGCAGAGGGCGGTATAGAGGGCATCGCCGCCGTTTTGCGAGGTGATGACGAGGCCGAGAAAGCCTCGCTTCTATTGTGTCTAGATTATTACCTTGATCCCTACTACGGCTGCACGCTGGCGCATGAGAGCGAAATTTTCGCCCTTTTGCAGGAGCTGCTTCTGAGCGAGCGCTCGCAAGCGATCAGAGACGATATTTTGTAGCTTCTGGGCGATTACTGCGGCGATTTTAGCGTGCTGCGAAGCGGGATTTGCGAGGTGTCCGGCGAGCTTTTGCCCGACATCGAGCGCTTGATCGAAGGATAAATTTAACGACCGGCACGCTTTTGTGCGCGGTAATTGCGTCGCGGCGAGCGGTAGCGAAATTTGCCGCGCCTCTGCATACGCCCCTTTTTGCTGCGAAAATACGGCAGCGTAAAATTTTAAGATTGAAAGCGGCGATGAGAACCTCGGATGAGCGAGGAGATCAATTAGGCGCGTACATAAAAACGGCATGGAGATAGAGGATTATTTCAGAGCCGTTTTTTGAAAAAAGCGGTAAAAGCCGCTAGAAAGGAGCTTAATGAAAAAGGATTATATCTGCGTATTCGACTGCGAGACGATCCCCGACGTAGCGGCGCTGGTGCGGGTGCTGGATGAGGACGCGATCGCGGGCTGCTTCGAGCCTTTCGATAAAAAAAGCTTCGCAAAGCTTCTTGACGCGCAGCTCTCGCAAAAGATCGGAGGCGAGAAGCAAAACGCGTCTTTAAATTTTGCTGTAAATTCGGCAGAGCAGAATTCTAAAATAGAAAATTCCGAGCAAAATTCCGCGCCGCAAAGCTTTACGCAGCAAGACGTCGCGCCTCAAAGCTTTGCGAGTGAAAATTCCGCTGAAAATCTCGCGCAGAGAAATTTTACGAGCGAAAATTCCATGTCGCAAAATACGGCGCCGAAAAATTCCGCATCGCTAAATTTAACCTACGATGATACCGCGCCTCAAAGCTCCGCAGCACAGTGCGTCGCGGTAGAAAATTCCGCGCTCCGAAGCCCTGTGCCTCAGAATTTCGCAGCGGAAAGCTCTACGCTACAAAGCTCCGCATCCCAAAGCTCAAATAGCGAAAATCTCGCTTCAAATTCCGTGCAAGATCCCGCATTAAACGCGCTAAATTTTAAAATTTACGGCGAGCAGCCGATCTTTAACGCGGATAAAAGCAAAATTTTAAACCACAAATTGCTCTCGCTTAGGGCGATGGAGATTTTCAAAGAAAAAACCGGCAGCGAATTCCTACCCGTCTGCTTCCACCGCGTCGTTAGCATTAGCGCCGTGATGGCGGACGGATTCGGCAGGTTTTTGCGCGTCTCGACGCTTGATGGCGATAACGAGCGCGATAAAATCGCAAAATTCCTAACCTTCATCGAGGATTTTAATCCGCGGCTCGTGAGCTTCAACGGGCGCGGGTTTGATCTGCCGATGATTATGGCGCGCGCGATGTGCTATGATCTAAGCGCCGCGGCGTATTTTGAGACGAACGATCGCGATAACAACAAGAGCAAATGGGAGAACTACCGCAGCCGCTACGACGGGCGGTTTCATCTGGATCTGCTTGATCACATCAGCGATTTTGGCGCCGTTCGCGGGCTCAAGCTCGATCATATCTGCGCTAGCGTGGGCCTTCCTGGCAAATACGACGTGCACGGCGATCAGGTTCTGCAGTTGTATTACGCAGGCGAGCAGGCCAAGATCGACGAGTACTGCAGATCCGACGTGCTCAACACCTACTGGCTATTTTTGAAATACGAACTTTTGCGCGGCAAGATCACCAAGGACGACTATCTAAATTACATCGCGGTGATGGGCGAATTTTTGCAAAAAGAGAGCGCGGGCATGAGCTACACGCCCGTTTTTTGCGACTTTATAGAAAGGGAGCTAGCGGCATATGCGAAGTGAAATTTTTAAAATTTTAAAAGGCGCGGTTTTTTGCGCGCTGTTTTTGCTCTGCGGCGCGGTTGCGGATGAGGCTAAATTTAAACCGATGCTGCTTAAAGAGTACGTCCCGGGTATGAATATCACGGGCTGGGTGATTAGCGAGAAGCTAGACGGCGTGCGCGCGATCTGGGACGGCAAAAATCTGCGCTCCAGACGCGGCAAGATCATAAACGCCCCCGAGGGCTGGAGCGCGGGCTTTCCGCCGTTTTTCGTGGACGGCGAGCTATACACGGCGCGCGGAGAGTTTGAACAGCTCGTCTCGATCGTCTCTTCTAGCGTGCCCGATGAGCGGTGGAGTAGGGTAAAATTTTACGCGTTTGACCTGCCGAAGGAGCAGAAAAACCTTAGCGCGAAGATGGAAATTTTAAGAAATTTTATCGCCTCAAGCGGCGCGCAAAATTTACTCATCGTGCAGCAAACTCCGGTAAGCACGCACGCAGACGTGCAGGCGTATTTTGATCGCGTCATCGCAGCAGGCGGCGAAGGCGTCGTGCTGCGCGATCCAAACGCGCTTTATGAGAGCGGGCGCAGCGATAAAATTTTAAAATACAAAAAGACGCACGATAGCGATTGCAAGGTCGTAAAAATCAACCCGGGCTACGGCAAAAACGAGGGCAAGATGGGCTCGCTTAGCTGTGTAGATCTACGTAGCGGGGCGAAATTTAAAGTAGGCACGGGCTTTAGCGACGAGATGCGTGCAAATCCGCCTAAAGTAGGCACGATCATCACCTATCAATACCAAAATTTAACCCGCGAGAAAAAGCCGCGCTTCCCCGTATTTTTGCGCGTGCGACCAGCGATTTAATCTAAGGGGCTATAATCGCATATTTTGATAAATTTGATCCGAAGGAGAATAGATGAAAATTTTAATTACAGGCGGCGCGGGATACATCGGTAGCCACGTCGCAAAGGCGCTTTTAGAAGCAAACCGCCACGACGTCGTCATACTGGATAATCTTTGTAAGGGCTCGATGCGAGCGATCGAGGCGCTTCGCAAGATAGGCGAGTTTGAGTTCGTGCAGGAAAGCCTAGAAAACACCCCTACGATCGAGAAGCTTTTTAAGCGCGAGAAGTTTGATGCGATCATTCACTTTGCGGCGTTTATCGAGGTTTTTGAAAGCACGCAAAATCCGCTAAAATACTATCTAAACAACACCGCCAACGCGATGAATTTGATCGCGCTTGCGAACAAATACGGCGTGAAAGACTTTATCTTTAGCTCCACTGCGGCGACCTACGGCGAGCCGGACATCCCGCAAGTAAGCGAGGAAACTCCGCAAAATCCGATCAATCCGTACGGCAGAAGCAAGCTGATGGTCGAGTGGGTACTAAAAGACGCAGCCGCGGCAAATCCAAATTTTAAATATGGAATTTTGCGCTACTTCAACGTCGCAGGAGCCGCAAGCGACGGCACGATCGGGCAAAACTACCCGAACGCGACGCATCTTATTAAGGTAGCGACCCAAACGATCATTGGCAAGCGCGATAAGATGAGCATTTTCGGCGATGATTACGACACCAAGGACGGCACCTGCATACGTGACTATATCCACGTAGAAGACCTCGCAAGCGCGCATCTGGCGGTGCTTGATTATCTGCAAAGTAACGACAGCGCGGTTTTTAACGTAGGATATGGCACGGGCTTTAGCGTAAAAGAGGTCGTTAATGAAGCTAAAAAAGTAAGCGGCGTGGATTTTAAAGTGCAGATCGCTCCGCGCAGAGCCGGCGATCCTGCCTGCCTCATCTCAAACGCGGATAAAATTCGCACCAAAACCTCTTGGCAGCCTGAGCACGAGAGCCTGGATGAGATCATCCTAAGCGCGCTTAATTGGGAAAAGAAGCTCTAGGTTCTAGCGTGAAAGTGCGATTTGAAATTTTAAAATTTTACTCCGCCGCGTTTAATCGCGGCGAGCAAAAGGAAGCCTTGTTTGCTTAAAATTCTAAACGCCCCCGAAGCCGCGCAGCGTAAGCTCGGCGTCGTGCTATCGTATGTAAATATCTTTGTTTCTACGATACTTACTTTGGTTTATACGCCGTTTTTTCTGCGGGCGCTGGGGCAGAGCGAGTTTGGGCTGTATTCTTTAGCTAGCAGCGTTATTGGCTATTTAGCGATTTTGGATTTGGGTTTCGGCAACGCCGTGACGGTCTATACCGCCAAATACGCCTCGAGTGGCGAAGTGGAGCGCATGCATAAGCTGCACGGCACGATTTTTAGCGTGTATTTGGTAATGAGCGCGGTGATCGTGCTTGCAGGAGCTGCGCTGCTAGCCAATCTGCACGCGATTTTTGGCGCTAAGCTAAGCGCTAGTGAGATGGGCGAAATTCGCATTATGCTAATGCTACTAACTGCAAATTTAGCGATTAGCTTTCCTTTTAGCATCTATTCGTCGATCCTTACGGCGCATGAGAATTTCGTATTTATCAAGCTAGTTGGGATCTTTCGCACGATCGCTCTGCCGCTAGCTGCGGTGCCTGCGCTACTTTTGGGATATAAGGCTATCGCGATCGTAATCATCGCTACGGCGGTAAATTTAATCTGCGTCGCGGCAGATTTCATCTACTGCAAGCGCAAAGTCTCGCCCGTGATAAGCGTACGAAATTTCGACGCCTCCACGCTTAAGCAAATTTTTGGCTACTCGTTTTTTATATTTTTAGGCATCGTAGTCGATCAAGTAAACTGGAATGTCGATAATTTTATCTTAGGCGCTGTAGTAGGCGCTACAGCGGTCTCCACGTATGCCGTAGCAAGCACGATAAATGCCACTTTCGTCACGCTTTCGCTCACCATTAGCGGCGTGATGCTTCCTAAAATCGCCAAAATGGTCTCTGCAAACTCCACTGATTCCGAGCTTAGCGCAGAATTTATCAAAATAGGCAGGCTGCAATTTTACGTGATATTTTTTATCGCGTCGCTTTTGGTGATTTTTGGGCGAGAGTTTATCGTGCTCTGGGCTGGCGCAAATTATGAAATTTCATACGCAATCGCGCTTATTTTGGTGCTTCCAGTAAGCGTGCCGTTGATTCAAAATTTAGGTCTAGCTGTGCTTCAGGCAAAAAACAAAGTCAAATTTCGCTCAATCGCCGCGTTTTGCGTCACGCTCGTAAACATCGCTATTTCTATCCCGCTAGCTAAGGCTTACGGTGGCGTGGGCGCTGCGTGCGGCACGGCTTTTGCGATCACCTTGCTAAATATCTGCGTGATGAATATCTACTATGCTCGTGTAATCGGACTTGACATCGCTAAATTTTGGCAAAATATCGGCGCGATGTTAGTAAAATTTGCTCCCGCAATAGCAGTAAGCCTAGCGATAAATTACGCATTAGGCTTACACGGAGTGAGCTTTTTGCTAATTTGCGGCGGGCTTTATTCGGCTATGTTTGTGCTAAGTGCGTATTTTTGGGCGATGAATGACTACGAACGCGCGATTTTTGGCGGCATTGCGGCTAAGATAAGGAGGCGGGCTTGAGCTTCAATGTAATTAGCGAAGTGGTTACGAAAGACCGCTGTATCGGCTGCGGCGTCTGCGCGAGCAGCTGCCCTTTTAGCGTGCTAAAAATGCAGCTTGGGGGCAATGGATTTTACGCGCCCGAGGAGGGCGAAGGGTGCCGCGACAAATGTGATATTTGTCTAAAAGTCTGCCCGTTTTACGAAAAAGATACGCTTGAAAATGAGCTAAATTCTAAATCATACTCAGAGTTGGAAAGCTTTAGCCCAGATTTTGGCAGGTTTTTAGCTACTTACAAATTCTACAAAAAAGATGAAGCGCAGCGCTTAAGCAGTGCAAGCGGCGGCGCGGGAGATTATATTTTTCGCGAGCTTTTTGCGCGCGGGCTCATTGATTACGCGATTTGCGCTGTGCCTGCGGACGAGGGGGATTTTATAGCCCAAAATTCCAAGCGTGATTTTTCTGCCTGCAATAATTTAGCGCAGCCGCAGAATTTGCAAAATTCCGCAACCAAAAATTCCGAGCAGAATTCCGTAATGGTAAATTTAACGCAGAATTTGGCGGATGATGATTCTATAAATTTTACGAGTGCGCAAAATTCCTTTTGCGAAAATTTTACGCAGAATTCCGCGCAAAATTCTAAAGCTTCTTGTGAAAATTCCGTATCAGCACAGAATTTTGCCTGCGAGAATTCCAAAAACGCGCGAAATTATGCGGGCGAAAATTCCGTGCCGCTATTTAAATTTAGCGTGATAAAAAATGCCGATGAGCTTACTCGTGCGCGCTCGTCCGCTTACTATCCGCTCACGCTTGAAGCAGTGCTAAAGGAGATGTCGCGCCGTGAGGGTAGATACGCGATTAGCGCGCTGCCGTGTTTTGCCAAGGCCTTAAGGCTTGCTGCGAGCAAAAATCCGCGCCTTAAATCCCGCATAAGCTTTATTGTCGGGCTGGTTTGCGGACAGGGCAAGGGTGCTGGTTTCACGCATAAGCTGGCAGATCTTGCGTTTAAAGAGCGTAAGCAGCTCGCGGCAGTTAATTATAGATATAAAATCGCGGGCAAAAGCGCGATGGGCTTTGGTTTTAAATTCCGCGCTACAGACGGCAGCGAGGCGATAGACGATCGCAGTAGTAGCGCCTTTGCGTACTGGAGTTCGCGCGCTTTTACCCCACTTGCGTGCAACGCCTGCACCGACGTTTTTGCTAAATGCGCCGACGTCGTACTGATGGATGCGTGGCTGCAAAGCGAAATGAACGAGTGGCGCGGCACATCGCTCGTAATTACGCGCGCAGCTCAGATCGACGCGCTGTTTTCGCAGCCTACGAAGCAGGCACGCGAGGAGATTTTTTGCGAGCGGATATCCGCAGCAGAGGTGCAGCGCTCGCAGCAAAGCCAAGTGGAGTGTAAAAACGAAATTTTCTATGGCGCGAAAAACCCGCTTAGGCGTTACATCTTGCGCCAGAAGCTTCAGATCCAGCGATATAGTGCTACGCATTTTGATTGTGATGATTTCATCGCTGCTAGGCTTAAAAAAATTGCCGCTGCGAATAAAGTGCTAGCGCTTTTGGCGCTACCAAAGATCGCGGCATATAAAATTTATAGGAAGTTTGCATGAAGATCGGGATTTTTACCCTGCCGCTAGTAAATAATTACGGCGGAATTTTACAAGCTTACGCGCTAAGCCGCGTACTAGTGGGGCTAGGGCATGAGCCACGTCTCATAAATTTGCGCCTGCAAAGAAGTAAACTATCGATTGCGTATATTAAATTTTTAGTGGCGCGCACGCTTAAAAAGGAGCTTCGCGGCGCGAAATTTAATCCCTCTTACGAGCGCGATACTAGCGAGTTTGTGGCGGAAAATATCCCTTTAACCGCGCCTGTTTGTACGCTTGCGGATTTAAAGGCGCTGTGCGAGAAAGAGCGCTTTGAAGCAGTGATTTTAGGAAGCGATCAGGTTTTTCGCCCTAGCTATTTTGCGGATTTTGCAGATTGCTTTAGCCTTGGATTTTTGCCGCCTAACTGCACGCGGATCGCCTATGCTGCGAGCTTCGGCGGAGATAGGCTCTGTGGGCTTAAAAACCCCGCGGATTTAAAAGCTCACGCTGCAAATTTGGCTAAATTTAAAGCTATTTCGGTGCGCGAGTGCGACGGCGTAAGGCTTGCGCGCGAATGCTTTGGCGTAGATGCGCGCTGGGTGCTAGATCCTACGCTTTTGGCTAACAAAGAGATTTACGATAAATTTTTAAGCCATGCGCCCAAGCGCAAGGGCTTTGCCTATATCCTAGATCCATCGCCTCGCTCAGAAGCGGCGATAGAGCTACTAAAGAAGCAAAGCGGACTAGAGATAGATGAGGTGAACGACCGCGGCAACCGCATCGGCATAAAAGCGTGGCTAAGCGCTATTGCGGGCGCGGAGTTTGTGCTAACCGACTCATTTCACGGCTGCGTATTTTCTATAATCTTTAATAAGCCGTTTTTTGTGCTCGTTAACGCTAGTCGCGGCGCGTCGCGCTTTAGCTCGCTTTTGGGCTTATTCGGGCTTGAAAATAGGGCTTTGCAAGATCCCAAAGACGCGCGCTTGGACGCGACTATCGATTGGGATGGCGTAAATGAGGCGTTGCGCCGTAAAAGAGAGGATTCGATGAAATTTTTAAAAACAAGTTTAGGCTCATAAAATGAAAATAGCTATGGTAATTTCTGCTTTAGGCAAGGGCGGTGCCGAGCGCGTGCTAAGCGTGCTGGCAAATTTTTTCTGCCGTGAGAATGAAGTCTGTGTGATAAAATTTGACGCAGATGAGCCGTTTTACGCGCTAGATCCTAAGATCGAGCTTCTTAGCTTGGATTTGGGAGTGGGCGATTTAGGAGTATTTGGCAATATAAAAAAGCGCTACGATAAAATTTTAGCCTTGCACAGGCTTCTAAAAAATCGTAAATTTGACGTAGTAATCTCGTTTTTAGATAATACCAATGTCCTTACGCTTATCGCAAATCTTGGAGTCGGGCAGAAAATCATCGTCTCCGAACACACCAATCATCGCTTTTTAAAAAGTCCGATCTGGCGAGCTCTCAAGCGGATCTTTTATCCGAGGGCTGCAGCTCTTAGCGTGCTTAGTAAATTTGATCTGGATCATTACACATATGTGCAAAATCGCGCGATTATGCCTAATCCGATGTTTGAGATCAGCCATGCTAAAGATGCTCGCCCGCCTAAAGAAAATATCATCCTAGCAGCCGGCCGGCTCAATGTCTATAAGGGCTTTGATGTCCTTCTTAAGGCGCTTGCGCTTGTAGATTTCAATCTTTTAAAAGAATGGAAGGTGGTGATCGCAGGCGACGGAGAGGAGCGAAAGAGCCTTGAGAGCCTAGCTGCGAAGCTGCGCTTAAACGTGCAGTTCATCGGCTTTGTGCGCGATATCGAAAGCTTATATGAACGCGCTAAAATCGTAGTCGTAACCTCCAAGATGGAGGGCTTTTGCAATATTTTGATGGAAAGTATATTTTTCGGCACCGCTAGAATTTCTACAGATTGCATCGCAGGTCCTAGCGAGCTTATAAGCGACGGCGTGGATGGGTTTTTGTGTCCAGTGGGAGATAGCGCAAGTATCGCTAAAAAGCTTGAAATTCTAATGAGCGACGAAAAGCTGCGCGAGCGACTCGTACAAAATGCCTCCAAGCGCGAGGAGAGCTTTAAAATTGAAACGATCGGGCAACGCTGGTTGGATTTTATAGCCGCTACGATACACAGGGAGGAATAATGAGCGAAAATCCCCTAATCTCGGTCATCATCCCCGTTTATAATGTCAAAGAATTTCTGCACGCTTGCGTGGAGTGCATTACGGCGCAGACCTATACGAACTTAGAAATTTTGCTCGTAGATGATGGCTCAAATGACGGCAGCGAGGCGATTTGCGACGAATACGCTGCGCGCGATCCCCGTGTGCGCGTGTTGCATAGACTAAACGGCGGACAGGCTAGCGCGCGAAACGCTGCTTTGGATGTCGCTCGCGGGGAGTTTATCAGTTTCGTAGACAGCGACGACTTGATAAGCCTTGATTTGATTGAGACGCTTTTTCGTCTGACGCAGAAATTTTGCACCAAAATAGCTATGTGCGGCTACACAGCATTTAGCGACGAGAGCGAAATAAATAATTTCAAGGCGGCTTTAAATTCTAAAGAAAATCAAAATTCTAAAGAGATTAGCGATCCAGGAGGAGCTGCAAATTCAAATGCCAACGCAGGCGAATACAAAATATCGCCGCAAGAGCTTTTTAGACGCAGCTGCACGCAGGATCCGTATTTTAGCACCGCGGTTTGGCGCGCGCTGTTTGCTCGCGAAATTTTCACTGCTTTGCGCTTTCCTGCGGGGCAGATCTATGAGGATGTGGCGATATTTTTTGATATTTTTAACGCTTCTATTTCGGCGTGCACGGATGAAATTTTATATTTTTATCGCGTAAGGGCGGGCTCGACCGTAAACTCATTCGCTCGCAGGCATCTGGCGGTCATCGCTGCGGTGCGCCGCTATACTGAGGCGATCGCTGCGAATTATCCAAGCTTGGCGCGTGAGGCTAATTTTACTCGCTGCGAATCCGCGCTGAATACGGCGTTTTTAATTATCAAATCAAGCTTTGATCCTGCAGGCTTGGATGGAGATGCAACTTCTCCTTCCAAGGCTAATAAGCGCAGCTTGGCAAACGAGGCAGATTTGCATGGCGCTGATAGTTTATCTTGCGCATGCGGTAAAAATTCTGCAGTTAAAAATTCCGCCAAGCAAAATTATATGCGAAATTCTAAGCAAAATTCCGCGTCGCAAAGAAAGACCGCAGATCCCCGCTCTCCTTTAAGCGCTGCAGAAGCTGCGGATCAGATCCGCTCACTGCACGCTTTGGTGCGCGAGCGGCTGGATTTTGGATTTTTCGCAGCGCATGCAAGCCGCACGCAGACGCTGATGATGGTCTTATTTTACGCTAGCCCCGCGCTTTTGCGGCTATTTTATAAAATTTATCGGAAGCTAAAATGAAAATTTTATTCGTCATCGCGGCTCTTAGAAACGGCGGCGCCGAGCGCGTGTTGCAGGTCTTGGCGAACCATTTTGCGCGCGCAAACGACGTTACGATCGCGATTTTGGAAAATGACGAGGGCAGGTATAAATTTAGCGAAAAGATAAAATTTTTGCATCTAGATGTTTATAAAAACGGCGGCAGGTTCGATAAATACAGAATTTTGCGCGAGTGTTTCAAGCGCGAGCGCCCAAACGTCATCATCAGCTTTATGGACTGGACGAACGTAGCGTGCGTGATCGCAAGCTTTGGGCTAGGCATCCCGCTCATCGCGACCGAGCACAACGCGCACGATTATCTGCCAAGCGGGCTTTTTAGCCGCGTGCGCGATCTGTGCTACAAAAAAGCGGACGCGCTTACGGTGCTTACGCGCTCGGACTTTGAGTACTATTCGCGATTTGTCAAAAACTGCTTCGTCGTGCATAATCCTTTTTTCGGCGAGATTGATGGCGCTAAAAGCGCTAAGCGAAACGTGATCTTAAGCGTCGGCAGGCTCGAGCCCGTAAAGGGGTATGAAATTTACTTTGATGCGCTAAGCAGGATCGATAAAGGCCTGCTTGCGCAGTGGGAAATTTTAATCGCAGGCGACGGCTCGCTGCGCGAAAGCTTGCGCGAGCTGGCAGCACGGCTTGGACTTGAAGTGCGTTTTTTAGGGCATAAACAGGACGTGAGCGAGCTGTATAAAGAAGCTAAAATTTTTGTACTCAGCTCGCTTAGCGAGGGGCTTCCGAACGTGCTGATCGAGTCTGCATTTTACGGCTGCGCACGGCTTAGCAGCGACACGGCGGGCGCAAAAGAGCTCATAAAGGACGGCTTTAGCGGCATTTTATTTAAATGCGGCGATGCGAATGAACTTGCGAGCAAGCTTGAAAATTTGATGCGCGATGAGGCGCTGCAAAAGCGGCTGGTGCAAAATGCAAATGAGAATTTAGACGATTTTTCGCAGGAGCGCATAGTCGAGCTCTGGCAGGGCTTGATCGATCGGTTTGCGCGTAAATAGCAGCCGCTTATTGATGCCCTAGCGGCGCGCAGGGATTAAATTTAAACTTCGGTGTGCTAAGATAGCATCTTGCGCCCGAGCAAAACGGCGCGTTTAAATTTATAAAGCCGCATCGCGCGATGAAATTTAGCCGCTTGGGGCAGCGCAAAACGCGCTAAATTTAAACGGAATGCGCGGCGTATGCTCGCATAAAAAGCGGAACTAAAGCTTAAATTTAGGGCGCGGCAGCGATATTTAAAAGGTAAAGGGATGAAGAAATTAAGCGTTTTTATATATTCGATGGGAGGCGGCGGCGCCGAGCGCGTCGTAAGCAACCTATTAGGCGAGCTTACGGCGCGCTACGAAGTGCATCTGGTGCTGATGAACGAGAGGATTTTTTATGAAATTCCAAGCGGCGTGCAGATCCATTTTATCGAAAAATCAGCCCCTTTTGAAAATGGACTGTTGAAGCTCGCAAAGCTGCCGTTTTTGGCGCTGCGATACAAAAAGCTATGCGAGAGGCTGAGTATCGACATCCACTTCGTTTGGATGAACCGCCCTTGTTACGTGGCGGCGCTGGCGCGAGTTTACGGATTGGGCGGAGCGATGATTTTTAACGAATGCTCGACGCCGTCGGTGCTATATAAAGAGCCGAGCTTTAAATCTAAAATTTCAAAGCTTCTGCTGCGCAAGCTCTACCCGAAGGCTGATTTTATCTTTCCAAACTCGCTTGGCAATCTGCGCGATCTGGCGGATAACTTTGGAATCGATGAGCGCAAGATGAGCGTACTATACAACGCGATCGATCTGGATGAGATCGGTCGCAAAGCTAGCGAGCCTATCGCGCAGCAGAGGCCGTTTTTCCTAAGCGTCGGCAGGCTCGATGCGGGCAAAAACCACGCGCTTTTGATCCGCGCGTATGCGAATTTAAAAAATAATGACAAAGACCTACTGATCCTAGGCGACGGCGTGCTGCGAGCCGAACTTGAGGCTCTGATAGAGGAGCTGGGCTTAAGCGGCCGCGTGAAGCTGTTGGGCTTTGACGCAAATCCGTATAAATATATGGCTAGATGCTATGCGTTCGTCTTTGTAAGCCTTTTTGAGGGGTTTTCAAACGCGCTCATCGAGGCGCTTGCGTGCGGCAAGCTCGTAATTTCAAGCGATCATCAAAGCGGCGCGCGCGAGCTTATGGGGCAGAGCGAATGGGGCGTGCTGGTGGGCGTAAACGATCTAGAAAGCACTCAAGCGGCGATGCAAAAAGCGCTGGATGATGAAAATTATGTAAAATTTTATGAGAAAAAGGCTAAAATTAGAGCCTCGTTTTTCGATAAAAAACGGATAGCAAGCGAGCTGATCGCAAAAATAGAACAAATCGACGAAGGAAAATAGGCGTGGGTGAAGAAAAAAAGGCTTTTAGCGTTAGAGAGATCGACGAAGGATCGGACGATCAAAAAGGCGCGCAATCAATGGGTGCTGACAAAGCTGCCTTAAGCGAAAATTTTGCTAGTGAGGGAAATTTTGACGCAGAGTATTCCGCAGGCGGCGGAGAGAATTTTAGCGGCGAAAATGCCGAGCTTGAGGGTAGCGAGGATACCGTGCCTCAGAGCGATAAAAATTCCGCGCTTGATGCAAAAAATTCCGCGAGCAAAAATTCCGCGCACGCCGGCGTTAAGAATTTAAGTGACGATCAAGTGCGCGCTGCTTCTGCAAAAATGCGAGCACAAAAAAAATCCAAAAAGGCTAAAAAATCAAGCGGACGAAATTCTACCTCGGTAAATTCTGAAAATTCCGCAGGCGCAAATTCTACAAACTCAAATTTGAAAGGTACTGCGAATTCCACGAGCAAAAATTCTATAAATAAAAATTCCGCAAAAGCCGCTAATTTGGCTAAATTTAAAAATGCGAATTCCGCAAGTGCTTTAAATTCTACAAACGGCATAAATTCTGATAATTCTAAAAACTCTACAGCAGAAAATTCCCAAAATTCTAAAAATCAGGCAGCTGGCGCGCTTCCTGCCAGGCGTAGAATTTTTGGCTTCATAAAAAATTATGAGTTCTCCAAGCATATTTTGCTGATGATTTTGCTAGCGTTTGCCTTTAGCGTGGCGTTTCGTATGTGGTGGGTGCACTGGGCGAGCGGCTTTGTGAACTACTTTTTTTGGGATGGCGAGCTGATGATAAACACCAACGACGGCTACGCCTTTGCAGAGGGCGCGCGTGACCGTCTTGCGGGCTTTCATCAGCCCAACGATCTTAGTTATTTTAGCGCGCCGCTTTCGATCGTGACGGCGTTTTTGGCTGAAATTTTGCCCTTTAAAATCGAGACGATATTCGTTTATCTGCCAGCTTTGTTTAGCTCGCTCATCGTAGTGCCGATCTTGCTTATCTCAAGTGAGTTTCGCTGCATGCGCGCGGGCTTCATCGGCGCGCTTGTCGCGAGCGTGGCGAATAGCTACTACAACCGCACTATGGCGGGGTATTACGACACCGATATGCTAAATATCGTGCTTGCGATGTGTATTTTGTGGGCGCTCATCCGTATCTGCACGCGCGGCTCGCGCAGCACGCTGTTTTGGCTGGGCGCGTTTACGATATTTTATATGTGGTGGTATCCGTCCAGCTTCTCGCTAAATTCCATGATGCTCGCCATGTTTTTCGCCTACACGCTGATTTTTAAGCGAAAAAGTGCGGTAAATTACGAAGCGATGATCATCTTTTTGATTGCGCTTTGCTCCACGCCTTTGGTGGCAAAAATTTTAATCTCGCTTACGCTATTTTGGCTCTTTGCATTTAAAGGAAAGCTATTAAATTTTAAATCCCTAGCCCTTTTGGGCGGCTTTGCCGTGGCGTTTTTCATCGCAAACGGAGGTCTTAGCCCGATCATCTTTCAGGCGAAATTTTATATCTTCCGTTCCTTTGCGGACAACGCCGATATGGCATTTCATTTTTTTAACGTCAATCAAACGATCCAAGAATCGGGCATCGTGCCAACTAATATCTTTATGGAGCGCATCAGCTCGCACGTCGCGGTTTTTGTGATCGCGACGATCGGATATTTAGTGCTTTGCTTTAGACATAAGGAATTTTTGCTCTCGATCCCGCTTTTGCTTTTGGGCTTTGCGGCGAACAAAGCAGGCCTTAGATTTACGATCTATGCCGTAGGTGTGATGGGACTGAGCTTCGGATATATTTTGTATTTTTGCGTAAAGCGCTTGGATCTGCCAAAGATCGCGGGACGCGCGATACTGCTAATTTTGACGGCACTTGCGATCTATCCTGCGTGGCAGCACATCATCTCGTACAAGGTCGATACGGTCTTTTATCAAAGCGAGGTGCGGGTGCTAGATGAGCTCAAAGATAAGGCGCAGCGCGAGGATTACGCGCTTTCGTGGTGGGACTACGGATACGGCATACGCTATTACAGCGATGTAAAGACCCTCATCGACGGCGGTAAACACCTCGGCAACGATAATTTTCCCGTTAGCTTCGCGCTTTTTAAGGATCAGATGAGCTCTGCAAATATGGCGCGCCTGGATGTCGAATACACCGAGCGCGGATATAGCGAAAAAATTCCAAACAAGCTAAAGCAAATTTTAAAAGACTATAACGCGACCGACGTCAATGATTTTATCTTAAGCTTGGGACTGGCTGATTTTAAGCCGCCGAAGCCTACGCGCGACATCTACTACATCCTGCCCGATCGTATGATGAATATCTTCCCTGTCGTTACGCAGTTTTCAAATATCGACATCACCGACGGCAAGCAGCTAAGTGAGCTGTTTTTTATAACGAGCGATAGGTTCGTTCAGGATCAAAGCGGCGTGCATATGGACAACGGCTTTTCGATCTCGCCGAATTTGCTTAGTTTGGAATTTAGCGGCAGAAAATTCGCAATCAATACTTTTTACGAAACGAGCTACGATGCGAGCGGCAAGCTTTCGGTAAAAGAGTTTAATATGGACAGCAGCGCGCAATTTTACGTGATTTTCATGCGCGATTACGGGCGGTTTTTGCTGATGGATAAGACGATGCTAAACTCAAGTTACATTCAGCTTTTTGTATTTGAAAGATATAGGCCCGAGCTATTCGAGCCTGTGATCTTAAGCCCTGCTGTGAAAGTTTATAAATTAAAGCGCTAGATAAAATTTTGCCGCAAGCTAAGGAGAAATTTATGAAATTTAATCTCGTAACGCCAAGCAAGGAATGCAGCAGATGGCTCGCATAGGGTTTTTAAGCCATGCCGATATGAGCTTACATTTCTTTCGCCGCCCGATAATGCAGGCTTTAAAAGAGCGCGGGCACGAGGTTTTTGCAATCGCTCCTCGCGGCGCTTATACGCAGGATTTAGCGCGCGATTTTAATGCCGTAACCTACGATCTTGATCGAGCGAGCTTAAATCCGTTTACCGTATTTAGCAACACCAAAGCCCTTGCGCGCGAGCTAAAGAGGCTAAATTTGGACCTGCTGCAAACAGCCGCGCACAAATCAAATGTGTTCGGTACGCTGGCGGCTCGAGAGGCGGGTATAAAATATGTGATAAACTTAGTCGAGGGGCTGGGCAGCTTTTATATCGACGATGATATTAAAACAAGGCTCGTGCGAGTGGTTTTGGAGAAGCTTTATAAATTTTCATTTTCGCAGGCGGATGCTTGCGTATTTGTAAACGATGCCGATCCCGATTATATGCTATCTCGCGGGCTTATTGCGAAGCAAAAGGTCATAAGGATTAAAAGTGTAGGCGTAGATGCTGAAAGGTTCAACCCCCAAATCGTTAATGCGGCGGATCTGGGCGAGGATTTGCACGGCAAAAAAATCGTGCTGATGATAGCTCGCGCGATGTGGCATAAGGGCGTGAGAGAATTCTACGAAGCAGCAGAAATTTTAAAAGATCGATCGGATGCGAAATTTGTCTTCGTAGGCGAGGGCTTTGCGGGCAATAAAAGCACCGCTGATCCTGCGTTTTTGCAAAGCGGCGCGGTGCATTATCTGGGTGCCAGAAACGACGTGCCAGAGCTTTTGAAGGCTAGTTACTTGCTGGCACTTCCTAGCTACAAGGAGGGCTTTCCGCGCACGGTTTTAGAGGCGATGAGCATGGCGCGAGCCTGCGTGGTAAGCGATTGCAGCGGTTGTGTCGAGGCGGTGCAAGATGGCGTCAACGGCTTAATTTGCCGCACTCGCGACGCAGAGGATCTTGCGCGAAAGATCGAAATTTTATTAGACGATGCTGCGCTTTGCGAAAGGCTTGGACGAAACGGGCGCGAGCTGGTGCTTGCAAATTACGACGAAAAGATCGTCACGGAAAAATATTTAGAGGTTTATAGGGAATTTATCGATGTATAAGAGCTTTTTAAAACGCGCGCTCGATTTTACGGCGGCTTTGATTTTGATTATTTTGGTTTCGCCCGTGATGGCGCTTACGTGGTTCTTGATCCGCAAACACATTAGCAAAAGCACGATTTTTACGCAATCTCGCCCTGGGTTTGATGAGCAAATTTTTAAAATTTACAAATTTAAAACGATGAGCGACGAGCGCGGCGCAGACGGCGAGCTTCTACCCGACGAAGAGCGGCTGAACGATTACGGCAAAAAGATCCGTGCGCTAAGTCTGGATGAGCTGCCGCAGCTTTTCAACGTGCTAAAGGGCGATATGAGCTTCATCGGGCCGCGACCGTTGCTGATCGAATACTTGCCGCTTTATTCGCCGCAGCAGCGCTTGCGACACAGCGTGCGCCCGGGCATCACGGGGCTTGCGCAGGTAAACGGTCGCAACGCGATCAGCTGGGAGAAAAAATTTGAGTTCGATACGTATTACGCGCAGAATTTAAGTTTCGCGCTCGATCTTAAGATCGCGCTTTTAACGATAAAAAAGGTGCTTGCAAAAGAGGGCGTGAATAAAGAGGGCATGGCGACGACGGAGAAATTTAATGGGCACAACTAAAATTTACGTTTACGGCGCGAGCGGACACGGGCTAGTAGTCGCGGACGTCGCGCTAGCTGCGCGCGGGGCTAAATTTAGCGAGGTCGTTTTTTTAGACGACGCGGCAGGGCTGAAATTTAGCGAGGATCTGCCGAAGCACCCCGTAATAATCGCAATCGGCGATAATAAAACTCGCGCAAAGATCCAAGAGAGAGTATCGCGCGCGGGTTTTGAGATAGCGACGCTAATTCATCAAAGCGCCATCGTTAGCCCAAGCGCCTCTATCGGCGAGGGTGCGGTCGTAATGCCCGGCGCCGTGATAAATGCGCGAGCTAAAATCGGTCGCGGCGCGATAATCAATTCAGGTGTCGTAATCGAGCATGAGTGCGAGATCGGCGAGTTTTCGCACATTAGCCCAAACGCGGCGCTTGCGGGTGGCGTGAAGGTGGGGGCGTTTTCGCACATCGGTATCGGCGCTAGCGTCATTCAGAGGCTAAGTATCGGGCAGCGCTGTATCATCGGCGCAGGCGCTGCGGTCGTGCGCGACATAGCTAGCGACAGTGTAGCTGTAGGCGTGCCCGCTCGCGTGATTAAAAAAAATAGCTGAATTTAAAATTTATAGCATTAAAAGTGATAAAATCCGAGCATTTAAATTTAATGCCGAAAGCTAAATTTAGCCTTGCGTCGCGCGAGGTTAAATTTAAAGATCAAGGAAGGATGAATATGGCAAGAGTATTTTTAAGCCCGCCGAATATGGGTGGCAATGAGCTTGAGTATATAAAAAAGGTATTTGAAAGCAACTATATCGCGCCTTTGGGCGAATATGTCAATCGCTTTGAAGACGCAGTGAAGTCCTATACTGGCACGTGCGGCGCGCTGGCGCTAAACGCAGGCACGGCGGCGCTTCATCTAGCGCTTCGCTGCAGCGGCGTAAAGGACGGCGACGTGGTGCTTGGCTCCACATTTACCTTCATGGCGTCGCTAAATCCGATATTTTACGAGCGCTGCGTGCCGGTGCTGATAGACAGCGACGAGAGTTGGAATTTAAGCCCGAAGCTGCTTAAAGAAGCGATCAAAAAATCGCCGAAAAAGCCAAAGGTGCTCGTCGTTACGCATCTTTACGGACAGGCTGCGAAGATGGATGAGATATGTGAAATTTGCGCGAACGAAGGCATTGATGTTATCGAGGATGCCGCAGAGGCGCTGGGGGGATTTTATAAGGGTAAAGCACTTGGCGGTATCGGAAAATGCGGCGCACTAAGCTTCAATGGCAATAAAATCATCACTACCTCAGGCGGCGGAATGCTGATCTCAAACGATGAGGGGCTAGTGGCTAAGGCTAGATTTTTAAGCACCCAAGCGCGCGAGCCGCTGCTTCACTACGAGCACAAGGACTACGGCTACAACTACCGCTTAAGCAACGTCTTAGGCGCTATCGGCGTAGGTCAGATGGAGGTCTTGCCACAGCGCGTAAAGAGAAAGCGCGAAATTTTTAAAATTTACGAGGATCTGTTTAGAGGCACCGACGTAGAGTTTATGCCCGAAGTAGAAGGCGGCGAGGGCAATAGATGGCTTACAACGCTATTATTTAAGAAAAAAGACGCTCATCTAAAGGTAATCGATGCGCTAAATAAAGCTGATATCGAATCTCGTCCGCTTTGGAAGCCGATGCATCTGCAAAGCATCTTCGCAGGCGCGCTTAGCGTAGTTGACGGCACGAGCGAGGATATGTTTAGTCGCGGCATCTGCCTTCCTAGCGGCACCGATATGAGCGACGAGACGATCGAACGCGTCGTAAAAATCGTAAAAGAAAACATCTGATGCTGTTAAAACCCACTAAATTTAGCCGCTTCGCGTTTTTTTTGCTAGGAGATATTTTTATCTCGATCCTCTCTGTTTATATTGCGTTTTTGCTGCGATTTAGCGGAGATATACCGAACGAATTCTATAAAGGCGCGCTGCTTAGCGCCTCGAGTCTTACTGCGATTAAAATTTTCTACTTTTGGTTTTTGCGGATCTATTTAGTTCCGTGGAGATTTTTCGGCCTATATGAAGCGAGGAAGCTCTTCTATGCGCACGTTATGGCAGCGCTTACCTTTTTAATCCTGTTTTTTCTAGCGAGTAAAGTTTTTAACCCATTCCCGCGCTCGGTCATTATCATCGATGCGGCGATCTCGTTTATTTTAATCGGTGGGATTAGAATTTCAAAGAGGATGTTTTTAAGTGAGAAGAAAAATATCACGAATAACGAGCCCTGCATCGTCGTGGGCGCTACGAGCAAGACCTTTCACGTCCTAAAAGGGATGCGGCAAAAATACATCAATTACTATCCGGTGGGCGTCGTGGACGGGCGGCCTGAGCTAGTAGGGACGTATTGCGAAAATTACGTCGTCAGAGCCAAGAGCGAAATTCCGCAGATGATCAAAGATAGCGGCGCCAAAACCGCGATTATCGCGCTGGCGCTGTATCCGGACGAGCTAAAGCAGCTCTACGACGAGCTGTTTGCATACGGGCTAAAAGATATCAAGCTCTTTTCGCTTTTGGAGGATGAGAGCAAAAAGATCCGCGACGTATCGATCGAGGATCTGCTCGCGCGCAAGCCCAAGGATCTCGACACCAAGGCAATTGAAAATTTTATCAAAGACAAGATCGTGCTGGTAACGGGCGCGGGTGGCACGATAGGAAGCGAAATTTGTAAGCAATGCTTGAAATTCGGCGCAAAGCGTCTTATCATGGTCGAGCACAGCGAGTTTAATCTATACTCAATAAATGAAGCTACGGGCGCGGATGCGCGCAACGAGTTAAAGATGATAAACGTCGTTTATCGCCATGAGCTGGAGGAGGTTTTTGCAGAATTTCATCCCGAAGTAGTCGTGCACGCAGCGGCGTATAAGCACGTGCCGCTATGCGAGTTTAACCCGCATCTAGCGGTCAAAAACAATGTCATCGGCACAAAAAACGTAATCGATCTGTCCAAAAAATACGGCGCGAAAAAGGT
>NZ_CALIBH010000075.1 GCF_938045775.1 uncultured Campylobacter sp.
AATATCCAAATCCTTGTTATACACCTTGGTATCTACTTCAAAAATTCCAAGCAGCGTGTGAAAAAGATTATCGTGCGAAAAAGCGTCATCCTTATGCGATTTAAGTACGCTCAGATCGTATCTTTCGCGCATTTTTCCCTCACCTAGCCAAACGATGGCGCCGATATGCTTTTGCGCCTCGGGAGCGAAAAGATAGGGCATGCCGTGCAGATAAACGCCGCCCTCGCCGAGGCTCTCGCCGTGATCGCTCATATAGATCATCGCCGTTTCGTGCGTCTTAGAATACGGCTTTAAAAAATCTATAACCTTGCTTAAAAAATAATCCGTGTATAAAATCGCGTTATCGTAGGCATTTGAAATTTCTTGCTGCGAGCAGTTTTCAAGCTCGTTATCGCGGCAAACGGGGCTAAATTTTTCAAATTCTTTCTTATAGCGCTTAAAATACGCAGGCCCGTGATTGCCCATCTGATGCAGTACAATTAACACATCTTTGCCCGCGTTTTCGGCGACAAATTTATCAAGCTCTGCAAGCATCCCCTCATCCCTGCACTCTACGTCGCAGATCGGATTATTTTGCGGAATTTTAAAATCCTGATATTTCACGCGCAACGCCACGCCCTTGGAATCGGAATTATTATCGCGCCATAAAATCGCTACGTCGTTGGTGCGATTTAGCACGTCCAGTACGTTTTGCTCTTCGTTAGCCTTTTCGACGCTAAATTCCTCGCGATTTAGCAGCGAAAACATGCACGGCACGCTTTGCGCCGTCGAAGTGCCGCAAGAATGGGTATTACTTAGGCTTACGACGCCCTGCTCTTTGGCTAGTAGCGGATTAGTATCTCGCTCGTAGCCGTTTAGCGAAAATCTATCCGCTCTCGCCGCTTCGCCCACGACTACGACGACGAGCTTTTTTGAGCTTGTGGAATTTTCATCGATATGCGCGTCCGTAGCGATTTGCATCAGAGGCTGCGAGCCTTGCTTTTTGGATTTTGCGATAAATTTAACGCCGCTGTAGATCCAATATCCGGGATTTGCGTAGCTGCGTAAAATTTTATGCTCTCTGAAAAACGACGCGTAGTATTTGCTAAATCCAAAAAGCAGCGCCGCAATGATTATTATGCAAATGCCCGCTGTTTTGAGCTTAGCCAAAATTTCAAATTTAAGCGGACGGTAGCTAACGCGCGCGCGAGCAATCAGCACGCAGGGCAAGACGCCCAGCACCAGCACGTAAATCGCTAGTCTCGGGCTAAAAAGATCCGCTGACTCGGCAAAGTTCGTCTGGACTGCGTTACGGATCATCTCTGAATCGATTACAACGTTATAGCTATCCATAAAATACGCCGTAAACGACGAAATAAAAAAGCAGATCATCAAAATCGGCTTGGTCGTATAACGCGAGCTAAAAATCGTAAAAAATAGCGTCAAAAAAGCGATCAAAGCTGCCATGTCGCAGACAAGATAGATAAAATTTAGCCCCGAAATTCCGTAGACATTTATGATATTTTTAAAAAACGAGAAGTTAAAAAATGCCACAAAAGCAAGCGAGCTTAGCAAAATTAGCCTTTGCTGCGACGGATTTTTAAAAATGCTAGGCACGAAGCGTTCCTTGAGATAAAATTTCAGGTTGGAATTTTACGGCGTTTTGGTAAATGCTCGGAAATTCCGCGCTTCGCATCTCACAAATCGCAGCAAAATTTTTGTGAAATTTTAAAATTCCGCGCGCATTCATCTTAGCTTCATCTTGGAATTTTAAAATTGCGCCATCCAAAATAAATTTGGAAATAAAATCAAAAGGATTAAAGATGAAAAATCTTAAAGCTTTAGGCGCGCTCGCCGCTGCGTTCGCTCTTGCGGGTGCATTAAACGCAGGAAGTTTTAGCGAAAAAGACGCTAAAGTTTCATTCGATCAAGCGATAGGGATCGCGCAGCAAAACTTTGGTGACGCGACTATAAAAAGCGTAGAAATCGACAATGAGCACGGAAGGCTCATCTATGAGATCGAATCGTATAAAGAAGGTAGCGAAAGCGAGATCAAAATCGACGCTCAAAGCGGCGAAATTTTAAAGACTCAAACGCAAAAGAAGCTAAAGCCTAGTAAAATTGATTATTCGCAGGTCAAAATCAGTGCCGCAGACGCTCGGGCCAAAGCACTTAGCGCAAATGTCGGCTGGGATTTTCGCAAGGTTGACTTAGAAAGCAACGGCGGTAAGCCTGCATACGAAGTCAAACTACGCCAAGGCATGAGCAAAAAAGAGGTGCTAATCGACGCCGCTACGGGCGAGCAGATCTTGCAGCGTCAAAAATAAGCAAAGGCGTGAGATGAAAAATCAAAGCTTAAAGAGCGGAGTGGACAACTCCGCCCGAACTAACGAGGCTTTGGACACTAGAGATTTCAGCTTAAACGAAAACGCTGACTATGGCGCCCAAAATGCAGACGCGGCTAAAAATTTAGATGAAAATGCGCAGGATTTTTCGGCAAATTTAGCAAGCGAAACAAGCGAGCGGAATCTCGCGTCCTGCGAGCAAAATTCTAAAGATTTTTCTAACGTGGAATGTTGCGAAAATCAAAAGAATTCTGCGGATGCGAAAGATTGTGAGGGCAAGCGGAATTCTTCGCAGACGCAAGACTTATCAAGTGCACAAAATTTCGCTAGCGAGCAAAATTTCGCCGATATGCAAAATTTTTCAGATACAAGTAATTTCGCAAGCGCGCGAGATTCTGCCAGCGCAGCAAGCTGCGCGGAGGTTTGTAATTCTTGCAAGCCGGTGCTTTGCAGCCGCTGCAAACGCGAAATCGCTAAGCAAAATTTTAAACTTGGCTGCGTAGGATTTGGGCTTTTTGCGCTAAATATCGCAGCAGGCGCGCTAAATTTTTTAGGGCGGTTAGGAAGCGTAGCGGATAAAAAGGCAAGCGAGATTAGAGTTAGACAAAAGGCATCTGCGAATTAGCGCGGCCCCAATGCTACTGAAATTTAGCGGTGCATAAAGCGAGCAGGTTTACACATCCAAGGCGCCGCAAAATTTATACGTTTTTGGCTAAAATGGCGGATTAGAATTAGCAAAATTTTAAAGGAGCACTTTGAGAATTTTACTTGTCGAGGATGAAAAAGATCTAAATCAAATCATCGCAAAATGTCTGAAAAAGGACGGCTACAGCGTAGATTGCGCCTTTTGCGGCAAGGAAGCGCTAGAGTTTTTGGATGTCGCGAAATATGACGCTATCGTGCTTGATGCGATGATGCCCGTGATGGACGGCTTTGAGTTTTTGAAGGCGGCGCGGGCACGCGGACTGGGCACGCCGGTTTTATTTTTAACTGCGCGGGACGCCAAAGAAGATATCATCGCAGGGCTTGATCTGGGCGCAGACGATTATATGGTTAAGCCCTTTGATTTTCGTGAGCTTTTGGCGCGGCTTCGCGCAATTATTAGGCGTAAAAACGCTACTGCGGATAACGAAATTATCATAAGGCAAGTGCGCCTAAATCTAAGTAAAAAATCAGTCGTCTGCGCGGGTGAGGTAGTGGAGCTAACGGGTAAGGAATATAGAATTTTAGAGCTTTTGATGCTAAATCACGGTGCGATTTTAAGCCGAGAACAAATCGGCGAGAGCATTTGGGATTTTAGCGACGAAACAAGCTCAAATGTTATCGATGTTTTAATCAAAAATATCCGCAAAAAGCTAGGCGAGCACGGCGATATAATAGAAACGAAGCGAGGGCTTGGCTATGTCGTGGCAAAATAGCAAGATTTGGATTAAAATTTCGGCGATTGCGAAGCAGATTTTTGCCGCTACGGCGCTTTTCATATTAAAATTCGTGCGAAATTTTAAACAGAATTTTACGCATAATTTTGCGTGTTTAAAGAAAAGCCGCAAGAAAAATCCCACGCAAAATATTGAATTAAACCGGGCTCTAAATTCTACTCAAAGCCAGGCGTCAAATTTTAAACGGAATTCCACGCAAAATCTGGCATCAAATTCCGCGCCGAATTTTGCTGCTACAAGCGCAACGCCTGATCTAGCGCAAAATTCTAATAGCGTTCTCGCGCAAAGTCAAGAACAAAATTTCGCGTCTAAAATCTCGATAAGAAATTTTACTCAAGCCTTAGTCCTTGCATTCTCAACTGCTAAAGAGAATTTTATCTCGCGCGCGCTACCTATCAGCCTACGCGTGACGCTTTATTACAGCGTATTTATTTTGGTGCTTGCAGGCGCTATTATCGGCATTTGCGGCTATATTTTAGACGAAGTATCAGGAAGCTCCGTCAGCCAAAAAAAGCTTGCCCGCTTAGTGCAAAAAGCCGCGCGCGATGACAAGCTAAAAAGCTTTGATGACGGTGTATTTTTCTACGAGCATGACGGACAAGGCGGCGTGATAGCGGGGTTTGTGCCTAAAAGCTTCGATCCTGCGTTGCCGCTCTCGCCTCAAGGCGCGCGCGAGGTGGAGCTTGATGACGACGAGTTTTTCTATTACGACGCGCAGATCAAGGGGCGCAGCGTATGGATACGCGGCGTCATCGCAGTTAGCGAGTTTGAGCTTGCGATGAAGCGCGTGATGCTGATCGCCCTTATCCTATCGCCGCTATTTGTGGTGCTCGTCATCTACGGCGGCTACGCAATAATAAAAAGAGCGTTTAAGCCCGTGCGCACTATGTCGCGTACAGCTAGCGAGATCGGAGCTAGCGGCGATTTTACGCGGCGAATAGAACTACCGCGAGGCAAGGATGAGCTAAGCGCGCTCGCAGCTACGTTTAATGAAATGCTAGCATCACTGCAAAGCGCGTTTGAGCGCGAGCGGCAGCTAAGCGCCGACCTTTCGCATGAGCTGCGTACGCCCGCTGCCGTCATACTAGCTCAAAGCGACTACGCCCTAGCCTACGAGCAAGACGCGAGCGAGGCGAAGGAAAGTTTCGCGGTCATCAATAATCAAGCGCGTAAAATTTCGGCGCTAATAGAGCAAATTTTAGAGCTTGCCCGCTTGCAGCGCGGCGCGCGTTTGGCACCCGTAAGCTTAAGCAGAATCGCAAGCGAGTGCGCGCAAGACTTTCAACTTTTGTGCGCACAAAAAGGGCTAAGCTTTAGCTCACAGATAGCCGAGGACGTGCGCGTAAACGGCGATGAGCTGCTTTTGATCAGGCTGATTAATAATTTTTTAAGCAATGCTTTAAAATTTACGCGCAGCAGCGTCGTTTTAGAGCTTTGCGTCAGTGCAGACGCGTGCGAACTTAGCATAAGCGACGATGGAGAGGGCATCGAGCCCGCTTTGCAAAATAAAATTTGGGACAAGCTCTATCAAATAGAGCGCTCCAGAAATCGCGAGCAAAATAGTGGCGCGGGGCTCGGGCTAGCCATCGCCTCACAAATCGCAAAAATCCATGGCGCGCAAATTTCACTACGTAGCAAAGTAGGACGCGGAAGCAAATTTAGCGTAAATTTTAAGAAGGTTTAGGCGGTTTTGTGGGCTTGGTGGCATAAAGAAATGCTGGGCGGCGAAATTCTTAAAATTTTATCGCCTATCGTTGCTTAAAATTTAACGACCATAGCCGTATATAGGGGCGATGGTGTAATTTTAAAATTAGGCCGGCGTCGCCAATAATATCGGATGATTTTTGCGATAGTCGTGCGCTTTTTAAATTTAAATGGGTCAAATTTTAAAATTTAGTTTTACCGAGAAATTCCGCGGCAAATTAATAAGGCAAGGCGCAGCATTTTGCCCTTGGGCGAAGTGATAAGGCAAGCGCTTTAGAGCTTAAGTAGGCCGGCGCGGGTAATTTAAGAATTTTGAGATATGCGGCAAAATAAGCCTTCGCTGAAATTTCACGACGCAGTATTACAGGATAAACCTTTGCTAAAATTCTAAGACGCCACATTCGGCTATAGAGAATTTAAATTTAGGAGCATCTAGCGGCCGAGTAAAATTTAAATACGGAGCAAAAAAGACGGACTGAGATTTAAGGTCGCCTACATAAGCGAAATTTTGTATTTTTGCCCGCTTCGTCCTCGTAGCTTACGGCGATACAATCAAAACCGTTTGCCTTACCTCGCCCTATGAGGCAGCCCCACCGTTTATTAGTATGACCCTACCGCGCTCGTCGGTCTCGTATTCTTTTGTCGTAGTGATTGCTGTAGCCAAATTTTACGTGGGTCTTGCACGGCGGTAGGTTAAATTTTACGAGCTCGCGGCGAGTTACTTTTTTGCGCCATATTCGTCGCAAAACATCGCGCTCTAGCCGTGCGAAGCGCTGTCAAAAAGTAAAATTTCCTCGTCCGTTTTCATGTATTTGATTGCGAACTTGCGAGGTATGAGCTCGTCCTCATAAGTCTGCGGCGACGGACTTTTCTAAATTTTTTGCCCTGCCTAGGATCGTAATCGCTCTGCGCTCGCATATATTTACGCACCTGTAGCAAAGCGTGCACTCATCGCCGAATTGCGCCTTTTTGCAAGCGAGCTTTATGTTTCGCATCGGGCAGGGTTTGACGCAAGCCCCGCAGCCGATGCATCGCGATGGATCAAGGCTAGGTTTGCGCTTGGCAAAGGGGCTTTTATCCCAAATTTTCATCCAAAGTCGCTGTCCTAAAAACCCTGCGATACGACAGAGCGCGCCCAGCCCCTCTTGCGGCGGACGATTTGCGCTAAGCGCCTCCGCAACGCGTCTGACTTTAGCGTCCGCCTCTTTGATTATGCGCTCGTTTTTCGCTTGCGAGTAGCCAAAAATCGCCACGTCGAGGATGAACGCGGGCATTTTGATATGAGCGCCGCCCGTTATGTTTGCGCCGAATCGCTTTAAAACTCTAGCCGCGCACCCTGCCCCGTCGCCGCTGAAAATCTCCATCGTAGCGAGGATGAATACGTTTTTGCCGCTAAAGCTCGCGCCGTTTCGGTAGAGGAAGTCGCGCACGATACGCGGCAGGTCGCTAAAATAGACGGGATATGCCAAGATAACGTCATTGTGGTGCTTTAAAAGCTCATTGCAAGCCTCGCTCTCGATCGAGACGCAGACGCCGCCAAGATGAGCGATGAGCCTACTCGCGCAATGCTTCGTGTTGCCCGTGGCGCTAAAATAGATCGCTATCATGCCCGTCTCCCAGACTATACGAATTTCGGTGAAATTTAACCCTTACCGAACGAATAGAATTTTACGTTTCTTTTGCATAAAATTTTAAAATTTAGACGTGACGGCGAAATTTAAATATGCCGTCGCGCCCTAAAAAAGCAAAATCAATTCAGATATTTTCTGCCGCCACCATGCCAAAAACCATACAATCAGCCATGCTCATAGTACCGAGCCTACTTGCGCCGTGAACGCCACCGGTGATTTCGCCCGCTGCATATAGCCCTGCGATCGGCTCGCCGCTAGCTGCGTCGATAACCTGGGCTTTGGTATTGATCTGCACGCCACCCATGCAGTAAAGAATTTTCGGGCTTGTTTGGCATGCATAAAATGGAGCTTTTGATACGTCGATACCGCCTACGTCGGCTTTTGTCAAAGGCTTGCCAAACTCCGGGTCACTTCCTGCTTTGACATAGCCGTTAAAATCCGCGATGGTTTTTAAAAACGGCTCCAGCGGAATTTTATAAAATTTTGCAAGCTCTTCCAAGGTATTAAATTTTTTAATTGAGCCTGCTTCTACACCTTTTGATGTATAGACCGGATTATTTGCATCAACTGCGGCTTGATCGCAGATATTTACGGGATAGTTGTCGTTATTTTTGCTCTCCGCCATGCATTTAAAGATCGCTTCGGTTTTGATCTTGCGCCCGGCGTGCTCGTTCATAAAGCGTTTGCCCGTCTTTGGATCGACAGTTAGACCATAGTCGTTAGCGCAGTGATTTGAAAATAGCGCAGAAGTACCAAATCCCTTCTCGCTAGGATTGGTATAAGGATTTAGTTGAATCCAGCTGAGTTGCAAAGGATTCGCACCTAGCTTCATCGCCGCGATAAGCGCACCTGCGGTAGCACCTGGTTGGCTTACGGTTTCGATATTGTCTTTTAGATACGGCACCTGCTGCGCGCGAAACCACTTATCCGAACTGTATCCGCCCGCAGCCAAAATGACGCCATCTTTGGCTTTAAAAAATCTTACTTCGCCACTTTTGTTCTCCCTATCATCGCTAGCAAGCTGCGGATCGAACTTATATTCTTCGCGACACTTTACGCCTACGACACGGCCGCTGTCATCCACGATAAAATCATCAAATTTAGTACGCTTCTTGATTACGGCATTTGCATTTTCCTCAATTGCCTTATGCATCGGCTGGATGTAGCCCGAGCCGCTAGCATTTTTGGCCTGTACGGCGCGCTTTAGCGAGTGTCCGCTAGCAGATATCACCTTACCCGAAAACTCCACTCCGATGCTTTTTAGGTATTCAAAAGCATCGCCTGCGCGGTCGTAGATGACGCCTAGCAAATCTACGTGATTTAAATTTAGCCCGTCTTTTAGGCAATCTGCGATGAAAGCCTCCTTACTATCCGTGATACCCGCGGCTTTTTGGAATTCGTTATTTGGTACCGCCATATTGCCGGCGTTAATGACGGAATTGCCGCCCGCACGGCCCATCTTTTCGATCATAAGCACCTTTTTGCCGCGCTTAAGAGCTGAAGTGTCGCCATCGAGCCTGCAAAACCGCTACCGATAACAACAACGTCATATTCTTCGTCAAATTTTACGTCTTTGGCGTTTTGCGTTGCGCTAGCACTGCTTGCAGCCAGAGCCAGAGCTCCCGCTGCGCCGATTTTCATAAAATTTCGTCTTGAAATTTCTTGCATTTTTTGCTCCTTGCGTTGAAATTTTATAGATTATACACCCACGTAGCGAAATTTAAAATTTAACATAAAGACTTAGTGATAGAATTTTAAAAATTTAGAAAAGAAATTTTAAAAGCGCAAATTTAAAGCGAATAAATTCCGCTCCGCTAGCCGAAGTCTAGGCATAAATTTTAAAATTTACGGCGTACGGATTTGCTCGCCGCCTGTGCGAAATTTTGCCGCTGCTATAAAATTTTAAAGTGCGCGGTATTCAAATTTAAAAGACGCGCGGCAGAATTTTAAGCGCTTTAAATTTTAAATGCTTTGAAATTCTACGGCACGCTTTGCAGCTTTGTCTCAAAAATTTTAAAGACGTACATAGTGTTTCGGCGCAAAGCACGCATAGCTACTTCGCGCCGAAATTTCGCGGGCGCTAAATTTAAGCCCCGATTGTTTCGCCCGCGATCATTCCGAAAACCATACAATCAAGGATTGCGTAGGTTCCGAGCCTGCTCGCGCCGTGCACGCCGCCGGTTACTTCGCCCGCAGCCCAAAGACCGGGGATCGACTCGTGAGTAAGGCTCGAGATGACCTGAGCTTTGGTGTTGATCTCGAGCCCTCCCATCGTGTGGTGCACCTTCGGCATCGTGCGGCTTGCGTAAAACGGCGGTTTGGAAACGTCGATGCCGTCTAGTTTATCGACCACTTTGCCGAATTCGGGGTCTTTGCCCGCTTTGACGTAAGAGTTATAGTCCGCGACGGTCTTTAAAAACGGCTCCAGCGGCAGGTTGTAAGCCTTCGCAAGCTCCTCTAACGTGTCAAATTTCTTCACGACGCCAGCTTCCAGCGGTCTTGAAGTATAGACCGGGTTTCGCGCGGCGACGGCTTGAGAGTCGCAGACGTTTACCGGATAGTTGTCGTTTTTCTCGCTCTCGCCGATAACCTTAAAGCAGGCGTCCGCCTTGATCTTGCGCCCTGCGTGCTCGTCCATAAAGCGCTTGCCCATCTTTGGATCGACGGTAAGGCCGTAGGTGCTGCAGCAGTGGTTGGTAAAATTTACCGCAGCGCCGAAGCCCTTTTCATCGGGCAAGCAATACGGAAGGAACTGAATCCATGACGTAAGAAGGGTAAATGCGCCGATTCTATTTGCCGCTAGCATCGCTCCCGCCGAGCTTCCCGGATGGTTGGTGCTGTCTATGCTAGGCACTACGCGAGGATCTTGGATCTGGCGGTATCATAGATCGCGTCCGTATCCGCCCGAGGCTAGCAAAACGCCGTCTTTAGCTTTATAGCTCTTTTTCTCGCCGCTTTTATTTTCCAGATCGTCGCTAAAGAGCTTCGGATCAAATTTATACTCCTCGCGCGCTTCTACGCCCACGACGCGTCCGCTGTCATCCACGATGAAATCGTCAAATTTCGTGCGAGTTTTGATCGTGACATTAGGATCGTTTTGAAGTTTGCCCATCATCGGCTGGATGTAGCCCGAACCCGAGCCGTTGGTCGATTGCAAGCTTCTTGCGACGCTGTGGCCGCTCTCAAAGATCAGCTTGTCGCTAAATTCCGCCCCGCAGCCCACCAAAAGATCCACCGCATCGTTGCTACGATCAAACATCACGCCCAAAAGATCGGTATGATTGAGCCCGAGTCCGTCTTTTACGGCATCGGCGATAAAAAGCTCCTTACTGTCTTTGATGCCCTGCGCAACTTGAAATTTATTCATAGGAGCGGCCATATTTCCGCCGTTGATGACGGAATTTCCGCCCGCGCGACCCATCTTTTCTAAGATAAGCACCTTTTTACCGCACCCGCTAGCTTTAATCGCTGCAGCAAGTCCCGCAAAACCGGTGCCGATGATGACGATGTCGTATTCCTCGTCAAATTTTACGTCCTTAGCGTTTTGTGCCGCAGTCGCACTGCTAGATCCCAGCGCAAGTGCCCCTGCACCCACTGCGCTAATCTTTAAAAAACTACGTCTTGATACGTCTTGCATTTGCAACTCCTTTAATTGAAAGTGTATATTTAAAAGAAATGATAACTCGAATTTAAAGGTAAGTCAAATAGAATAACGTTATAAATAGATAGTAAAAAGCTATGAAATATAGGCGTTGATATAAAATTTTGAAATTCGGCGGACGGGCGGGATTGAAATTTTAAAATTTTATCAGATGCTCGTTTGCAAAATACTATCGAACGCAAAAGTGCACTCGGCGCGAAAATCGCAATAAATGCAAATCCGCGCCGAGCTTTAAAGCCGCTACACCTTAGCGAGCGACTTTAAATTTAAGCGTTTGCAGATCGTAGTTATTTACCTGCTCGTATTGCATATCCTCGATAGAGATCGCAGGAAGCGCGCACGAGCCTGCCATAATCACGTTTATTGGCGTATAGATGACGCCGCTGCTATTCTCTCCGTCTCGCGGATCATAATAGAAATAGCCGCTTTTTGGGAAGCGAAGCACTCGGTCATACAGATACTCCGTGTGTTCTAGTGCCACGCTGTCTTGCATGCCCTCGACTCTAGCCTGCGCAGCCGAGCCCAGACGCTCATTGACCGCTTCAAAGCAGCTAGGCATCGCCTCGTCGATTACGAAATTATACAGATAATAATTCGCTCGCCAGCTGATCTTAGAGTAAATTTTCTGCCCTACTTTAAGCCTATTTAGATCGACTATGTTGCCGCGAGCGTCTATGAATTCGCGGTAAATTTCAATCCTCTTGCTATCCATAGAATGGGCGTTTAGACTCTGTATGCTCAAAGCCTCATGCTTTAAAGGCGCGCTTTCATATCCAAAGCCAAGAGCGGTAAAAAATAGCTCGCCATTGCCGCTCATCGGCGTAAATTCTATCGCGCCGTCTTTAACCGCGAGTTTGGTATCTAACGGTGAATTGAAATTTTTCGCCTCGCCGTCGTATTTTAATGCAAAATGGGCTTCTTTTTTCGAGTCCTTAAAATATGCATCAAATCCGCGTATTACGCTTGCTCGCTCCTGCGTGTTGTTTATATTTTTTAGATCGCGAATGATCGCATCGACCGTGCGAGCCGTGCTATCATCTTTGATGCCAGCCTTGCCAAATGCGTAGAGCTTAAAGGCAGCATCTCTTATGTCGCTAGCAAATGTTAAACCTGCTCCGTTATCAGCGTAATCGTAATTCGCCTCATCTATTTTTTCGAGCATAAATTCAAACTCAGTCGTCATATTGTGCTTTTTAAGTATCGCAGCCAAGGCGATACTAGCCATCGGCGAGTCTTTATAAAGATCGTTGTCATAAACGAAATTTATCTCATCATCATTGAGTTTGCCGTATTGATCTAGCACGAAATCCGCGTATATGCGGAGCGTATCCTGATCTTTGTAGCTTGATTTTAGCGCGCTAAAAATTAGCGATCTTTGCTTATTGCTAAGGAATTTATAGCGCGCGTCAAGCTCTAGTAAAACGTCGCTTGCGTAAATCGAAGCGTAGTAATTAGTAACGCCGTGAGCACTCCAGTAGCCGAAATCGCCGCTAGGTTTGAGGCGAGATAAAATTCTACTTGCATACTCGTTTACGCGGTTGGTTAAGGTTTTATTGGAGTCTTTGCGTGCGACATAATCAACCGCTATCATTCCTGAAGCAAGCTGTTCGGTGCAGCCGTAAGGATAGAGATATAGCTCGTCTGCTAGGCTAAAAGCGTTAGGCGTAGCGCTGATGTGAGTATAAATTTCTTTATAGCTCGGATCGATTTTGAGAGCTACCGGCTTATCGCCGTAGCTTACGTGAAATAGCTTCGAGCGCGGGAACTGGCTGATTATGTCAAATTCTACATCGTTGCTAAATTTCTGCCCGTTTGCGTCAAGATCAAATTTAATGTTCGCATCCGCAATATCAAGCGCGCTCGCGGTGAAGTTCGTATGCTTGACCTCAAGCGGTTTGAGCGTGAAATTTGCCTCGCCGCCGCTTATAGCAACCGAAGGAGATGAGCTGATTTTCAAGACCGCCTTTTGCTCCTTATCGGTGGTGTTGATGAGCGTTAGCGGCACGGAAATTTCATCGCCGCGCACCATGTAGGTTAGATCTGCCGGTTTTATGATCACGTCGTCTCGAACCTTAGCTTCGACGTTTGCCGAGCCGATCGTAGCCGCCTCTCCGATAGCCATGGCGCTTAGTCGGATCGTGGAGTTAAAATTTTTCGGCATCGCAAGCTCAAATTTCGCCTCGCCGTTTGCGTCTGCTTTTGCGATCAGCATTTTGATAAATTTTTTCTGCTTTTTGTTTTCGACCGGGCTTAAATTCCGTTTAGCTTTCGCCATCACGCCGTCGCCGCCGAAGCTTAGCTCTTTAGCAGTAGTTTGATACACGCTAAGATCATCGTAAATGTCAAAGTACCGCAGCGCAAAATACGCGCTAACGTCAAACGCCTTAAATGCATCAAGCTCCTCTTGTGAGACGATATCTAAAATTCCAAGATCGACCGCGTAGAGTATGACTTTGGAATTTGGCTCGCTTTTTACGCTGATCTGCGCGTTTTGCCCATTTTTGTAGCTTTTCTCGGCTAGGATTTGCACGTTAGCCTTGTGCGAGCTCGCATCTAGCGCCACCGGCACGTTTGCATAGGCTCTAAGCGGCATCGCAGCGGGTGTCGCGGCGCGCGCGATTACAGCGTTGATGTGTCCGCCGACGAAATTCTCTGGCACACTAAGCTCAAATTCCGCGCTACCGCCTTTTATGGATAGAATTTTATAGTCGTAAACCTGCTCGCCTACGAGCGAGATATTTAGCACGCCGCTTTCTACCGGCGAATTGATGACGCCTTTAATTTTATCTCCGGCTTTAACCTTGTCGCTTGCGAGTTTGATTTTAGCGCTTTGCACGTCTTTAGCATTTACCCGTCCATAATATCCCCAGCCGCTTACATCCACGCGCACGCCAGCACTCGCGCCGCTTGAGTAATCGTTTGCGACGATTAGATAATTGCCACCGTTTTGGAATTTGTACTCAAACTCGCGCGCATCGGTGCTAACGGCGCTTACGAGATTAAAGCTTTCTTGCTCGACGTATCTGTTGCCGTCATAAACGTAAGTAAAATCGTCTCGGTAAATTTCAACGTCGATCTTGCCTTTGACGTCGGTTTTGGTTTTGGAATCTAGCAGCACAAAGCCGAATTTTACGCTATCGCCGCTTGATATGAAATCCTTGCTCGCGCGAATTCCTACGATACGATCATAAGGCAGATAGCTTAGGTTGCGATAAGCACTTACGTTTTTACCCTCCTCGGTTACGCTGAAATTTAGTAGAATATTTATGGCGTTAGAGACATTAAGATCAGCTGCTGCCGGCGAGAGTGCAAGCTCCTTTTTGCCGGCGGGGCTTAGCGTAAATTCTGCCCTGCGAAGCTGCGTAGCGCCCTTTTTCTTTAAGCGATCGTTTAGAAACGAAAAGCCCTCGTAGCCTTTAATTTTTAGCTCTTTTTCATAGGCGTTTGCTTCCAGCGAGCCTTTCAAATCTCCAGCCGGCGCGCCAGCAAGATAGTTTGAGCTTAGCTTTAAAGTTATGATCTCATCCGCGCCATATTCGTCTTTAGCAGTGAGAATTTCATTTTTAATGCGGTTTGGGACGAAATTTTCTACGCTGAAGCTTTTAGAAGCGATGATTTTGTCCTCATAGATGAGATCTAGGCGGTAAGTGCCGCTTTTCTCGCCCATCAGCTCGTCTATTTTAACGCTGCCGAACTCATCGGTGTTTTGCGCGCGCGTGATGACCACAGTGCCGCTAGGATCGTAAATTTTAAATTTAATCGGCGTATCTTTTAAAGAGCTAAAATCGCGATTTTTCATCACGATCGTACCTAAAAGCCGCTCATTCGGGCTTATCAGCTCGCTTGCGAGATAAACGAACGGACGCTTTGCAGTAATCGTTTTCTCTACGCTTGCTACGGCGTTATTAAACAGCACGAACGCATGCTCATCGCCTTTACTAATCTCGATAGAGCGCGGATTTTTGGCTAGAATTTCCATATTTTCTAATCTTAAAATTCCATCTCCGTCCGTTTTATCCTCTGCAATTAGCTCGTTTTTATCACTGTAAATTTTAACCTTTGCTCTGCTTAGCTCCTCGCCATTACTAAGCCTAGAAGTATAAATTAGCGCGCCGCGCTCAAGCAGCACCACTTGAGCCGTAATGTCACTAAGATAGGCTACGCGCGAAACCTCTTGCATCTTTTCGCCCACTTTGTAAAACGCCGTGATTTTATAAATTCCATCCTCGTAGCCCTTAAAATCCATCGCGATTTTATGCTCCGCAACGGCGTTTTTAGCGCCTCCTATATCAAAGCTCTTAACCGCGATCTCGCTAGCTAGCCCACCTACACTATCTTCGTTGCTTTCAAAGTTTAAAAAATACCTAAAATTTTGCTCAGGGACTTTGGCAATCGAAATTTTGACCTCATTTACGTTTGAGCTTTTAAAAGCTAACGAAGCGGATTTTGGGATAAAATTTTTCTCGTCGCTAAAGGCTACGAAAGGCAGCCTGTCGCCCATTTTTACGCTTTGCTTGATCTCGTCACGCAAGATATATGAGCTATCTCCGAAGCCCTTTAGCAGCCTAATCTCGTAGCTTTTATTCGGCATAAACTCGTCGCTTACTATATCTGCATAGTAGTAGCATGAAGGATCGTCGCTTTCGCCGCCCTCTTCATCTTCGTCGTAATAATAATATCGCGGCTGAGTGAGGCTAAATTTACTCACGCCTGCGATTCTTATGTATTTGGCGGACAGCTCGTCCATATAGTTAGGAAAACACACTCTAGCTGCGAGTGAGCCGTCTTTTAGAGCCGCAGGGCGGATCTGCACGCCACTTAAATTTGAAGCGTTAATGCTGTCGTTAAAAGGCTCCTCGTCCGTGCGCAGCTCCACCGGATTTTGCAGCTTTGCGCCCGCTTTTGAGGTGAGGGATTCTATTTGCAATACGACGTTTTGCGCCTTAGGATCGAAGCTGAATAAAAAATTCCGATCATCGTGCGAGCTAAGCTCATAGGATATATCGTTTTGGGCTAAATTCTGCGCGCGATAAATTCTAGTCGCTTGCTGTAGCGCGTCCTTGCTAACCGCATCGTTAAATTTAATTGCCACTAACCCCGGACGCAGAAGCGCGATATGCTCGGTGCTGAAAGGCTCTGTCTCGAACTCAAAGCGCACCCCGCGCGCCTCGCACGAATAATTAACCCCGGCGCTAAGCATCGGCTTAGGATAGAGCCTGATTGAGCTCTCGCTCACGCTTTCGTAGGTGCCCGTGATTTTGGGAGTGCATTTTAAGATCTGCTTTTGCGTGACACTAAATCCACTGCCGTCCACCCCGCTAATCTCGTAAGCCCCGCTAGCGTATTTGATCTCTACGCCCGCGGCAAAGCTAGCCAAAGCGCAAAATAGCGCTGCGCTTAGTAGTTTTGTCTTCATAAAATTCCTTTGCAAAAATTTTACGAAATTATATACAAATTAACCTTTTATTTTCTTTCATTTACTCTAAAATTTGCTTTAGCGAAATTTGCATTTTCGTCCAAGCAGCCAAGCTCAAAATCCCCTGCGCCGAGGTTAAGCGTAAAAGCCTCGCCGTTAGTGCGCGCAAAATATTCTCCCGTTTTAACTTTAGAATTTGCAGGCGCTAGGCTTTGCGTGGTGAAATCGCGTGCCGTGAAATTTTGCTGCGAGGAATTTTGATCTGTGAAATTTTTCGCTGTGAAATCTTGAGCCTCCGAATTTTGCTCTGTAGAATTTTGCAAGATAGAATTTTGCGACGCCAAATTTCGTGTGGCTGGATTTTCAGCTATAAAATTCAATCCCGCAGAATTTTGCTTCGTAAGATTTTGTGATTTTACATTCTGCGGCGCTAAATTTTGTCGCATGGAATTTTGTGCTGTAGAATTCTGTTCTGCAAAATTTTGCTTTAAATTATCTTGCTGCGCCGTGCTAGAATGCTCGAAATCCAAATCCGCGGAATTCTCCCCTGTAAACGCGATGGAATTTAACGCTATAAACTCTCGCGAACCGCCGCTTAGCCTGATATATACCCGCTCGCCGAAAACCGCCGTGCACTGCACCTTTAGCCGCAGCGTGCCGTTCGCGCCGGTCTCGTAGGTTTTAGCGTTGATGTCGTTTAGCACGGGCTTTACGGCGGCGAATTTAGCCGCACACCTTCCTACGCGCACCTTTTGCGGATCGACCAGTCCGTGTTTTAGCAGATAAAAAAGCTCGCTCGTGCCGTAAATTTCGCACTCCTCGTTGGGCTCAACTCCATCGATCGTAAGATCCTCGGCGCTTTGAGCGCACTCCTTTTCGCGGTACGCGTCGGTGCATACTCGCCGAAAGCTCACGCCCACGGGACGCGCAAACTCCACCTCGCCCAGCATGCCCGATTTATCGAGGAAGGCAAACATATTAAACGCCACTTTTGCCGCACTCACGCCGCCGCTAAGATCCCTAGTCTTGGAGCCGTCGAAATTTCCCAGCCAGACGCCGAGGGTAAATTTAGGCGTGAGTGCGACCGTGTAGAGATCGCGCGCATCGGCGCTCGTGCCCGTTTTAAACATCAACGGCGGCGCGTTTAGGGTATTTTGCCACACCGAGCCGAGGTAGGAGCGCGGCGCGTTTCTTAACATCTGCGTTACGACGTAGGCGCTCTGTGGGGTTAAAATTTTAGCATCGTCGCCGATCTTTGCGCCCGCTATTTCGAGCTTTCGCAGCTTACCGCCGTTTGCAAACGCGCTGTAAAGGTGAGCAAGATCCATTAGGCTCATCGAAATACTGCCAAGCGCGATACCTGCGCCGTAATAATCCTTGCTAAACTCCGCCAGATGCACGTTTGATAGCATCTCATACAGCCCGTCGTCACCAAGCATCAAATTTAGCTTCACCGCAGGGATATTTAGGCTAAGACTTAGCGCGTCCGTAGCACTAACCGCGCCC
>NZ_CALIBH010000076.1 GCF_938045775.1 uncultured Campylobacter sp.
CAATCCATGCGGCTTTGCCGTGAAGGGAAGCCTGCTTGAAAGCTACACCGAGGCGCTAAAATGCGACCCCGTAAGCGCATACGGCGGCGTCGTGGCGATAAACGGTGTTTTGGACGAGGAGCTAGCGCATAAGATCAATGAAATTTTTGTCGAAGTTATCCTCGCCGCTCGCGTCACGCCCGCGGCGCTTGCGGTATTTGAAAAGAAAAAGCGTATTAAAATTTTCGAGCAGGGCGGGGAGTTTTTAATTCGCGAAAACGACAAATACGATTTTAAATTCATTGACGGCGGCTTTGTGTATCAGCAGCGCGACTACGTAGGCGCTGGCGAGGTCGCAAACGCCCGCTGCGTCACGGGGCGCGCGGCGAGCCAGAGCGAGCTTGACGATCTAAAAATCGCGTGGCAGATCGCCGCACTTACGAAGAGCAACTGCGTGGTTTACGTCAAAAATCGCGCGATGGTTGCGATCGGCATGGGTATGACGAGCCGCGTGGACGCTGCACGTGCGGCAGTAGCGAAGGCTCGCGACGTGGGCGTTGATCTGCGCGGCTGCGCGCTTGCCAGCGAGGCGTTTTTCCCGTTTAAAGATAGCATCGAGATCGCCCATGCTGCGGGCGTCGCGGCGGTCGTGCAGCCCGGCGGTAGCATCCGCGACGATGAGGTGATCGCAAGCGCCGACGAGTTCGGCATGGCGATGTATTTTACGGGAGTTCGCCACTTTTTGCACTAAATTTTGCTCGCCTGCGGCGCGGGCGGATTTATTGTGCTGGCTTCGTAACTTTTTATGCCGTTGCAAATCTTGAAAACTGCGTCGGAGGGGCGGATCTCATTGCTCGCTTCGTAGCGGGCACGGTGCGGATCTAATGCGCGGTACTTTGTTACACGCCAACTCGGTGCAGACTCGGCTGCCTCTATTACAAAGCGCGCGATGTAAATGGCTGCGCTCCGCTACGCGGCGGGCGTGATCGAATCGGACTACTTGCGCTTTGCCATACGGTTGTGCGGCGATGGTTTAGCTGCACGGTATATCGTTTTGTAGTGGCGCGGCGCGGATCCAATGCATGGTGCTTTGTTACGCGCCAACGCGGTGCGGACCTGGCTGCCTCTATTACAAGGCGCGCGATATAAATGGCTATACTCCGCTACGTGGCAGAGGCAGTGCGAATCCGACTGTTCGCGCTTCTTTATACTACTTCGCGGCGCGGGTTTAGCTACGCGACATACCGCTTCGTAGCGGTGCGGCGCAATCTAAATTTAATCATCCGCCGCTCCTGAATGGTCGCGAAAATTTTATCTAGCGGCCGCAACGCAAAATTTAAAATTTAATCGCGCATGCAGCGGATGGGTTCGCGCCTCGCCGTCGTATAGCGGCGCAAAAATTTTATCTCGCGGCGCGAAAATTTCATGGCGCCTATTTTGCGTTGAAATTTCGGCGCCGTTTCGCAGCAGATACGGAGCGGAGTATAAATTTTTAAGGCGGCGCCTCGTCGCGATTGGCGCGCTCGTAGATAAATTTTAATCGTGCGGCAAGCGGATGGACGCCGTGCCGCAACCTAAGCGGTGCGTAGATAAAATTTAATCGCGTAGTAGAGTAGCGGGCGCAGCGCAAAGCTTCCGTCTCGCGAGCAGTCCGTGTCCTCGCAAAGCGCGCGCGGTAGAATTTGGCCGCGTCGTAAAACTCGCAAAGGCGCTAAATCAGGCTCAAGCCACGGTTACGCGGCGGTAAAATTTTGATCCCCATGACGGTAGCAAAATCTAGTCGCGAGGCGCGACAATAAAATTTCGCGCCGCAATAGGGCGTATCGAAATCTCTAAAATCCCCACGTAAGCTGCGATGAATGGATAAATTTCATACGAGCCGTAGCGCAGGCGAATGGACGGCGCAAGGGTCTCGCTCGTAAAAGGGACAAATTTCATCATAGCGTGAGGGCGATGAAATTCTAACCCTGCAGCGGTAGCAAAATTTTAATTCTTGTCGCGGCGATCAAATTCAACCGCTCGCCGCGCTAGCGAAATCCGCCCCCCCTGCTGAAGCGGTAAAATTTTAATCTTGGCGGCGGCGGTAAAATTTCAGCCCTCGTTATAGCATAGAATTTTAACCGCTTGCGAGGAGGTAAAATTCCGATGCTGCAGCGCGCCGCGAGGATAAGATAAAATTTTGATCCCGTGTCGCCGCGGTAAGATAAAATTTTTGATCCCGCGTTATCGCAGCGGTAAAATTCTAATTCTGCGGCGACGGCGAGCCGAAAGCCCCGATCCTGCGGCGATAAAATTTAGGTAGCGATCCGCCGTAAGCGATAAAGTTTCTCTCTTTCACTCTCGCTTCATTTAGAGATTGTAAAATTGCGCAAAATTTAAAACGAAAGGATCAAAATGAAAATTTCTAAAGTTTTAATCTGCCT
>NZ_CALIBH010000077.1 GCF_938045775.1 uncultured Campylobacter sp.
GATACGAGCTAGAGGGAAGGCAACCTTCGCCGTATTTACCAGCCACGCTTGGGCTGCTTCGCCGCCTTGCTTCTGATCCTGCGCAAGCCCTAAAAATTTGCCGTCCTTAACGACGCCGACGCTAGCCGCGTTCATTCCGCCGATCACGCGGCCCGCGCAGGTAGGCGCGCCACCGTTAGCATAGTGGTAGCTAAAGCCGAAGCCTCCTCCTGCAAGTCCGATCTGTCCTAGCATCGCGCATAGAGTTACGATCATCCAGTGCGCCTGCTCGCCGTGATGAGCGCGCTGGATACCCCAACCCGCCATTATCATCGTGCGGTTTTCGTAAAATTTTATCGCAAGCTCTTTGATCACATCCGCGCTAATGCCGCAAATTTCACTAGCCCACTCGGGCGTCTTAGCCACGCCGTCGCTCTGCCCCGTGAGGTACGGCACGAATTTTTCAAAGCCCACGGTGTAGTTTTGTAAAAATTCCTTATCGTACTTGCCCTGCGAGTAGAGGTGCTGCGCCATGCCTAGCATCATCGCTACGTCGGTGTTAGGGCGAGGTGTGATCCATCGCGCCTTACCCTCGAAATACTTGCCGCTTACGGTTTTGATCGGATCGATGATGATGATCTCTTTGTCGCTGTTTTTTAGCTGCTCAAAATACTTAAATCCCTGCTCGTCCGAGCTCGTCCACGCCACGCGAAGCGTAGAGATCGGATTTAGACCCCAAAAGACCACTACTTTGGAATTTTCAAGTACCACGGGCCACGAGGTTTGCTGTTCATAGACCTGATTTGAGCCCGTTACGTACGGCATGATGACCTGAGCCGCGCCCGTAGAGTAATCGCCCGTGACGCCCGTAAAGCCGCCGGTTAAGTTCATAAATCTATGAAGCAGCGTCCTTGAGACATGCACGTTGCCCGTGCTCTGCCAGCCGTAGCTGCCCGCAAACACTGAGCTTGCGCCCTTTTGCTCGCGCGTCTTTTTAAGCTCGCGCGCGACGAGTTTGATCGCGTCTTCATATTTTACCTCGACCCATTCGTCAAGTCCGCGAAGCTCCGGCTTGGGATTATCGGGATCGGCGAGATATGATTTTCGCACCATCGGCGCCTTGATGCGCGTGTTATAAACGAGATCCGCCATCGTATTTTGAAGCGTATTTGGAATTTTAGAGGTGATCTTCCACGGCGCGGATTTTACGATCTTGCCGTTTTTGACGCTCGCTTTTAAAATTCCCCATCGCGCCGCGGTTAAAATTTCGCCGTTTTTCTTAAGCGCGGTGAGTTTGTCCGCCGCGAGCATCGAGCTTGGAATGAGCGGAAGCGCCGAAACCGCCGCGCCGAGCTTTAAAAAATTTCGTCTTTTCATTTCATATCCTTTAAATTTACGTCCTTGGAGTGCTTTTGCAGATACTGCACCACTGTCCAGCTCTCATCCTTGCTAATAGGCGTGCGCGAAAGCATCGATTTGATGTAGCCCGGCCATCTGTTTGCTTCGTAGCTAGCAGGCTGATGCAGAGCGTGACAGACGCTACACGAGGCCTCAAATTTCTCCTTCGCGCCCGCGAAAATTTTATCCACGTCGCCGCTTAGCGCGCCCTCATCGGTGTAGGCGATTATTTTAACTTTATTAAAGCCGTCCTCTTCGCCCAAGCTCTCGCTTTGAAATTTAGCCTGCTTCGAAAACGCCACCGCGATTATGCGCGCTTTAGGCGTGAAATAAATAACGTTGGGCGCCTTTGGATTTTGATAGCCGGTAAGCGAAAATTTCACCGCTCCGTCCTTGACCTCCAAGACCTCTATGGCATTCGTAGGCAGCAGCCTGCCGTCCTTGTGCGACAAATCGCCGCTTACGCTTACCTGCTTTAGCACCGTGCCGTAAAGCGTCTCGCCCGCCTTAACCTCGGCGTTTGCACAGCTTGCGATCACAGCCGCAAGAGCCGCCGCAGCCGCAATAGAATTTAAAAACTTCATGCTTATCCTTTCTTAAAATTTTAAAAACTTCTCGTAAATCTGCCGTATAAAAAGCTCGCAAACATCACGGCCAAAATCGCCGCGAATGCCGCAAACGCTACCTGCGCGCACTGCGCCGCATCTGCAAATTTAATGCTCGGCACCAGATAAAATCCCTCGCCGTAAAATCCGCTAAAAAAGCTCTGCACGTCGCTAAGCGCGGTGCCTGCGGGAAAGGACGGGGTACCCGTGCAGCTTGCGGGACGAAATAGCTCCGGCAGCAGGCTATCAAGCGGCGCCGCAAAAGGGAAAGCGGGTGCTGAGAGGCAATTTGCCGTATCTGCGGCGGGGTGCGGCGCGGAGCTTTGTAAATAGCCGTATATCGCGCCCGCAAAGCCGAGCAGGTAAGCAATGAGCCTTGCTATGAAGCCAAACGGCAGCAGCAAGCCGATGAGCGCGCCTACGCCCGCTACGGCAAAGCCCAGACGCACGAGGGCGCCCATCTGCGTAGGCGACATAAAAAGGCAGCGCTGAAAGAAAAAATATGATGCCGCAAGATATCCTGCGCTTATCACAAAGAGCCAAAACCACGGCGTGGCAGTATTTTGCCACGCATAAATCTTCAAAATCAATCTATTCAAGATCTCCTCCGTCTTATAAAATTCTTAAGAATACTTTTTAATCTTAAGATTTAAATTTATGAGGGAATTATAGCAATAAAAGATAAAAATTCGAGTCTGCATTGCCCTAAATATCGGAGTTTTATAAGCTTTAAGCTTAACGTATAAAATTTCAATTTTAAAATTTGACGCTCCTTACGTAGCGGCGGAAAGTTTTTGAGATATGAAATTAAAATGGTAGATTTTATAAAATTTAATCTTCATTCGGGTCTATTTTGATAAAAATATAACCGATTTAAAACCCCGGGTAACCCCGACGCTCAATAAATATTATGAAGATGATATAATGAGCCAAAATTTTGAACAATATCACTTTATAATTTAAGGACGAGGTGCCGTGTGAAATTTAACATAAATGCCGTTATCGGCGGGGCGGATGATGTGCCGATCTATATGCCGGATATTATAAGAGCGGTAAAGCAAGAGGTTAAAAGTGTTTTTAGCGATTTTGAAATGCACTCGCTGCAAAAGATCGATATTTGCCTTTGTTTGAGCGGGGAAGTGTCGAGATATTTTCCGAAATCGGGAATTTACCAGCCGAAATATTATCTTAAAAGCAAAAAAATTATCGCGTATATTCATTTTAGCTCAGATGAGTGGGGCTCCGATAAAAGGGCAAATACAGATAAATTTTTAGAAAAGTTCAAGCAGTATCTTATGGAGCTTGGAGATATTACCGGGCGGAAAATTACGAATAATAATTTAGAATTTGACGATAAGCAGTACAAAGATAATATAGACCTAGTTTTTGAAAATTTAGTAGTAGATTGTTGAAAGTAAATTTGAAAAGAATAGCTATCTGAAGCGGCAAAATCCCGCTTCAGATAAGGCAGACGCTAGCCCGGGCTAGTGAAATTCCAAACGCCATTAAGACACGAAATAGCGACGAGGTGAGTTTGGAATTTCATCATCAACGATAATTTAAAATTTTGCCCGAAAGCTTATTGGCTAGCTTAAAGCGCCTTGGTTGGCGCCCCGTAGAGCTTTAAAGCTCAAGCAGGCTATGCGCAGGCAGCGGGGGCAAGGACGATTTTAAGCGAGGCGCTAAATCGCGGCTTTTAGCGCCTCAAATTTCGCGTCTTGCTCGGCTAGAAGCTGTCCTTTCTCATCATGCGAGACGTAAATTTTAAAGATATTCTCGCCCGCTTTGTCGTAAAAGCCCACGAATTTCGAGAGCATCCCCATGAAAGTCTGCGTTACGAGGATGATTTTATCGATCTCATCCGTCTTTAGATGGCCTGCTAAAATGCCCAGCCCGTGCGCCTCATCGCCGTTTGCGCCCATGCCGAAATTATAATATCCGCGCGCGCTCT
>NZ_CALIBH010000078.1 GCF_938045775.1 uncultured Campylobacter sp.
AAGCGAAATTTTTCCATAAGGCTTTTGACGAGGATATCAAGCCATACTACGGCGGTAAGATCGATAAAAAGCACTTCACACTCGATGAGGTTTATAGCCTGTTTTAGGCTATAAAAAAGGAGTTAAAAATGAAAAATAAAACATTTATATTAACGTTTTTTATAAGCGTTTTTGTTTGTTTAAATTTGAACGCCTATGAGGTTAATTCCGATGTCTTTCATAAAGAAAGAAATGATACTACTAAAGAAAAAGTAGATTGCTCCGATCCTAAAAATAGACCTCGCGCGATTGCTGGAATTTTAGTAGGGGGTAAGAAAGAATGCTATTTAACTGCCGAGCAAGCCAAGCGTAATCTTGATGGCACTATCGGACGTAACCCAGTAACGGGCAAAGTAACCTCAAAAGCAAAGCTTTTGGGCGGGGATAAAGCGACCAATAATCTTGAAAAAGCACAGATGGATTATGGTAAAAAAAAGGTTGAGCTAGAGGAAGCGGAGAAAATTTATGCCGAAGACGCTAGCGTTAAGAATTCCCGTCGCGTAGATAAAGCATGCAAAGCCTTTGAAAAGGCACAAAACGATCTAAAGGCGGCAGAAGAGATTAAAGAGAAAGCCGATAGACGCAAGGGCGAATAAAGTTAATGGATTTTTTTATAGCAGATAATAGTTTATTTATAAGAATAGTAAATATAATAGGATTTCTTTTTCTTGCCTATCTATGTTATTTTTATATTGTAGTCTTACCAAAACAGCACAAAGAGATAGTAAATTTTCTAAAAGAAAAAAAACACCTTTCGGACGTTGAGGTAGAATTTTTAGAAAGCCTTAGCAGGTTTAACAATATATGGGATAACTTTAATAGACCATTTAGAGGCGTTAGATTTCAAGATGACGCTTTTATTATGGATTTAATGGTTTTAGTAAAAGACGTTAGAGATAGATACGCTATCATAAGCGCCAAAAGAGAGGCAATAGATAATTTTAAAATAGGTAATGAATAAGGATTTAAAATGCCTACGAAAGACGAAATTTTAACTTTGTTAAAATCCATAAAGCGGGATTATCAAAATTTTGGACTTAGTAAAATTGGACTTATCGGCAGCTACGCCAAAGGCACGTATAAAGAAAATAGCGATATTGATATAATATTTGACGTTACCGCCGAGCTTGACGAGCTAAGCAAAACCGACGACAAATGCGCTGTGGCTTATTTTGATATGATGTGCGATATAAAAAATCGCGTAGAGTTAAAATTTAACAAAAGCGTCGATGTCGTAGATACTGGCGGCTTGCAGCCTTTGAGAGTAAAAGAGCTATTTATCAAGGACGCGATTTATGCTTAATGGCGCTAATTTTAAAGTTACCGATGATGAATTTAATAAAATCGCCTCTTTGACTTAGAGAATTTCAGCGACAAATTTGCGCGGTACCTTGTCGGCATTATAAATTTATAGCCGCACGATATTTGTGTCTCTTGTATCCCGCGCCCCGTAAAATTTCTACACCGCCGCATGCGCCTTGAAATTTTTCAGACGCCGCGCCGCGCCGCAAAATTTTAGCCTGCGTGGCGCGAAATTTCGCTATTACCGCTCATGCCTCATAAATTTTAATTGATGCCTTTGCCGCGCCGCAAGCCCTGCAATAATGCGAGGCCGTGAAATACGTCCGTTTTATTCGCACAAAATTTCAAGCCGCCGCTTAGTTCCCTTCGCACAAAATTTCAAAGATGCCGCTAGCAGGAGAGATACACAGCGCGTATTTTAAGTGCCGCAGCACTCTAAGCGATGTGCTCGCGCCGCGCATGCCCCAGAAATTCTATGCTCGCAGAGCCTCTGGGCGCATTTTGACGATCTGCTGCCTCGGTTAAATTTCAAACTATCACAACATTAAAATTCTAAATTTCGTCGCGCTTCTGTCGCGCATAAAATTTCAAATCTCGCCGCCGCAGGTCGCGATCCGTTCCTTGCGAACGAAATTTTAGATCGCGCCGCAAGAGCTACGCTTCTGTGGAGGCGAGAAAATCCCTGATATTCTGCGCGATCATCTTTATCAGCCGCTTGCGGGCCTCGACGCTGGCCCATGCGATGTGAGGCGTGATGACGATGTTGCGGCGATTTTTTAGTCGCAGCAGCGGATGATCCGCCCTCATCGGCTCTGTTTGCAGCACGTCAAGCGCCGTGCGCAGGCCTCGCTCATCCACGGCACGAGCCAGCGCGTCCTCATCCACGATGCCGCCGCGGCCGAAATTCATCAAGATCGCCCCCTCTTTCATCTTCGCAAGCTCCGCCTCGCCGATCAATCCCGCCGTTTTTTGATTTAGCGGGGCGTGGATCGAGACGATGTCGCAAGCTCTCAAAAGCGCGTCCAGGCTCACTCTGGCAAACTCGCCGTTGTCGTTCGCGCCGCTGGTGGAGTAGTATCTCACGTTCGCTCCGAACGCAGCGGCGATGCGGGCGAGCTTTACGCCGATCTGTCCAAGCCCGATGACGCCGAATTCTTTGCCGTAAATTTCGCTGATGGGCGCGTCAATGTGAGTAAAAATTTCGCTCTCGCACCATTTGCCGCTGCTGCCGTAATCTGCGTAGTATCCGAGCGCGTTGGTTAGCGCAAACAGCGACGCAAAGGTCTGCTGCACGACGCTGTTCGTAGAATAGCCCGCTACGTTTTTTACCGCGATGCCGCGAGCCTGCGCTGCCCGCATGTCGATGTTATTCGTGCCCGTGGCGCTTACGCAGATCAGCTTAAGCGCGGTTTGCGCCATGATCTCGTCTGTGATTAGGACTTTGTTGGTTATGACGACGTCCGCACCGGCTAGGCGCTGCGCGGTTTGCGCGGGCTCGGTCATCTCGTAGCTTTCAAACTCGCCCAAGCTCGCAATCTCGCTAAGATCGGCATTGCCTCCCAGCGTCGCGGCATCCAAACATACGATTTTCATATTTTCCCCTTTGCGTTTTAAAATTTAAGCCGCAGCCGCGCGGTTAAATTTAGCCGTTAAATTCCGTCGCGCGATCGGAGGTGCGGCGCTTAAACGGTAAATTTTAACCTGCGAAATTTAGCTATTGCGGAAATTTCTCGCAAGATTTTACTATTGCAAAATTTACTCTCGCAAAATTTAACTATCGCGAATTCTGTCCTCGCGAAATTTAATACTTGCAGCGCGCGGGGCGTTAAATTTCAAAATTCTAACTCGCACCGAAGCAAGCGTTAAATTTTACCGCCGCTGAAACCTGCGTCTAAATTTAAAATTTCAATTTGCGCAGAAGCGAGAGATAAATTTAATCGCTGCTGCCGTTCGCGTTTAAATTTTAACTCGCACAAAATTTTAACTCGCGCCAATTTAGCCTGCACGAAATTTATCCGCGCAGAATTTTGGTCGTGCCGCTACGTTAAATTTCGCCGTAGCTTCCTAGCGTTAAATTTTACCGCTGAGCGGCGATAAAATTTACCGCCGCGATAGCCTTGCTGCCAAAGCTATCGCCAAAATGCTCCGCCCTAAAATTTCTCAAATTTTATCAAATTTCCGCGCCGCTACTTTGCGTCCTCGATGTAGTGCCCTACAAATTTTGAGAGATTATTGAGTATCTCGCCGCCTTTGCGGAAGCCCAGTGCGCAGCCTTCATAGGCGAAAAATACTCCCGCTTGGTAGCTCTGGGCGCGCTCGTCTTTATTTAACTCGTAAAATTCCTGATATAAAAATTTCTGATTTCCGTATTCGCCGCCGTTTTCCTCTATCTTTTTGCCGTCGGCGTCGAAAATCGCCACATTCGCCCCCTCGCGCGCCAAAAACGGCTTTTTGATCATCTTTTTGCCGATGATCGGCGAAAAGGAGCTTTGCAGCAGCAGCGGGTGGTTCGGATACAGATCCCACAGGATTTTCATAATCCCTTTGCTTTGGAAAAGCAGCGTGTATGCGGGGTTTAGGATGATCGCCTTTTGATTTTGCACGATGTTTTTTAAGATGAGCGCGAGCTCACCCTCCTCGATCGCGATCGCCTCCCAAGGGATGAGCTTGAACCAATACTCGTAGTTTTCGCCGTCAAAAAACACGCCCTCTTCGTCGTTAAATTCCACCTCGTCCACGTAGGCAAAGCGCGTCTTAAAGCCCGCATCCTCCGCGGTCTGCTGCAAAAGCTTCGTCGTCTTTTCGTCCTCGACGTTGCCCGCGACGCTGCTAAATAGAATTTTCCACCCCTCGTAAAATTTGGAAAAGTCCTCGAGCTCGCCGTCAAGCACCACGAGCCGCTTGAAATTATCGCGCAGCGCGTCGTAGAGGTCGTTGAACTGGCTCGCCTCGTCCATGCCGTTTTCTTTGAGCATCGCCCACTGGATGATCGCCGTCTCAAACACCGCCGTGGGCGTGTCGGCGTTAAATTCTATCAGCTTGATCGGCTTGCCGTCCAGCCCGCCTGCGAAATCGAAGCGCCCGTATAGGTGCCAGTGCACCTCGTTTTCCCAGCTTTGTTTGATTAGATCTACGAGGTTGAAGGGGATACCGAGCTCGTGGAAAAGATTGTTGTCGATGACATGCTGCGCGGCCGCGACAAACATCTCGTATAGCTCGTTCGCCGCTTCGTAATACGCATCCGCCTCCGCAGCGCTCACGCGCACGATCTCGTCGCTGACGTAAGGGGTCTCGTCCGCGTCCGTGTGCCAGTAAAAGCCGAGCTTTTCGAGATATTCGTTGCTTAACGGCGTTATCTTTTTTAGTTGCATAGATTTTCCTTTTTATGTAAATTTTAAAATTCCGCCCGCAGCGTAAAACAAACATAGCGCTAGTCGCTGCCGGCGTATCTTGCGAGCGCAGCAAAGCAGAATAAAACGCGAGCTACGAGCTCGCACCTCTAAGCGCACCGGTTAATCAGAGCTCGGCAGGCGAGCGGTGTATTGCTCCGCCGCAGAGCGGCGCCTCTTTTGCAAGAAATACACCCTTGTAAGTAGCCCCTCCTCGGCTTTCTCAAAAACTGCGGCACGACTTGATCATACGCCGCTGCGACCTGGATTTCGCTCGGGTAAAATTTACCCACTTTAGCACCGCTAGGCGATATAAAATTTGCCGCAAGAAGCGCTGCGATACGAAATTTCGCCTTGCAGATGCGCTGATTAAAACTCCCGTCGCAGCACGGCCTCGCTCGCCTTAACGTCGCGTCGCAATATAAAATTTTATCGCACGACGCTACCTTTCATATCAAAATTTCGCCGCGCGGCAACGCCTCAGTAAAAAATGCGATCCGATACGCTCGGCAGCGGACGCAAATTCCACCTCGTCATGACGTCACCGCGGCATGATTACAAACTGCCATGCGCGTAGCGGCGCGGAATTTTATCTTAACGCAACCTCGCCGCGTAAGGATTGTGAATCGCTACGTACGCCGTAAAATTTTTTCTAGCGATAACGTAGCCGAAGAACATTACCCCCGAGCGATACGAAATTTCGTCGTATCAAATTTCACCAAAGACGTGCAACGCGGAGCGCGCTTTCGTTTTAGCTAAAATTCTGCTGCGACGGAATTTTCCGCTCTTTAAGCGCCGCGTGTTAAAATTTAAACTCGCTGCGTAAAGCCGCCGTATATTTCAAAGCGCGCTTAGCCGCCGAAAAATCCGCCGCTCTTGCCGCTCTTGCTTCCGCCGAAAAATCCGCTTCTGCCGCTTCGCGCCTTATCGTTTTGCTGCTTTGCTTGATTGAAGCTATTTACGCTTCTGGAGTAGGCGCTTGGGCTTTTGTAGGCGGTTTGGCGCTGGCTTTGATAGGCAGGGTTGTTAAACAGCTTGCCGCCGATCCATGAGCCAATGATGGCGCCTGCAGCGCTTGCCAAGATCGCTTCGCCCAGGCTCATGCCGCCGCTGCTAAGCTGCGCGTTTTGATTGGTTAAATTTGAAGTGCCGGCGTCGATTTTAGCGTTTTCTTCGGCTAGAAGGGCTTTGGTTTCCTCATCGCTTAAAATTCTCTCCGTGCCGTCTAGCGATCTTAAGATAATCTGGGTTTTTTCGCTCGGAAATTCCTCTAAAATTTTATATTTTCCCGGCGCGACCTCTTCGAGTCGCACGAGCGCGCCTTCTTGCAGACGGACATTTTGCTCCTGCCCCCTATCGTCGCAGCCCGCTAACGAGCCCGCCATAACGAGCCCGAAGCCGCTTACCAGCGCATAGCTAGCGATTTTGCGTAGTTTCATTTAGATCCTTTCAGTGATTTTATATCTAGGCTTTGATTTATCAAAAGCTCGTTTCCCTCGACGCGGATAAACTCGCTCTTGCCGATGTTTTCGATGATTAGGCTTTGCGCTTTGAGGCGTTTTTTGCGTTTGAGCGATTTTACGAATTTTGCAAGGCTCGTCCATTCGCTACGATCGAAGGCTTTTTCTTTGATTTCGACATCATAGGGTTTGGCCTCGCGGCTTTTGCTCGAAAGCAACGGTTTGTCGAAAAATGATAAAAAATACCTAAGCTTCTCGTCGCGCTCTTTATACATCAGCTTGATTTCATCTTTCGAGGCGATTAAAATTTCCTCTTTTTCTTTGTGAAGTCTGTCCTTATCGCTTTGCAGTGCTTCGATTTTACCTTTTAGCTCGGAGATTTCTTTGATGAGATAGTCGATGAAGCTTTGAGTGCCAGCTGCGCCGCTGGTGCGCGAGCTTTTCGCAGAGCTTTGCGAAGCGGGCTCGCTTTGTTGCATTTCATCATCTAAAAGCACGTAGCGCACGCCTCCGCTTTCCTCGGCGCGCAAGGAATTTCTGCGGATACGGTTATAGACGGCTTCTTTTGAAATTCCTAAAATTTCGGCTGCTTCGCCGATCGAGACTTTTTTCATACAAAGATGCCTTTTAGCGTTTTAGGTAATTATTGCTAAATTTGCCTAAAATAGGCATTAAACGCTTCGTTTACAAAGATAGATTCCGCTTTATCGCAGCTGGCGCGCGATAAATTCCGCTCGCTTGCGCGATATAAAATTTCGCTTCGCTTGTAAAGCCGCGCAAAATTATTTTTTGCTGAGCTTTTAGAATTTTAGCCCAATAATGTTGCTTAATTAAGTATATTTTTTATACACTTACAAAAAATTTTAGTATTTCAAAGGAGGCGAAATGCCCGAATCGCCTAAATATAAAAAATCCGAAATTCGCTGCAAGCTCATTTTAGGCGCGGCGCTGGAGCTGTTTTTAGCCAAAGGCTACGAGGCTACGAGCTTGAGCGATATCATCGAGCTTAGCGGCGGCTCGCTATCGTCGGTTTATAAGTATTTTGATAACAAAGAAAGCCTATTTTTGCGCATCATCGAACTGCAAAGCAAAAAGCTCGACGAGCGAATGAACGAGCGCATGCGAATCAATAAAGACTTAAAATTGCGTGAGTATCTGCAGGAGTTTGCAGGGATTTATCTGGAGTTTCTTTTCTCTCCGGAGGCGATAAAATTCTACCGACTGATACTTTTCAGCGGCTTTAACGGCGCGCTTAGCCAGAGCCCAAAAATCTTTTTAAAAAGCGGCGTGCTAGGTTCGCCGAATGCGCTGGATGAGTATTTGGCGGCGCATGCGGACGAGTTTGCGCCCGGACGCACGGCAAAAAGCCTGGCGCTATATTTTTGCTTTTTGCTTAGAGAGCCGCATTTTAGCAGACTGCTATTTTTCGACGAAAAGCTAAATTTCAAAGCGAGCGAGCTAATCAAGGACCGCATAGATATATTTTTGCTCGGCGTAAAAAAGCGCTAGTGGCGGAATTTTACGGCGTAAATTCCTTGCTTTTCGCGCCTTTAAATTTTATGAGCGGTTTGGGGCTTATAATTTGATTCTATCCGTTACCAAGTGCTATAAAATGCCGCATATCCCGCGCTTAAAATTTAATTCTATTGATGCAAAATTTTTGAAATGATTAGAGCCAAAATTTTTATTTTCCGTATTAAATTCCGTGCCGTAGTTAGAATTTCGTCGTAAAATTTCACGCCTCTTGCCTGCGCCTTTAAATTTGCGCCACGCAGATTTTAAATTTAATAAAACCTCTTATAATCGCTAAAATTTCAAATCAAAAGGATTAAAAATGGATTATGATATCATCGTAATAGGCTTTGGCAAGGCGGGCAAAACCCTTGCCGCAAAATCCGCTGCGCTAGGTAAAAAGGTCGCTCTCATCGAGCGCTCGCCGCAAATGTACGGCGGCACCTGCATCAACGTAGGCTGCATCCCGACCAAGCGGCTAGTTACCGCGAGCAAGGAAGCTGGCTTCGTAAATTTCAGCGTGCTCGGAGAGTATTTCGTACTGAGTATGCAGAAAAAGGACGAGCTCGTAGAGGCGCTGAGGGCGAAAAATTTAGCCATGCTAAAGGGAAGCCCAAATATCGACGTAATCGACGGCGAGGGCTCATTTACGAGCGCGAATTCCGTGCTTGTGCTAAGCCCGGACGGACAAACGCGCGAAATTTCGGCAGAAACGATCGTCGTAAATACGGGCTCGAGGGAGGTCGAGCCTAGCTTTGAGGTAAGCTCGCAGATCGCTTATAGTAGCGAAGAAATTTTAAATTTAAAGATCCTGCCGAAGCATCTAGTAATCATCGGCGGCGGATTTATCGGGCTTGAGTTTGCTTCGATGTTTGCGGGATTCGGCTCGAAAGTTAGCGTGCTGATGCGATCGAAATTTATGAAAAACGAGGATGAGGACGTGGCTGCTAGCGTCAAATCCGCTCTGCAGGCCCAAGGCGTGGAGATTATCGAAGGCTGCGAGTTTTTGAGCTTAAAGGGCGACGAGCTAAAATTTAACCTCGCGGGCGAGAGCAGGGTGATCGCGGCGGATGCGTTTTTATATGCCCTCGGTCGTCGCGCGAATACGGGTGAGCTAAATTTAGTCGCTGCGGGGGTGCAGACGGACGCGCACGGCAATATCATCACGAATGAGCATCTGCAAAGCTCGACTGCTGGCATCTACGCAGCAGGCGACGTGCGCGGCGGCGAGATGTTTACCTACACTAGCCTGGATGATTTTAGGATCATTTTTAGCGCGCTTTTCGGAGACGGCGCGCGCACTACGAAAAATCGCACGCCGCATGCAAGCGTGCTGTTTACCCGCACGCCGCTAGCTCGCATCGGCCTTAGTGAGAGGCAGGCAAGAGAGAGTGGGCGCGAGATCAAGGTACTGAAGCTTTCGATGGCGGCGGTGCCCGGCGCCAAGGTCGTAGCGCACGACGAGGGAATGATGAAAGCGGTCGTGGACGCGGCTAGCGGCGAAATTTTAGGCGCGGCGCTTCACTGCGTAAACGCGCACGAGATCGTTAATGAGCTGGCGATCGCCATGGCGCTGGGCGCAAAAGCGGACTTTTTCAAAAATCAAATTTTTACGCATCCTAGCATCAGCGAGGCGCTGAACGATCTTTTCGGGCAGTTTTAAATTTAAAATTTAACGGCGCTTGGGCTTGGCAATGCCCGGGCGCCCTAGCTAGGCAATGTCCTACTCCAAGCGCCCGGAACAAATTGATCGTGAAATTTAATGCGCCGGGGCGGGTTAAATTTAGACTGGGTTAAATAATTTTAGCCCTTATCGTCCGCTTCTTTCTTGGCTACCAAAGTTGGCTATAAAAGAAATGATGAAATAGTTAATTGATAAAATATTCGCATTTAGGAATAGCAAGATTACAATCTATTTGACACTCGGTAAGAGTATGCGGATAAAATTTCTTCTCGCAGTTTATACAGGCGAAAACGATTTCGTCCGTCGCTTCATTCAACATAACTCTATAATCGCTAGGCGATCATTGCGGGCATTCGCACGCCAAGTCCAAATCCACGCTAACTACCAAGCTGTCAAATACAATCGAGTTTAATTCCTCGTAGACTAGTCTTAAGCTCTTTTGACCTTTCAGTACTCTAATTTTATTTATCAAGCGGTATCTGTCCGATTTGATAATCTTTGCGCCAAAGATATCCTTCGCTTTTCCGTCGCCGTAAATCGATAGCTCAGTCGGATAATCTTTAAAATTTAATTTTAGTAGCCCGTCCAAACCGCAGCCGTCGTATTCTTTCATAAGAAACAAAATTTTATTTTCCATAAACCATGTCGCTATACAGCAGCATACTTGCTCGGGATCAAGAGAACGTAAATTTAAAATTTTATTTTCCAGCGATACGCATAAATTTCTAATTTTGGGCTGCATTATTTAATCCATTTAACGGCTAAATTTTAGATTATACTATCTCTACCGATATTTGAGCGTCGATTTTGCCGCCATTTTCTTTTAAAATTTCAGGAAATCCCAATTTTATAATCTGTTTTTCGGAGAGGCTATAAGAATAGTGGATATTTGACTCTATGCTCAGCGGGCGGACTATTTTCGCAACTTCGCTAAAAGGCAGCTTAACGTCCAATAATGCCACGTAAAAGGCTTCCGTATCGCTATCAAAGACATTTATATAGCAGCCTTTTATATTTTTATCGCCACTATTTGGAGCTTTGATTATTCTTTCATGGCCGGCAGAGGAACCAAAGAAGTATGAAAAACCGGGCTTAACCATATCAAGGCATCCAAAAGATCTCATCTGCTCTATGTTTAAGCTATAGCCATATACATAATAAGGATCGTCTGCATCCGATTTTACAATTTGTTTTATGTCTTCCAAATCAAGATCTATTTGCCGCGAATCGGCGTAGCTCTCATCGATACCGAAAGATGTTATATCATAATATGTCTTATAATACATATCGCGTATATGAAATTTAATTCGCTTATCTCTTAAAAGCTTTGGATCTATTTTTATATCTAGTTTTTGCGCGTCCGATTTCGCAATCGATTCGGGCTCGAATATAAATTCTTTTCCAAAACGACCGCTTTGCCCTTTTGGAATTTTAAGTCCATAGAGTTCCCGTCCATCTCTTACCGGAAAAAGATAACGGAAAATACCTTTTATACTTTTCATTTTTGAATCCTTCTTGTTTTATTTGCTTTCTCAACTCGCTTTAAATTTACGTTATGTTCGCTTGGATACTCTGCGCGTATTGAAATTTTAAAATCCGCGCCAAGTTCTTTCGCCCGGCGGCTAGTACTTTCTTTTTACTATGTCGTCCTTCTTTACGAAATACTCTTTTTGACCGCAAGGATAGTAAATTTTACACCATTTGCCTTCGCAGGATTGGATGGGGATGACTATCTCATCATAATAAGCAAATTCCTCTTTATCTTCATAGAAAATTTTACGAATAACGCCATCTTTAAATTTATATATAATTTTTTGATCTATTTTTTCGCCGCATTCGCCGTAAAAGGCACCTTCTTCGTGTTTTGCAAAAGTGATTTTATGCCCTAAAATCATAGGACTGCACCCATATAGGCACAATGCGACAAAAGATATAACAAAATTTCTCATCTCTCCTCCTACTTGAAATGCGCCCTATATTTTATTTGGATACATTAGGCTATTAAATACCGCTATAGAAATTATGGCTGATACTAATGTCAAAATTTTCATCTTATTTTCGCTCCTTTATTGGAATTCTATTTATAACGCCTTATGATATTGCTTGTGAATACATACGTAATTTTAAAATTTTATACCTTAAGGCGGCGCCTATCTTTTGAATATTTTATTCAAAAATATAATCAAACAAACAATGATTTAGGAGAGTATTTTACACCTAGACATATTGTAAAATTTTTGAATGATATTGTAAAACCAACTTTTGGCGACAAAATTTATGACCCTTTTTGTGGCACAGGAGGTATGCTGATTGTTGCATTTGAAAAAATATTATCTGAGTTAAGAGATAATGGATTATTAGATGAATATAATTTAAGTAGCTTGAGAGAAAATACTATCTGGGGGAGTGAAATTTCTGACACTTCTCGCATTGCTAAAATGAATATGATTTTATCTGGTGATGGACATAGTAACATTAAGCAACAAGATAGCTTTTCTAACCCAGTTTCTGATAAATACAGTGTTGTGATATCTAATATACCTTTTAATATGGATGTTAATGAAGAACAGGCTCAATTATATAAACCATATATTAAAAAGGGAAATTCTGTATCTATTTTACATATACTAAAATCATTACGGAAAAATAATTCAAAATCAAGAGCGAGTATTATTGTTCCAGATGCCGTTCTTAATGATAGGTCAATGAAAGATTTGCGTGAAAAAATCGTGAAATCAGGACAGTTACTTGGAATTGTTTCCTTACCATCCAAAGTCTTTGAACCATATACCGAAGCTAAAACTAGTATTTTGGTATTTGGAAGCGAGGTAAACGTTCCGACTGAAAAAGTTTTCTTTTTCAAAGTTAAAAATGATGGTTTTACTCTAACGAAACGTCGCCGACCACTGGTCGGAATCAATGATTTAGATGAATTTATTGCACTTCATGAGCAGATGCTAAAAACAAACTACCATGAAATACTAGAACATCGAAACTTATTCTATGTAGATAGAAATGACATTTTAACTAACTCAAATAATAGTTTGCTACTTTCTCAATATCATGATGAACTTAGAGATGGATTTATTAGAATTGAAACTATTATGGAGAGAATAAGAGAGAAGAATAGTGACAGATTCCCAACAGCAAGTATTACAAATTCTGAATTTTGGGGAATGCCTCTTGGAGAAGAGTTATGGGGAGAAAACTTCATTTCTGTTACCTCAGAAGACAACTCTGATTACAGTGTCGTTAGAAAGAATGACATTAGTTTCAACCCAGCTAGAGCGAATATTCGCTCCTTTGGTTTATGTAAATCTGAAAGTCCTGTTGCTGTATCAAGTGCCTATCCAGTATTTAGATTGAAAGAAGAATATACAGGAAAATATTTAGCTGAATATGTTTATTTACAAATAAAACATAATCCTGAAGTTTTAGAAGATATAGCAGAACGTGCCTATGGTACAATCCGCCAAAGTCTTTCAAAGGATGAGTTCAAAAAGGTTCAAATTCCAGACTTACCAATATGCGAGCAAGAACGGATTGTTACTGACGTGAACTCAAAATTTGAATTATATAATTCACTGAAAGATGAATTGAATACATTAAAGTTATGATACCCAATAAAAAAGACGATTTCCGTTTGGAAATCGTCTTTTTCGATATTGTTGAAGTACTATATCTTGTAGTTGGTGTAAACAGATATATAGTTCCCTAAATTTATTTTACTTATTTCACTGCTTGTGGTTTGCGTAGGGAACCATAAACCACACCACTTACAATTGCACCAACCAAAACAAAGGCAAGATAAAGAAGAGCATTTGAAGTTAGAGCAATGACGAAGATTCCTCCGTGTGGTGCCATGAGTTTGATACCTGCAAGACCAACGAGTCCGCCAGTAATTGCAGAACCAAGGATGAAACTTGGAATCGCACGAGCTGGGTCAGCGGCACCAAAAGGAATCGCTCCCTCAGTGATAAATGACAAGCCCATGATGATGTTTGTCAAACCAGAGTTACGTTCTTCTTTGGTAAATTTATCTTTGAAAAGAAGAGTTGCGACAAAGATAGCAAGTGGTGGCACCATTCCTCCAGCCATAACTGCTGCCATGGCTACAGAACCACCTGAAGAAACAGTCGCTGCAAGCGTACCTGTACCAAAGACATAGGCTGCTTTGTTAACTGGTCCACCCATATCGACAGCCATCATTCCACCAAGAACGATACCGAGAAGGACAGCTGATCCTCCTCCAAGACCGCCTAGGAAGTCATTCATAGCAGTGTTGATTGCCGCCATTGGGATGTTAACAGCTAGCATAACAAATCCAGTCAAGATTGTTCCAAGAAGTGGCAAGAGAAGGATTGATTTAGCACCTTCAAGTGAACGAGGAACCTTAACGTATTTCTTGATAGCAAGAACTAAAGCACCTGCGATAAATCCACCAACAAGGGCACCTAGGAAACCAGATGAGACACCTGCAAGAGTTGAAGTTGCTTCACCACCTGCTGCATAAGGGATTTTACCAAAGGCAAAACCTTCTTTTGCGATAGCACCAGCTACGAATCCAGCTACCAAACCCGGTTTTTCAGCGATAGAATAAGCAACATAACCTGCAAAGACTGGAAGCATCAAGCCAAAGGCAGCGCCACCGATTTTCATGAACATGGAAGCTAGCTCATGGTAGGATCCGAGATTGCCAAGACTATCTTGTGGCACACCAAAAGCTCCGTCGATTAAGAAGGCGAGGGCAATCATGATACCACCACCGATAACGAATGGCAACATTTGAGATACACCACTCATCAAGTGTTTGTAGAAGGCACCACCTATAC
>NZ_CALIBH010000079.1 GCF_938045775.1 uncultured Campylobacter sp.
TGAAAGATGAGGCTAAAGAAGAGGGATCATCTAAGGCTAAGGGTAAGAGGGGCAAAAAATCTAAGAAATAACAATAAGAGAGAATATATAAAATAAGGGGAGGAGTATAAGGTGGGCTTCTCCTTTTATAAGATTTTATGAACTTTATAGTTTTATATAGTTGTATTCTTTTCTAATCATTGCTATTGTAAATTTACAAATTTTATAGCTCTTATTTTTTTTCTATCTCTTTTTTTATTATAAATTTTGCAGACTTTGAAATTTTCTTTTGTACTTTTTTCGGCTTTGATTTTATTTTATTTCGTGTTTGATTTATTTGGCTTTAAATTTATAGGTTACTTCGGGGGTAAAATTTAAACAAGTTCGCGCGAGCAAACGAATGTAGTACAAATTTTATTATTCTGCGCAGTTTGCTGCATGCACTGCATAAATTTCACTTTGCAGTCTCTGCCTGTATTCCATGAGTTTTACGCGTTTGTCTTTAACGCTTAATTAAGACTATTTTTTAGAACGATTACACTCAGAATAAACATAAAAATAACCAGAATTTAAGGCAAGCATCATCATAACAACAAAGAGAAACAAAAAGAGTGATTAAAAGATAAAATAGATTAAGTGGTGGTTAGAGGCAGAATCGAACTATGCTTAAAACGCGGGCGATTTAGAGGGCGCGATAAAAAATATCGAAGCGATACCGACGGAGGGTTTAGATAGCGCAACCAAAGAGGGGCTAAGTAAATTCACGAAAGAGGTAATCCCCGAGATTAGGCAAATTATAAAAACCCAAGAGGATGACGCCGTAAGGGCTAAATTTAGCCCCGAGGAATTAAAAAAGGCGTTGATAGATCCAAGCTTAACCACGCAAGAAAAGGTAAATTTAGTAGAGTTGGCTAAAGGGCGCATAAAACAGGATATGGATACGAAAGCGATTATTGACGCTAGCCCTCAAAGCGGCAGAGATATGGCGCTTATCGGGAGGGAAAATTTAAACGGCGATATAATTAAATATATTTTAGAGAGTAATAAAAAAGCAGCTGTTGAAAAACTGAACCCGCAAACCGCAAAAGATTTGGGCTTTAAGTATCCCGACGATGTCCGCAGAACCTTAAGAGCCGATGACGTAAGGCATATTTTGAAAGATCACGGCAAAGATAGCGCGCCTGTTAAGGCGGGAACCCAAAAAGAGGTAACGCTTGATGATATCGCCCGCTTCTCGGAATACGCCGACGAAGCACAAATGCGCGCGATAGGCACAGACAAAAGCGGCGAACGGGTATTAGTGAGCGGGAAGCAAATAAACGGGTATTACGTCATCGTAGAACAGGTTAAGCTTAAAAATAATGAGTTGGGATTAAAAACAATGTTTTTCGAAAAAGGGAGCCTGAAAAATTACAAAGGCTTCGCGTCGAGGACGGATAAATCCGCTCTTACCCACTCGGGTTATGAGCCCGAAGTAAAATTAGACCTCGGCTCCGCGAAGCCTAGCGCTTCTGAAGCTGTTAAGCCTATTATACCACAAAATCTCAAAAATGCATCAATCGATGAGTGGCAAAGCGAAATTTCTAAAGCTAAAGACGACTGGAACGGGCTAAAACGGCTAATGGATCAGATTAAGCAAAACGAAACGCTGGGGCAAAACGGAAAGAGCCAAGCTATATGTAGATATAAGCGATAGAATGAAAAAGCTAAGGCGAGCGGGGGGATAGCCCCGCTTTCTAGCCGCACGAAATCCTCAAAACCTATTAAAATCCTTCAAATTTAGTCTAAAAATACCAAAGAGTGCGTTTTATGGGTAGATTACGCACCCGCACTTGCGCGAAAATTGCCATAACTTTCAAAAGGAGAACGTTATGGCAATCACATCTACGGGCTTTCAAGCTCCAGCAACAAAAAGAGATAAGTTTAAATTTTACGCCAGTATCATCATTAGATATATAGCTAATCTTATTTTGCACCTGATTTTAATCCTACTAAAGGACTATTTATTGAAAATTTATCAATAAAATTTTGCTTAAGAGTCAGTGGTATCATGTCCATGTCGATTATCGTAAGCTATTTGCAAAATTTATGGCTTATGCAGAATTAGATTATTGAAGATAGCGGTAGCATATTTCACAAAATAGTGTCTGCAGCACATTATGATAAAATTTCAGGTAAGCTTTCGATATCAAAAGGTGTCATACACTCAGCTTATAAATTGGCATTGCCTGATAGGCTTTGCCGATTTGTAGCGCTTAACACCTATCTATAGCTTTCGTTATCACTTCGCTTATAAAAAATACTCTACTGCGTTAGACTGGAGGTGCTACCAAATTATAACATAGCACAAGAACGCGGCGTTATTAAATTTAAAATGGAATTCCATGGGAGTTGGAATTATTGTGTCTAATCTTAAGCCGCAGGAATTTTGAATTGTATGGCTGGCGAGCTAGGACTTCGTGCATTAGGCGCAGGAGCGGACGCACTAGGCTTTGATAATGCAGGCAAGAGCTTAAAAGATACCGCAGACGAGCTAGGGCAAACCTTTTCTCAAAGCGCGGAGGCAGTAGGACAAACGGGAGGTGCAGGCACTACCCGCATAATAGGACGAGGATTAAAAAACTTCGTAACGGGTCAAGCTGCAGCCAATCAAAAGCTAGCTAGAGGCATTAACAACGTTTTAGCAGATACCGCAGATTTTTACGGAGCGGACAGGGCTAGGGATTTCTTTCGCGAGAACTCAAATTTAGCAAGCTCAGCGATAAATAAAATTGAAAACTTCGGCGATAACGATATGAAAGGTTGGCAAGCAGCAGGCGAGATAGCAGACGCTACTGCACTAGCTCCTGCGATGCTAGGCCATAGCGCAAAGGCCGCCCGCTTAGCAAAAGCATTAGGCGCTAGCCAAAAGGTAGCTACTCGCATCGGCAATGCCGCAGGATCTGCAGCAAACGGCGCGATAATGGGAGGGTTTACCGGAGGGGCTAGAGCTTACGGACAGGAAAAGCCCGATCTAAAGCAAGCGGGGCTTGAAAGCACTATTTGGGGTGGGGCGAATGCTATTTTAGGTGGGCTTAGCCGCGCTCCGATTTTAGCTAAAGGGGTGCTAGGCAAAGCAAGCGAACAAACGCAAAAAGCAGCGCAAGGCTTGGACTACCAAAATCTAAGAGAGGGCGTCCCGACGCCCGCTGGGACGACCGCTCCGCAAACGCGGGCGGATGGCGAATTATTAAGCCCTCCATTAAGCAGCGACCAATCGGCGCGCCTCAACCGATACTCCGATACTTCTCGGACAATGGCTGCCGCAGATAATGCGGGGGCGGTCACTGATAAAACTATTATACCACAAAATTTTGAAGCGGCGGCGGCTGAGGCGTCCAACTCTCAACATAAGCAACAAGTGCTCGGGGCGCAAATGAATACCGGCAAGGAGCATTTTTCGCCGACCGATAACACTATTATACCACAAAGCTCTGTCGCAGAGGGAATTTTAAATAATCCTAATCTTTTCGGACTTGACGAAAACGTGATAAAGGCCATTCGCCAAGAGCTTGAGGAAGCAGCCGGGATTGCTCCAAAAAAGATGAGCGAAGCAGCAAAAGGGGCAGATAAGGCAGAAGCAGCAGCGCAAGCGCCTAATCCGTTTTTAGATGAGATTTTAAGAGCTACAAACCCTGCTAATAATAACGCGTATTTGGATCAGATCTTAGCAATTACCAATCCTAAAGCCATACAAAAAGAGAAGCGCGGCATCTACAACGTTACTTATAATAGCAAAGCAGCAACGCCTATAAAACAAGATTTAAATAGCGTAGAGGATGCGTTAAGATATGCTAAAGGGGATAAAAATAAAGGTGCCGACCATATACGAATAAGGCATTTAAAAGACAAAAATGCCGAGGGCTATGTTAGTCAAAGCGAGCTTTTAAATATGGGCGAGAATATGCGTAAGTATTTAGATAAATACAAAGAGCCTTTTATCGACAAAAATGGGTTAAAAATATACGAATGGCAGGATAAAGACGGAGTGAGGTTTAGAGCCGTCATCGCTCCCAAAAAAGGAAGTCCGACAACCCAGACTATTACCTCAACCTTAAATGGAAGCGATGAAGCCGCCAAAAAGGGATTAAACCCAAATAGCAGCCTTTACAGCAATGATGATATTATAACCTTTTACTCTGATAGAAATCTTAAAAAACCTATGGAATTTAAAACTCCCGCACTTCGCGAAGCGGATGAAGCGATTAGGGGTGGAGACACACTCTCTAGCCTAGGCACCGCGATGAGAAATCAAGGGCTAGACATCGCTACAGATATTATACCACAAAACGGCGAGAATATGATTAAAGGTTTTAGCTCTAGCGCAATCCCTGCTAATATCGCAAGCGCTGGAGCCGGAGCAGCCACAGGTGCGGCGCTAGATGATAAAAATAGAGCAAGAGGCGCTTTTATCGGAGCGTTGGGCGGGCTTGGGCTAGTAAATGCACCCTCTTTGGTTTCAAAGCTAAAAGGAGGCGCTAAGGTAGGCGAGATAGCGCAGGATATAGAAGCTGCGGCAAAAGATAAGCCTAGCATCTTAAGCAATATGCGCTCCTATCTTAAAGCCGTAGGAGCAAACTCCGCTTCAGAGTTAAAGGATTTAAGCGGCAAGGATATAGGACTAAGCTACGCAAGGCAAATGGCAAGCGAGCATATCAATAAAGAGTTTAAAAATATCGCTTACGAGATTTTATCCGGCTCTCAAAGCTTAGCACAGAATTTAAAAAATGGCGCTATTAATGCAGCTCGCTTTGCAAGGCGCGCATTAAGCGAAACCAAAGGCGCGGATTATCTTTTGCGAAACGATGAGCTATTTAGCGCCAAAAGCGCATATAGCGCTAAAATGGAAAATCTACAATCCGCGCTTAGTGGATTAGACGACGCAGATCGCGTAGCTATGCATGAATATATGGTGGGTGAAGGAAATGCCATTAAGCCTGAGCTAAAGCCACTAGCAGACGCGCTAAGACGTCAGATCGATGATATGAGTGCTAAGCTCGTAGATCTAGGCGTTTTAGATAAGGCTAGCAGAGACGCGCTAGCGGGGCAATATCTTGCTCGCTCTTATGAAAAGCATCTAAAAGATCGCATCAACTCAGTGTTTTCAAGCGGTAAAAAGGTAGATGAAATTCACAGCAGAGGCTTTGCGTTTAAAGAGTTTAAAGATAGGGAAGCGATGGATAAGTTTCTATCTAAAAACCCGCAGATTGCAAAGTCTATGGATCAGGCTTACAATAAAGGCGGCGTGCGCGTAGTAGAAAAGCCTAATGGTAAAATTGAGCTTTGGAGGGATTATACCAAAGATGAGCGTTCGGCTATGGGGGAGATAAAAAAGATTAGCTTTTTATCTCATTTATCTCACATAGCAGCCAGCCAAATGGCACGCACCCCGCTTCTATTTGGTCTTTAACCTTTGCAAGCCATGTCGTAGTTTCGGCTTCTTTTATGATAGGATTTTTACCGACGCCTTGTTTTATGCTAATTTCTCTTTCGCCCTCTATCGTTACGGCGCGTGCGCCGCTATGTCTACCTATGCGAAGTAAGAATTGATTTGGCGCCAAATTGCTTCTACCAAAATCCTTGTAGCTTTTATAAAATTTTTCACTCAAGCATTCGAGTACTCCGTCGTCATTAAATAAAGAGCGAAATATCGGCTCATAGTGATCGTTGCAAGCTTTGATTAGGCGATTAATATCTAGGGGTTCTTCCGTGGAATTTTGCTTAATGCTTAAAGGAATTTCGCATGTCACGTTTGAGACTATAGCTTCTAAGCGGGTACTTAGCGAATCATTGTATTTTATATCATCATTTTTAAGCTCTCGTTTGACGTTTACGGTGGAATAAATTTTACTTGCTAAACCACCGCTATCGCTAATGAGTAGATTTTTAAATGGATTTTCGTCGCTCGGACTTAGTAAAAGATCGCGCACATCATGGTACTTTATTCCTTCTTTTACTAATAGCTCTTGGTATGCTGTAGAAATCGCTCCTTTTAAACTGCTACCGGTTAGGATCGCCGAATCCCTTTTTTGATTTTTATTCGATACGCATTTATAAATTTCAAGCTGATTTATTACGTTATTTTTGCCACTTTCTTTTTGAACTACCTTGCCAATTTTATCGTAATATTCTTGCGCGGTATTCGGGCTTACTTTTACGATTTTATAAGCTACTTGTCTTCCTTGTTTTTTATGCGCGAATATAAAATTTTGCATTTTAATAAGCCCATTTTCATCGGACGTTTCCATTAGATCGCGGAATTTTTCCTTATCCGTTTCGGATAGAATTTCATATAGAGCCATTGTGTCAAATTCGTAAAGTGCATCTATCTCTTTTCCGCTCGGTTGTAAGATTTTTTCTATTACATATCCGGTCGGTTCATAAATTTCGCCGCTTCCGATATGCACGGGGCTTAGAATTTTGATTTTTAATTTATAGTGTTTTACAAAGCTCATTTCCGCTCCATTTCGTAGGCATTAAAATAGCGTATCCTTGTTGCACGCTTTTTTTGTGGGTTGAAGCACCGCGAATACTTTTACCGATAAATTGTATATTGCTTTTATCTTCTAGCGCTATTAATGCTGATGTTTGCGCCATTAATACGGGTTTTTTAGTCACATCTGACGATGAAGCCAGATCTCCACCATGCTTTCCGAACCTGGTAAATGGCTCGTAAAAGCACTTCTTGATAGCCAAATCGGATCCTTGTAAAACAAAAGGGCTGAGCGCCATAAAGATTTTACTTGCAGGCGTATTTAAATTTTCAAATTTATTGATCTTAAATCGCCCTTTGCCAATACTTGCCTTTTTTCCGTAGCCGCATTCTCCTATATCATGCATGACGGCTTTTAATTCCTCTTGGCTAAAAGCATTTTCATCGATTAAAAAATATATATCAAGCGGCGGCAATGCAGTCTCGATTAGTGCAAACGGAGCGAATTCATCGGCATCGGTAGTAAAAGTAGCGTAGTTAATAGAATTCTTCATTGTGGCGTTTTGTTTGATTTTTGACTCTATTTCATCGTCTGCTAGGGCGTTTTGAAATTTGCCTTCGGCAAAATCGTCCGCTTTGAGCCAAATCTTTTTTCTTATAGCTTTCTTATCGATATTTTTTCCAAAAAAGCTAAGCGGCAAGCAAGGCTTTGGCAAAAAACCCGATAAAAATCCATCGGAAGCGATCAAAAACGGCTCTTTATCATAATTTTCAAGAAGGCTTTCCAATCTTGTTTCGCCGTATCTATATATTATTGCCCAACAAATTTGCCCCCATAAGGTATCGCCTTTTAGCGAGGTTGCAAAAGACGACGTGGGCGTAATCGTGGTTTTAAGGAGCTTCATTTTTCGACCCATTCGTCTTTGTTGCTAAATTCCACTCTTCCGTATCCGCGAGAACCGCTACCACCCAAATAATCATTTTCCAATAAATTTAAACCGCGCTTGATAAGCTTTTTAAAATCATCGATATCATCGCCTTCTAATACTTTGATTTTAAAATCGTAGCAAAATTTAATTCCTTCAGGTACTCGCTCGCTTTGACGCGGATGTTCGGCGGTACCTTTTTGTCGGTCGATTATGTTTTCATATTTTGCTTCGCTTAAAATTTTATCTTCACTCTCGGGGCTTATTCGGCAGTCGCTAAAACTAATTCTAGTGATGCCAAATTTATTTTCTTTGACATCGCTGTCCCCAAATAACTTTAATAGAATTTCTGCGGATTTTCTATCTTGGGCTCTTTCTATATTTTTATAAGAAAATGGCGCACCTTTTTTATCTTGATCTAGTCCTACCAATCCCAAGTCCCATTCGAGCAGGCTTCTAATTTTACCTTTGAGTGAGCTAGCTGGTATATAGGGTCTGCCGGAATTGGCGTCTTTTATAACTTGATTATCTATACCGCCGATTTTCATAACGTCATCGCCACCGCCTATGTGAAGCCCACTTAAAAGCCTAATATCGCCTTTTAAAGAGTAAATTTTCATCTTTTTTCCTTATTTTTTACTAAATCCTAAAACTGCTTCAAAAAACAGTTTAAACACCTCGAGTTTTTCTACGCTATCTACCTGCGAAACACAGTCTTTTATAAATTCTACAAAGTTTTTACTTACATTCTTTCTGCTTGAAGCATAGGCTACTTTGGAATTTAGCATCTTCACAAATGGCAAAATTTCGGCGGAATTTTTAGTTTTTGCTTTTTCGCATAAATCCAGCACGTAGTCGTAAAATCTTCTGATTTGCGATTGAGTAATTCTAATACTATTCGCCGTTTTCTTTGCGGTTTCATTAAAAAGTTCGCCGTCTTTGATATAATCTAACGTGATCTTTTCATATAAAATTCCAGACTTATCGGCTTTGGAATCGTCGTAGCTTTTGCGTTGTTGGCCGTTATGGGCGTAGTTCATCTTGCTCTCCTTTTATAAATGAATTCACATAGTGCCATTTTTACCTGTTCGGGACTTTTTTCTAGTACATTTTGCATCTTTTGTATTAGCCATTGCGAGTCTTTGGATAAATTTCTTACTATTAAATAATTCAGCTTCGAAGCCCAGATATTGGATCTTGCGTCATTAGCTTTAGCGCTTTTTGCCATATCGCAAAGCTCTAGCAGATGATATAAAAATGCTGTATTTAGCTCCTCTATGCTTTCAAGCGTATTTGTTATGAGCGCATACATCGTTTTATACTCGCTCCATCTAGCCGTTTGTCCAAATAGAGTAATAGCGTCCTTTTTTATCCCTTTTTCATCTTTAAATTCCTTGGCAAGCTCAAGTTGGTTTTCGCTCAGTTCGGCTAGGTATTTAATAGGCACGGAAGGTTTTGCAATACAAATCCCCATACTTAGGCTAAGTGTTTTGTCGCTAATAAATTTCTTAAACTCATCATCTATAAATCTAGCAATATTTAGCACCGTATCCCAAGCTCCCACCAATAGTAAATCATCTCCGCCTGAAAATACTATATAGGTATGTGGAAAATTTTGTTTTATTAGACGCGGAATGTAAATACTAAAAAAGCTATCAAGCCCCTTCGAAAACATATCAAAGCTATCAAAACTATTAGTAACATTACTATTTTTGATGAAATCTCCCATTCCATCGACATCGGCTTTCAGCACCGCTATAGCTTTTAATCCCAAAGGCTCATCCTTGTGCATTTTATTGCATGCAAGTTGCGCTAGTTCGTTAAAGCTTGCCGTTTGCCCATCTTTTTTAAATACATAAGATTTTATACGCTCATCTAGTTCTAGCTCACAATTAAAGCCTTCCAAATCGATTCCTAGCTCGTCGAGAGAAATTTTTGAAGTTTTTGTATCTGCAAGCTTGGCCCCAAGCCTCTCAAAGCCGCTTTCTATTGCTATTATATCGGCATAATTTAGTACGATTGCGCTTTGATTTAAAAGATCGAATTTATTAAGTTTTTCTAGCTCGAAAGCATCGCTTACTCGCTCTCTAAACGCCCTGTAACTATCCTTATCACTAAAATCGCTTTTTTTACAATCAAGCGCCACTAAACTCATACCTGCAATAGCGCTAAATTTATCGATAAAAAATTTATCTACGTTGTGTTTGATGTCGTTAAATGTATCTTGGATGAAATTTTGCTTCGGTATTAGAATTTCAAATTTTCCCGCGCTTATGCTTAGAATTTTACTTTCGCTTATTTTCAATTTGAAGCATATAAATTTAGCAATCGCTTTGGTGAAGAGCTGAACGTAAGCGGATTTAGCACGCAGAATTTTAGCCGCATTTTTAGTATTGATATTTTCAAAAATAAATTTTTGAATACCGTAGAAATCTCCGGCTATAAGATACATTTCATCATTTAAGATATCGTCTATATCGGTAATCCGAAAGCTTTGCTCAAGCTCTTTAAATTCGCTATTAAAGAAATCGCTAAAATTGCTCAAAGATACTCCTTTTTAAAACAAATTTTTATAATTTTAATGTTTTTATCTCCAAACTTCTCTGAGAGCCACCTTTGAAGTTTATCCGTATCTATTTCCTTAACTACTTCTTTTCCTTTTATACTTTCCTTTACAGGTTCATAGAGCATCACTGTAGTTGTACCAATGGTATCTTTCTTCGAGAAACTATTGAGTTTCCCAAAATAGAAATTTTTAATATTAGGAAAGAGGATTTTTATTTCTTGGGCAAATTTATTATCCTCCATCTTATATTTTTCTAATTCTTCTGTAAGATATTTAATCTTCACATCCTTATTGGAGAGAGAAGCTTTATTCTTGTTAATTTCTGATAGTATTTCAGCACTGATATCCGATTCCTTTTGACGAATAACAAGATCAGTATTGAGTATATTGAAGTTTTTTAGATTATTCTGTAAGTTCTTCAGTTCCTCATCTGTGAATTTCTTATCCAGAAAAGCCAATTCAATAGTTTTAGGAGTTGAATTATAATGTATTCTTTTATAAATAATCGTATATCCGTTATTTTCAAATTCAGCAGTAATAAAATGGGTTACGTTCTCATGGAAATTTTTTTCCTGGAAAAGGCTATATGCCAAATACAAACTGGGGGTAACAATAAGGATTACCAATGTGGTGATAACAACGCGCAAACGCTTGTTGA
>NZ_CALIBH010000080.1 GCF_938045775.1 uncultured Campylobacter sp.
TCAAACTCGGCGTGAGCTTAGACGTGATCGATGCTAGCGAGCTGTTTTTAAGCAGACTGAAAGGGGTGGTCGATCCCGAGCAAAAACGCAAAATCATCGGCGCGACCTTCATTGAAGTTTTCAGCAAAGAAGCGGCAAAACACAAAAACGTAAAATTTCTAGCTCAAGGCACGCTCTATACCGACATCATCGAAAGCTCGGTCGCAGGCTCGAGCAAAACGATCAAAAGCCATCACAATGTAGGCGGGCTGCCTAAGGATATGAAATTTGAACTGATCGAGCCTTTGCGCGAAATTTTTAAGGACGAAGTGCGCCAGCTGGGACTCGAACTAGGTATTTCGCGCGAAGTCGTTTTCCGCCATCCATTCCCCGGCCCGGGCCTTGCGATCCGCATAATGGGCGAGGTAAATACGCCAAGCCTCGAGCTACTGCGCAAAGCCGACGTGATCCTACGCGACGAGCTAAAATCAAGCGGCTGGTATAACAAAACGTGGCAGGCGTTTTGCGTACTGCTAAACGTGCACTCCGTGGGCGTCATGGGCGATAACCGCACCTACGAAAACACCGTGTGTATACGCGTAGTGGACGCCAGCGATGGCATGACGGCTAGCTTTTCGCGCCTGCCGTATGATCTGCTAGAAAACGTCTCTCGCCGCATCATAAACGAAGTAGACGGCATCAACCGCGTAGTTTACGACATCTCGAGCAAACCGCCTGCAACGATAGAGTGGGAGTAAGATGAAACAAATCTGCATCATTTTAGCGCATCCTTACGAGAGAAGTCTAAATGCGGCTATTGCAAACGCAGCGGCAGAAAAGCTGCAAAATAGCGGCTACGAGGTTAAATTTCACGATCTATATAAGGAGAAATTTAACCCAATCCTTAGCGGCGCTGAGCTCGTGAGCGACGAAAGCGACGACGAGCTATTAAAAGCGCATCAAAAAGATATCGCAAACGCCCACGGCATCGTGATTGTACATCCAAATTGGTGGGGCGAGCCGCCCGCCATCCTTAAGGGCTGGATCGACCGCGTGCTAAGGCAGAGAGTAGCCTACGATTTTGCGCCAGGTGATAACGGTGGCGGGCTTCCGATAGGGCTTTTAAAGGCTGAAGCCGCCCTAGTTTTCAACACCTCCAACACCCCCGAGGCAAGAGAAAACGAGATATTCGGCGATCCGCTGGAAAGAATTTGGAAAAGCTGCATTTTTGATTTTTGCGGCGTGAAAACCTTTGAGCGGCTGATGTTTAGAGTGGTCGCGGATAGCGACGAAGCTGAGCGAAAGGTCTGGTTGGAGCAGGTAGCGCAGACGCTGGATAGGTACTTTCCGAAGCAGATTAATTTGCTTTAAATTTGAAAATTCGCTGCTCGCAAAATCCGAACGGCATAGAATTTGACTGCCTATTTAAACAGATGCGCGCCGAATTCGCTCGCACATTTGGCGCAAAATCTATGAAATTTAGGAGGTAATCATGCTTAGATTAATCGCTGCGATGGCGATTTTAGCGGCTCTCATATACTTCGTCATAGGAGGCGGCGGCAAAAAGACGATCAAGGATTACAAAAATTTAAGCCGCGAGGAGCTGGAGACTTTATGCCTCGAAAAGAACGATAAAATCGCCTGCCAGCGTATCGCCGTGGACTATATCAAAGAAAATAAACCGAAAAAATGATCTAAATTTGCGAGGCTAATTTTGCGGTTTCGCTCAAACAGCGCGCGGTTAAATTTCTTTCTAGCCCGGTCCAAACGCTGCGCGGATAAATTTGCCCGCAAAGCACGGCTAAAATGCCGATTTGATCGGTACCGAGCGCCGCGCAAATAGCGTAAATTTAAAAGCAATAATTCAAGTATTAGCATGCGCGCCGATAAAACCGCTAGCGCAAATTAAAAGCAATAAATCGCGCTGTGTTCTTTGCGCGCAGATAGAAGGAGCGACGGATGAAAATTTTATGGCAAAGTAGGCTTCAAAACAGACTTCGCGATATCGGCGAAAACATCCTAATTAAGGGAAATCGCGCATTTTACACAGGCGATAACGACGAGCAAAAGCAGATGAAGCTTAGAAAATTTTCGCTCGCAAGCGGCGAGCAGCTAGCCGGCGCGCCTTTCCGCGATTTTACCCGTGCCGCGACCTTTGACGATGACGGCCGCACGCTCGTAGTTTTGGGCTTTATAGACACGATTTATAAATTTAACGCCGCGGATCTCGCGCTCATCTCAAAGCATAAGAAGGGCGTGCTAAAATACGGCAATTTTATCGCGCTAAGTAGCAAGGACAGCGATAAAAAGGCTATCACGGCGACCGACGACACGCTTTTTATTTACGATTTTGTGTCGCAGACGAGCACGCGAAAGCGATTAAAGGGCTGTGCGGCGATTTTTAAGCAGGATGAGTTAAATTTCTTGATTTTTACGCGCTCGGGTCAAATTTACCGCCTAAATTTGAGCGGTTGCGAGCTTAAAATCATCGCTAAAACTTGCCCTATGACGCAGGTGCAGCGCGTGGGCGGCGGATATTGCATTCGCGTGGGCGAAGCGGGCGAAAACGGCGAAATAGAGGGTGCTAATGAGCTTATTTTTACGGACGCAAATTTTAACGTTAAATTCCGCGTGAAGCTGGACTTTGATTTCGATAAATTCGAGCTTGCGGCAGATGGACTGGACGGCTGGCGCGGGCACTTTATAAACGAGCCGAATGAGCTGAGGGTTCTTGATATTGTGCGTGGCGAGGCGGGCGGCTCCGGCGAATTTACACAGGTCGAGGCGAGTAAATCCAGATGCGAAGCGATGGATAAATTTAAACAAAATGAGCCCGCCCGATATCTCGCGACAAAGCCTGTTTTGGCGCATAAATTTAAACAAAAGGGCGCGAGAATTTTAGGCGTCATTACGGCTGCTTCTTGCCGGGCTGCGAGCGCAAAATACGAAGCGGAGCAAAAGGGCGCATTTGTCGAGCAAATTTTAGCGCCCGAAGGCAGCGTCGAAAAAGAAGAGCATACGCAACCGCATACCCGCACATGCCGAGTGCTGGTAGATAACGCCTACGACGAGGATATGGAGCAAATTTTAACCTGCTATGAGATCTAAGCCATAGTCCAAGCACACCCATATTCCTGATTTAAAATTTGCAGCTATGATTTAACGCCTTTAATTAAAGCAGGTTTGCTAAAAATTTTATATAGAATTCTATCAAGACGCGGAAATACCCGTTTAAAAATTCTACAACATGAAGGCGAGACCATTGCAAAAAATCGCGACTAGCGATAAGTACGGCGCGACGGCAAGGACAAATCTTAACGCCTTGGCTATGAGTAAATTTAAAGCGCAATCTCAAAGAGATACGCGCAAAATTTGATCCCTAGCAGCGGGCTAAATTTCATGACTCGCGCGCCCGCACCCTATCAAATTTAAAATTTCAAATCCGCGGCGAAATTCCGTGATATGACGGCAAAGCGTCGCGGGCCGGCGATTTGTACGGCGCGACCGCGCCCTTTCGCCGCTATCAGCACTTGACGTTTTTTGCCTTGCTATCTTGCATCGCGCGGAAAAATTCTGCCCTACTTAGCGGGGTTTCGTCTGGATGAGCACTTCTGAAATGGCGCAGATAGCCCTCGTAATCGCCGAGCCCGATGAGCGGCGCAAGTGCGGCATCCGCGCGCGCCAAAAACCTCGCCACTGCCTTCGGGGCTGCGAGCGGATTAAATTTAAACTTTTTCATAAACGCCCCTGTCCACGTACTCGCTTTCTGCTAGCTTGAAATATCCCTCGCTCGCGCCGCCCTTTGAAATTTTAAGACACATTCGGATCGTTTGGACGATGACTATGATCGTAACGACGACGAAAAGAGCACATAGTACGGCGTCGATGACGTTGTTTCTGATGATAGCCTGCGCCTTTTCGATCGCCGCAGGATCGCTTAGGCCGGCAAGCTTGGCGGCGGTATTTTGCGCGATAGCCACGTGGCTTACCGCGTCGTGTACGCGCTCTCCGTTAGCCGGCATCAGCTTCAAGATCGCCGCATAAAGCGTGGTTATAAGCACCCAAATCGCAGGAGCGATCGTGACGAAGGCGTATTTTTGCTTACCCATTTTAAAAAGCACCACCGTCGCAAGCAGCAGCGCGATGCCCGCGAGCATCTGATTGGACGCGCCGAAAAGCGGCCACAGCGTGTAAATTCCGCCCATAGGATCGGTAACGCCGCTGTAGAGCAGATAGCCCCAGCCCGCCACGCAGATCAGCGTCGCAATGATGCCGTAGAGGAAATTTTTGGTATCGGAAAACGGCTTATAGACGTTGCCTAAAATTTCTTGCACCATAAAGCGCCCCGTGCGCGTGCCCGCATCGACCGCGGTCAGAATAAACAGCGCCTCAAACAAGATCGCGAAATGGTACCAAAACGCCATCAGCTCCTTGCCGCCGATGATCTGATGCAGCAGCATCGTTAGTCCCATCGCAAAGGTAGGAGCGCCGCCCGTGCGGCTCATCATCGTGGTTTCGCCGACGTTTGAAGCCAAGGCGCCGATCTGCTCGGGCGTAATGCTAAATCCGATAGAGTTTATATACGCCGCGGCGCTTACCGCGTCTTTGCCGAGTACCGCAGCTGGCGAGTTGATAGCGAAGTATTCGCCCGGGCTTAGGATGCACGCCGCTACGAGCGCCATTACGCCCACGAGACTCTCCATAAGCATCGAGCCATAGCCGATGAAAAGAGCATGGGTTTCGCGCTCGAGCATCTTCGGCGTCGTGCCGCTGGAGATCAGCGCATGAAAGCCCGAGATCGCGCCGCATGCGATAGTGATAAACAAAAACGGAAATATCGGGCCTGCAAAAACGGGACCCATGCCGTCGATAAATTTCGTCGTAGCGGGCATTTTAAGCTCGGGCGCGACAAAGATTATCGCGACCGCCATGCCGATGATGACGCCGAGCTTAAGGAAGGTGCTTAGATAATCGCGCGGCGCGAGCAGCAGCCACACTGGCAAAATCGCCGCGATAAAGCCGTAGCCGATCGTAAGAAGCGCAAGCGTCTCGCCCTTTAGCGAAAAAACGTCGTGCCAGTACGGATCGATCGAGACGTAATGCCCACCCCAAAGCGCAAGCATCAGCAAAACAAAGCCGATGATCGATGCCTCGCTGACCTTGCCCGGGCGCAAGAACCTCATGTAAATTCCCATAAATATGGCGATCGGTATCGTCATCGCGATCGTAAAAAGCCCCCACGGCGAGTTTGCAAGCGCCTTTACGACGACCATCGCCAAAATCGCCACGATGATCAGCATGATGAAAAAAATCCCGATCATCGCGATGCCGCCCGTGAGCTTACCCATCTCCTCTTTGATCATCTCGCCGAGGCTCTTGCCGCCGCGTCGCGTAGATAGCACGAGCACGATGAAATCATGCACCGCGCCTGCGAGCACGACGCCTACCAAAAGCCAAATAGTGCCGGGCAGATAACCCATCTGTGCGGCCACTACGGGACCTACGAGCGGTCCGGCGCCTGCGATAGCGGCAAAATGGTGCCCGAAAAGGACGTATTTGTTTGTAGGGACGTAATCTCGTCCGTCGTTTCGGATCACCGCAGGAGTTGCGCGGCGATCGTTCAGCTCAAAGACGCGATACGCGATAAAGCGCCCGTAGAAGGTGTATCCGATCAGATAGATGCACGCGCTGGCTACTACGAGCCAGACGGCGCTGATGCTCTCGCCCTTATTTAGCGCAAGTACGCCGAAACACCACGCCCCTATGACGGCGACCGCCGCCCAAAGGATCTTTTGCCAAAATTTCATGCTCACTCCTTAAAGCTTAGCGAGCGGCTTTGGCGCAGTTTGACGTTTAATAAAACGGCTTGCGCCTTTAAAGCGGGGCTCGTTAAATAAAATTTAGTGCGTATTTTATCGGCGTTTTTATAATTTAAAGCTGAATCGCGAAATTAAAAAGAGCTCTTTCGACGTTTAAATTTAACGCCTAAATTTTGAATTTCAAATTTAAATAGGCGGCTTGGAGACGCGCGAAATTTTAATATTTAATCGACCTAAATTTAACCTCGCAGCTTTTAGCCATTACGGAATTTATCGCGGTTTAAGAAATCAAGCGATAAAATCTTATGATAACGATTTTAATTTCTTAATAAAAATCGCGAATACTTTTAGGAGGAAATTTATGCCGGATCAGATGCACGGCTACGTACTTTTTCGTGCTCATATCAAAAGCTATGTAAGCCGTAAAAACGACGATGCGAGCCGCGAGAATTTCATAAATTCCGCGCGCATAAATTCCTGGCACCGCTTAAATTTTAAAAATATCCGCCGCGACGAAATCTGCGCGTATAGTTCGCCTGGTGGGCTATGAGCTTTAAATTTTATCTCTTTCTAATCGCAGCTTTCGTATTGCTTGCTTTAGTAGCCGTAAGTAGCGGCGGAGCGAGCATTTCGCTGGGCGACATCGCAAAATTTTTCACCTTCGGCGAGCTGGACGAGACCAAGCAGCTCATCTTGCTGCAAATGCGCCTGCCGCGCCTAGTAATGGGTATTTTAGTGGGCGCGCTGCTGGCAACTTCGGGCGTGGTGGTGCAAAGCGTGTTTTTAAACCCGCTCGCAGACCCTTACATCATCGGCATCGCCTCGGCAGCGACTTTCGGCGCGGTCATAGCCTATTTGCTGGGGCTTAGCGACGTTTTTTACGGAATTTTCGCGTTTTTAAGCGCAAGCGCGCTGTCGATCGTGATCTTTAAGCTCGCCGCTCACACTCGCTCGATCTCGACGCTACTGATCGTAGGTATCGCCGTGTCGTCGTTTTTGGGCGCATTCACCTCCTTTGCGGTCTATCTCATCGGAGAGGATAGCTTTAAAATAACCGCTTGGATGATGGGTTATCTAGGCGGCGCGAACTGGCAAAAGATCGCACTTTTACTGCCGCCGCTGCTGTTTTGCATGGCATATTTTTACGCAAAGCGCCACGAGCTAAATATCATCTTAAACGGCGACGAGGAGGCGAAATCGCTGGGGCTCAACGTCGAGAAGTCTAAAAAGAGCCTGCTCATCGTCTCCTCGCTCATCATCGGCTTTTCGGTCGCATTTACGGGGATGATAGGCTTCGTGGGACTCATCATTCCGCACACGCTTCGCATGGCGCTTCATACGGCGAGCAACGCCGTGCTGATCCCCGCTAGCGCGCTTACCGGCGGAGTTTTTTTGGTTTTTTGCGACGTAATCGCTAAAAACGCCCTCTCGCCGGTAGAAATTCCAATCGGCGTGGTGACCTCCTTTTTCGGCGCGCCCTTTTTTCTATACCTCGCGTTTAGGAAGCATGCATGAAAATTTCGGCGCTAAACTTCAGCTACGGCAAGCGGGCGATCCTGCAAGACGTATGTCTGAATTTAGAACGGGGTAAATTTTACGGGATTTTGGGTCCTAACGGCTGCGGCAAGAGCACATTGTTAAAAAATATCTTGCAAATTTTAAAACCTGCAAGCGGTATCATCGAAATAAACGGCAAAAGGGCAAGCGAATACGGCCTAAAAGAGCTTGCGGCGCTCATCGGCTTCGTACCGCAAAAAACGGCCCTCGCCGCGCCGCTTAGCGTAAAAGAAATTTTACTTGCGGGTAGGTTTTGCCGCCTAAAAAGCGCATTTAGCGGCTACGACGCGAACGATCACGCTAAAGTGGAGCAAATGGCAGAGCTTTTGGACGTGAAAAAATTCCTAGAGCGTAGCGCATTTGAGCTAAGCGGCGGGGAGTTTGGGCGCGTACTGCTTGCTAGAGCGCTCGTCAGCGAGCCTGAAATTTTACTGCTCGATGAGCCCACGGGCGCGCTAGATATGAACTACGCCATCGAGGCGATGAGCATCTGCGAAAACCTGACGCGCTCTTTAAATTTAACGAGCGTCATCGTGCTGCACGATCTAAATTTAGCCTCGCTTTTTTGCGATGAGATTTTTATGCTAAAAGACGGCGCAGTGAGATATCGCGGGAGTGCGAGCGAGCTTTTTACGCCGCAGATCATAAAAGAAATTTACGGCTTTGAAGCCTTAATAGTAGAAGAAAACGGGGTAAAGTTTATACTACCCAAAAAGGAGAAATTATGAAAAAAATTCTTATAGCTTTGCTCTCGGCGAGCTTTGTATTCGCCAAAGGTCTAGTCGTACTTGATCCCGCCGCGGTCGAGATCATCTACGCTTTAGGCGCGCAGGATCAGATCGCTGCGATCGCCACTACTTCGATGAGCAAGATCCGCCCGGAGACAGAAACCGCGAAATTACCAAGCGTAGGCACCTACGTAAAGCCTAACCTCGAAAAGATCGTCGAGCTTAAGCCCGATCTGGTTATTACGAGCTTTCACTCCGCGGGCGTTAGCGAGAATCTGCAAAAACTAGGACTTAAGAGCCTTGCGATGGATGCAAACTCTACCGCAGACATCTGCCAAAATGTAAAGAAGGTTGCGACCATCGTAAAAAAAGAGAGCGAGGCGGATAAAATTTGCGCGCAGATGGATGGAATTTTTGCAGACAAAC
>NZ_CALIBH010000081.1 GCF_938045775.1 uncultured Campylobacter sp.
GATTTTGCGCTGCGGGCAGGCGAGAGAAATTTATGGCTGCCGCTCGGGGTTTTGCGGAGTTTTTGTGCGGCGCGGGACGCGGAGTTTTTGCGCGCAAATTTCAAAAAACTAGTCGCTTCCTGCCACAGCGAGGCAGAGGCGCGAGAGGCGCTGAAGCTGGGCGCCGGCGCAATCTGTCTGAGCCACATCTTCGCGACCGATTGCAAGGCGGGGCTTGCGCCGAAGGGGCTAAATTTGATCCGCGAAGTGCGGGAGTTTTTCGCGGGCGAAATTTATGCGCTGGGCGGCATAACGCCGCGCAATTTCGCCTCCGTTCTACGCGCGGGAGCCGACAGGATCGCCGTTATGGGCTCAGCGATGGCGGCGCGGGACGCGAGCGATTTCATAAGAAAATTTAAGAAATAAATCGATCCAAAAACGCGGTTTGTTTCCGTTGCCGCGCCCTTGCTGCTGTCATTGCGCTGCATGCGGCGCGACGCAAAAACATATATTTCAATAAAATCAAAAACGCGCGAAATGAACGCGATTTATTGCGATTTAAGCCCAAAGTTATAAAATACGAGCGATTTAAGCTTAAGGATATTTTTTGGATAAAGTGCTGCTTGAGGAATCTAAAAAGCCTCTAAACGAACGACGTCGGACTTTCAAGCAAAAGCTTCGAAAAGGCGCTAGCGCTGACATCTTTGACGATGCGGATTTAAGCGATGCAACGGATCGCAGATCATTAAATTTAAACGATGCAAATTTGAGTAGCAAAAGCTTTAAAAATGCGAATTTTAATCAAACAGACCCCGAATCGCAACCCGATCATCTTTGCGGCGCAAATTTCCGAGATAGAAATTTAAACGACATGAATTTAAACTCAAAAGATGAGATAAAATTTCAAAATTTAAACCCGGGTGGTATTTCATCGCGGGGCGCTAAAACTCGTGATTACGATAAAGAGCCAATAATCATAAAAGACCACGCTATAATCTTAAATGCTATCATCGGCGCGATTTATATCATTACTACGATATTGATGGCGATATGCGGTAAATTTTCCGCCCAGCAAATTTTATTTCTCGTTTTGCTGGATTGCTACTTTCCGCTCAGAGCATTAAATAAATTTTCAAATTTCGGCAAGTGCTATATATGCTTTAAAAATGACGATATAACTCTATACTCTAAAAAGACGGAAGCCGTTTTATATGAGACCGAAATTTCAGATATAACTTGTATCAAACGAACCACGGGACCGTCATACCCCGAAATATCAAAAAAGACAAAATGCCTTATGCTGCTATTTGCTTTTATATACTTGCTTTTAGTTTTTTTCGTAGCGGTAGTGATAGATGGAAGGGAGGAAAATTTTTGGATAATTTTTGCGGTAATTATATCTATTAGCTTCTTTCCTTTATTGCTATATAGGCTTTTTAACGGGCTAGGCTTTGATATTATAAACGATAGCATATTGATATACGACAAAAGTTCTTTTATAGAGGCTTCGTTTCTAAGCAACAAAGAATACGGGGAGCTAAAAGCCTATTTTATACTGAAAATAGGGAAAAATTTAGATAAAATCCGACCGCAAATTTTCGTGTAGATCATAAAAGCGGACTCTATTTGAAATTTATCTTAAATTATGATCGATCAAATTTGCCCTTTTTCGGCGATATGAAAACGATGACGTTTGAAGCGAGCAGGGATAAATTTGAACAAATTTTACCTCGTAAATTTACGAAGTCTCATTCCACGAGCCGCGCGCGGATGTCGCCGAAGAGCAGCACGTCCTTCAAAACGGCGCGATCGGCGTAACCGCGTTCGTTTAGGCTCAGGTGCAGCTCGCCTCGGCTGCTCGAAAATATCGGCTGGTTTATGAAAACCACGTAGATCGTCGCAGCCTGCTTATCCGCGCCCGCGCCGCGCCCTTTAAAATTTGCGTCCGTTGCGCCGGTTTTCGTATCTGCTCCGCTAGAGCTTGCGCTTGCCGTTGCGCTGGAGTTTGCATCCGCATCGCTAGGCGGCGCGATGCCAAGCTCGCTCGCGATATTTGCAGCGGCGCTTCCGCGCGGCCTTTCGATGTCGATCCTTCCGTCAGCGCTCTTTGCGTCCGCGGCTCGGACGAAAAATTTATCGCCCGAGTGCGGGATCTTAGAGAAATTGAAAAACAAACTCAGCAGGTCGTTCGTCGCGAAGTAGGGCAAAATTTCATCGCTTACGAGCTGTAGCTCGCCGCCCGTGCCCTTGAACTTTTGAAATTTTATCGTTTTGCGCGCGTAGTCGAAGGCGTAGGTTTTGCGCTCGTTTTTCGTCGTTTTGCCCTTTTTGCGCGAGACCTCGTGGACGTAGAGATCGGGCATCAAAAGCCCCGCCACGACGCGCCCCTTTGAGCGGAAGCTCTCGCGCCTCTGCCCGCTTAGGCTGCCCGCGACGCCCTGCGCGACGGCATCCATGACGATCTCGTAGCGATCGCCCTGCCGCACGAGCCGCGTATTTGCGCTGCCGACCGCGCCGAAAACGCCGAACGAGATTTCATATTTCGCGCTGATCGTCTCGCCAAAAAGCGCGCCCGCGCATAAAATCAAAATAGCAAAAAATTTCATCCCAACCGTCCTTCCGCTTTGCGGCGCCTCAATTATACGGCGCCTATTAAATTTGCGCTCTGCGCCGCTCGTAAAGCTCGCGCGGGAATCTGCGCCGAGTTTGTAAAATTTACGCCAAAAAAGCAAAACTCGCGCCGCCTATTTCATTTTCTCCATAGCGTGATTATTAAATATCAGCTGCCGCTCCTTACCGTCGTGAAAGGCCGCGCCGTGTGCGCCTAAAGACATCGACTGTCGCCGCTTTTATATTTACGACGCATATACGGCTCGGCGCGCGCTTGCCAGAAATCGGAGCGATTTTATATTTCGTGCAGGCCGCTT
>NZ_CALIBH010000082.1 GCF_938045775.1 uncultured Campylobacter sp.
AAATTTCAGGTAGAATATCGCCACATAAAATCAAGGCGGTAAAATGAGAAAATTTATAGTCGTTCGTGGACATGCGGGCTCTGGTAAAACGACTTTCGCAAAAGAGAAAATTAAAGAATTTCAAAATGAATACCCGCAGGCGCAAATTTATCATCTGGAAAACGATATGTTTCTAACCGATGAGGCGGGGGTTTATACTTGGTCGCCGAAGCTTTTGGAGGACGCAAAGCGCAGGGTCGCCCGCGAGATAAAGCAGGCGTATAAATTTGCCCTGGAAAACAAAGATAAAGACGTTCTTATCGTGCTTAGCAACGTGAGTGCGCGCACCAAAGAGCTGCTAAGCCTAAAAGAGCAAGCCGCCCAGAATGGATTTATTTTCGAATGCTTTAGAATGCAAAATTTCTTCGCCTCCGAGCACGGCGTCGATGAAAATACGACAATAGCGATGTTTATAAAGGTCGCAAACAACAAAATAGAGGGCGAAATTTTGATCCCGCCCGTTAATCCTATGAGCGAAAGCGTAGCGCAAAAGATCAAAGACGCGGCGGCTCTAAACAGGCGCGATCTGCCCTTTGATGCGGCGCAAAATACCTACGTAACGAAAAAATATATCGCTGCCACGCAGGACAAAAGACTCTGGAGCGCGCGTCAAAGCGAGCTTTATCCAGAGCTTTGCACCTACAAATACTCAAAACGCGTCTTTTTCAAAGCCGATTGGGATAAGGCGTTGCTTGAGATGCGCGGGCTCATAATGGACGAGAATCTAAATATCATCGTGCGTCCGTTTAAAAAGGTCTATAACTACTCGGAATTTACCTCGCGCAAAAGCCTTTATCCTATCGATATCACGGACGATACGCCCGTGCTTGCCGTGCGAAAGGTAAACGGCTTTTTGGGGTGTTGCACCTATGTAGATGTCGGCGAAAGCGGCGCGAGCTTTAACCGCCGCGTCATCTACTCCACGACGGGATCGACCGATAGTAGATTTGCGCAGATGGCGCGCGAGCACTGCTGTAAATTTGAAGAAATTTTCAAACGCTATCCAAATAAAACTTTTTTATTTGAGATCACCGACGAGAGCGATCCGCACATCGTAGAAGAGGAGCTTGGAGAGACCTTTATCGGGCTTATCGACGCTAAAACCGGCGCGCAAGCAAGCGAATTTGAGCTGGATAAAATCGCCGCAAACACTGCCGGAGTGCTAAAAAGACCTTTTTATAAAGAGGGCGAGCAGTATCTAAAAACGAGCTTTGCGGAGCTTAAAAATATAGTCAAAGAGGCGAAATTTGAGGGCTTTATGGTGTATATCCCAAGCCAAAATGATTTTTGCTTTAAGATGAAAACGCCTTATTATCTCGTGAATAAATTTTTCGCTCGCAGTAAAAACGAGGCGCTTTCCGGCAAACTGGATAAAACCAAGCTTGATGAGGAATTTCACCCCTTGATTGACCATATCAAAGCAAACGAGCGAGAATTCAGATCCCTTGACGAGCAGGGCAAACTAGGCTTTATAAAAGAATTTTTAGAAAAAGTTTAACGATTACCGTGCGAATATTTGACGCCGCGTAAATTTACGTAAAGCTTAAATTTGATGCAGCGATTAAAGCTTAAAGGAAAAATGATGATATTTTTTACCTCAGATTTGCATTTTTATCACGCAAATATTATGAAATACTGCCCTAAATTTAGGGCTTTTAACGACGTAGCCGAGATGAATGAAAAGCTAATAGAACTCTGGAATGCCGTAGTGGGGCCCGAGGATACGGTTTATGATCTGGGCGATTTTGCATTTTGTAATAAATTAAAGGATCTAAAAAGCGTCGCGCGTAGGCTAAACGGCTCGCATGTACTGATTTTAGGTAACCACGATACGCTCATTAGCCAAAACAAAGAAGCGCTGCTACGCGAGCTAAAAGACGACGGAAATCCTATCTTTAGCGATATCCTGCACTACAAGGAGCTAAATTTTGACGGCGGTGCGGGCGCGATGAAGGACGGCAAAACGGGTATGAGCATCTGCATGTTTCACTATCCCGTAGAGGAGCACAACCGCGCCCAGAAAGGCTCTTTTATGCTTCACGGACACTTGCACGACCGCGCTTCCAGCCTGGAGGGGCGCATACTAAACGTAGGCTTTGACTCGCACGGCAAAATTTTAAGCTTAGA